>CAZMOE010000001.1:0-201633 GCA_964567855.1 uncultured Prevotellaceae bacterium
TCGACCCTGAATTCGGCCCAAAAAGCAGGCAAAAGCAGGCAAAGCATGCTTTTTACCCCTAATAAATATTTTCATGCGCGAAAAGTGATCGATTGATCGATAAAAAAAACGATCGACCGATCACTTTTATGTACATATTTATTTTTTTTCGCCCGAAAAGCATGCTTTGCCTGCTTTTCGGCACATCGGCGGGTGTCACAACGCCCGTGGGCACAGCTTCGGAGGCGGTGGCGCCGGCCATCGGGGCACTCCGCGACCGCTTCGCCGGCACAGCGACGGCCGCAGAGTGCCGCTGTGCCGCCCGCCGCGCCCCGTCGGGCACCGCCCTATCGATCGGCGGCCGATAAAATCAGGTTGAAAGCTACGCCGTCATAGTGTGCGCCGTCGAAGCCGACCGAGCAACCGATGCGCATCCACTGCCCCATCGCCACGCCATACGAGAATTCGATGTGCGGGGCGCGCCAGGGCACCTGGAGAAAATGCGCCTGCAGATACTCGCCCAGGCCGTCGACACGCGCCATCCGCGAGAGCCACAGCCGTTCGTGAAGCAGCTCGCCGTGGGCCTCGATCCACCAACGATCGGTCGAGAGTTCGTAATCGTCGAGCAGCGAAAACCAGGTCAGCCCGTCGGTGGCCTGCCAGGCGAAGCCCGAAGCGTCGAAATGGCGGAAGTCGGCCAACATCATGCCGTGACGATCGGGAAAGAACCCGGCCGAGGCCTCGTAACGCCAATGACACGGGGCGCGGTCGATGGTCTGTTTCACTCCCGCCTCCACCCGCTCGTAGCGCACCCAGCCGCGGGCGGCAGGGTTGAACGTGGGGAGGGTGGAGAGCTCGAGGGCAAGCGTCCAGGTGGGATACATCGAGAGGGTGCGTGCCGTCATGTCGTCGACCACCAGCACGCCGGCACCCCGCGTATAGTCGAAGCGCAGACTGTAGATGAAGGTCTCATGCCGCCCGAAGTTCAACACGGGGTCGGCCTCCCAGTCCCCGCCGCCGTGATGGCGGTAGGTGGCGGGGATGTTGGCGCCGGCACGCCGGCCGAAGAGACTGCGGCGACGGTGGTTGTCGAGCCGGCTGCGGCGCTGCCATTGCCACGAGGCGGTCAGAAGCAGGGGGTCGGCAACAGGGCCGGAAGCGGTCAGCCCGGCGTGCGTGAGGTCGAAAAACTTCTGGTGATCCCATCCGAAAAGGCTCATGGCCATGCCGGCCTGCGAAGCGGAAAGACGCGGATCGGGGTCGAAGTTGCGCGAATGGCGGCCGGCCGAGACGCCGAACCATGTCTGCCGTTCGGGCGGCAGGATATAGCGCAGCGCGCCGCCGCCCTGCCACACCCGCCGGCCGAAGGCGTAGCGCAGCGTCGGCTCGGCCTCCACCCGCGCCCCGCCGGGCAGGATCCGCCCGGCGGTGAAGTGCGGTCCGAGGCTGAAACCGTCGACAAAGTTCATCGTCACCAGCTCGCCCAGCCCGTCGGGCAGAAGCAGATAGCTGTCGCCCCGCCTATACATGCCGCCCCGCTGCACCAGCGGCCACAGGCCGACGCCCTGCCGCCGCGGCACCGCGCCGCCGACGACGAAGCCGCGCTGCAACGTCTGGGCATGGACAAAAAAACTGCCCGCGACTCGCGTCGAGGACAGAAGGATAGAATAAGTCAATATTGAGTAGATGATAATAAGTCTCTTCATAACGTTCCGGTGCCATAGATGTCGAGCGAAAAACCCCGTTGCAGGGCCTCGCGCGCATATTCCTTGGCGCCGAAGAGCGACAGGTCGCGGTAGTTGCCACACTGCACGGCGTTGGCGGCAGGCATTTCGGTGGCCTCCAGCACGCGGTTCAGAGCTGCCGTCAGGGCGTCGCGCACCTCGGCGGCCTCGCGCTCGCCCCAGAGGGTGAGATAGAAGCCCGTGCGGCAGCCCATGGGACTGAGGTCGATGACCCCGGCCAGATCGGCACGCAATTCATGGGCCAGCAGATGCTCCAGGCCGTGCATGGCCGCCGTACCGAAGGCCTCGGCGTTGGGCTGGAGGAAGCGCAGGTCGAACTTGGAGACCCGGTCGCCCTTTTCACCCTGCATCACGCAACAGCGGCGCACGTAAGGGGCACGCACCTTGCGGTGGTCGAGCTGAAAACTTTCTACACGTTCCATAGACAGCGGTATCAGTTGTGCGCCGCCTCAAACTCGTTGAGGAAACGCTGGTCGTTTTCACTGAAGAGGCGCAAGTCCTTGACGCGGTACTTGAGGTTGGCAATGCGCTCGATGCCCATGCCGAAGGCGTAGCCGGTGTAGACCTTGCTGTCGATACCGCAGGCCTCCAGCACATTCGGATCCACCATGCCGCAACCCAGAATCTCCAGCCAGCCGGAGCCTTTGCACATGGCGCAACCCTTGCCCTTGCAAAGGGTGCAGCTCACGTCCATTTCGGCGCTCGGTTCGGTGAAGGGGAAGTAGGACGGGCGCAGGCGGATACGAGTATCCTCGCCGAACATCTCTTTGGCAAACAGCAGGAGCACCTGCTTAAGGTCGGCGAAAGAGACATTCTTGTCGATGTAAAGACCCTCCACCTGATGGAAGAAGCAATGCGCACGGGCGGAGATGGCCTCGTTGCGGTAGACACGGCCCGGGCAGATGACGCGGATCGGGGGCTGCTGCCTGTCCATGACACGCACCTGCACCGAAGAGGTGTGAGTGCGAAGCAGGACGTCCGGCCGGCGGTTGATGAAGAAGGTATCCTGCATGTCGCGTGCCGGATGGTCGTCGGCAAAGTTCAGCGCGCCGAAGACGTGCCAGTCATCCTCCACCTCAGGCCCCTCGGCTACCGAAAAGCCCAGACGGGCGAAGATGTCGACGATCTCCTGCCGCACGATGCTGAGCGGATGGCGGGTGCCGACGCCCTGCGGATAGGGCGTGCGGGTCAGGTCGATGCTGTCGTCGACATGATCCTGTGCCGCAAACTGTTCCTTGAGGCCGTTGATCTTCTCCGTGGCCTTGTCCTTAAGCGCGTTGATGGCCTGCCCCACCTCGCGCTTGCTTTCTGCAGGCACGTTGCGGAAATCGGCCATAAGGGCGGGGATGATGCCCTTCTTGCTGAGATATTTGATGCGCAGCGCCTCGATCTCTTCGGCCGACGTTGCCGACAGAAGGTCGACCTCGGCCGCCAATTGCTGTATTTTTTCTAACATGATGTTGCCTAAATCTCGTTTTCGGCGGCGAATTTAAGAAAAAAACAGATAAAGATGAAAATGTTTGCCATTTTTTTTTTAAATTCGCCGCATATTCATCACTAATCCTTACATTAATGAGCGATCTTACAATTAATATCATCAAACGCGTCAGTACATTCATCCGGCGTAACCACCTGCTGCCTCCACCCTCGGCCAAGGGCTTTACCGTCGTGGTCGGCCTGAGCGGCGGAGCCGATTCGGTCGCCCTCACCCACATCCTGCAACGCCTTGGCTATGACCTCCGGCTGACCCACTGTCACTTCGGCCTGCGCGGAGAAGAGTCCGACCGCGACGCCGACTTCTGCGCCGCCTATGCCCGCCGCCTCGGCCTGCCGCTGCGCACCGTCTGTTTCGATACGGAAAGCGAACTGCGCCTGTCACCCCAATCGGTAGAAACATTGTGCCGCGAACTGCGCTACAGCTGGTGGGAAGAAGAGTATCGGGCCCCCTACGATAGCATCATGGACGACGGCGAAAAGGCGGTCAGGCTCTGTGTCGGCCATCATCAGGACGATGCGATAGAGACGATGCTGTTCCACCTGATGCGGGGAACCGGCATCAAGGGCCTGCTGGGCATTCCCTCACGAAACGGTTGGATCGCCCGACCCTTGCTGTGCCTGTCGCACCAGGAAATCCTCGACTATCTGAAAGAGAACCGGCTCGACTATGTCACCGACAGCACCAATCTGCAGAACGATTACACCCGCAACAAGATCCGCAACCTCCTGCTGCCGCTCATGGAGCAGATCAATCCCAACGCAAGGAAGGGCATCATCAAATCGATATGCAATCTCGCCGACACGGAATATCTGGCATCGCTGGGCCTCAACATCGCGCTCGATGAAGAGCTGGGCTACATCGACCATGACGGCGTCTCAATCAGGACGCTCAACCGCTCCACTTTCGATCTCGACGCCCTCACGAAAGGCGTTCTCTACGAATTCCTGAAGGCATACATGAGACGCCCGGAGGGGCTGATTCCCGACATTCTGTCTGCCATCGACAGAAACACCAAGAACCGCATTTTCCGTACCGACGAGATCTACCTCTGCATCACCGAAGACCAACTGCTGCTCACCAGCGCCCAAGGACCGGGCGGCACCCCGTTCGACTGGATGCCCGGCAGCGGCCACAACCCGATGTCCCGCTACTTCAGCATCACCATCGGCGACCGCGCCTCCGCCCGCCTCTACAATCCCGACAGGGAATCCGCCTGCTTCGACCTCCAGAAGCTGATCTATCCGCTGCACTTCCGCCACTGGCAGAAGGGCGACCGCATACGCCCGCTGGGCATGAAGGGCTACAAATTGGTCTCCGACCTCTTCTCCGATGCCCACCTCTCGCCGATAGAGAAAGAACAGGCCTGGGTGGTGACCGACGCCACCGGCCGCATCGCATGGGTTTCCGGCCTGCGGATGTCGGAAGAATTCCGCGTCGAACCGTTCACCCACCGCGTGCTGCACATCCGCCACACCGCCGACCCGTCACCCTCCTGCCCCTGACCCGCACCCGACCCCGCCGGTCCGCTCAATAGCCGACGAAAAAAACCGGTGCCGCCTCGCGGGGCCGGATATAGCGTGACGGCCACGAGGCCACGGCCACCGCATCGGCGGCCAATTCTCCCATTACGGTTTTCTTG
Source organism: uncultured Prevotellaceae bacterium (assembly GCA_964567855.1). GTDB lineage: Bacteria > Bacteroidota > Bacteroidia > Bacteroidales > UBA3663 > Liminaster. The sequence goes on from CAZMOE010000001.1 coordinate 4,862, forward strand.
CTCCCGCCGGTGACCAGATAGGCCACACGGTCGCACCGGCACAATGCCCCCACGCCCATCGTGACGCGGCATTGCCCCGTCTGCGGATGCCTGACCGCCAGACAGAGCGACTTGTGCATGTCGGGGCGCCACAGCTGATACTGGGCCGGAAAGAGAGAGGCCGTATGGCCATCGGCGCCCACCCCCAACAGGGCGAAATGCAGCCGCCGCTGCTCCAGTATGGCGGCATAGCGTGCAGCCTCGGCCGCCGCGTCGGCCTCGCCGCGGATGCGGAATATGCGGATGGGATTGATGGGCAGGCGGCTCAGCAGATGCGTCCATGCAGCGCCGTAGTTGCTGTCGGGATGCGTGGCACTGACACACCGCTCGTCGGCCCAGAAGAGGCCGACACGCTCCCAGTCGATGCCTCGGCCGCCGCCCGCCGTCCAATAGTCGAACAACGCCGGTGCCGTGCCGCCGCCCGAAAGCACGAGGTTGAAAACAGGGTCGGGCGTGGCCGCCATGGCGGCGCGCAGACAAGCGGTCAGCCCCTCCATGGCCCCCACAGGGGTCGGGTAAAGATGGATTTGTTGCATCATAGCAGGTCGGTTGAAGTTTCTCAAAGCGGAACAACCGCAGGCCGCCGGAGGTTCACCGCAGCGGCTTGTCGCCACAATAGATGCGCGCCAGCCCGAACGTCAGCGCCTTGTGACTCACCTGACGGAAACCGGCCGCGTGCAGCATCTCCATGAAAACCGGCGGTGCGGGGAAGTTCATGACCGACCGCGGCAGGTAGGTATAGGCCTCATAGTTGCCCGAAATCATGCCGCCGATGCGGGGCAGGATGTGCATGAAATAGCCCTTGTAGAGCCAACGCAGCAACCGCCCCGAAGGAACAGAAAGCTCCAGGATGACGACGCGACCGCCAGGGCGGACGACACGCAGCATCTCGCGCAGACCGGCTTCGACATGCTGGAAGTTGCGCACGCCGAAGGCGCAGCAGACCACGTCGAACGTATCGTCGCCGAAGGAGAGATTTTCGCAGTCGCCCTCTTCAAGGACGATCCTGCCGGGTTCGCCGCCGGCCCTGAACGCCTCATCGCCGGCCGCACCGGCCAGCCCGGCGGCGGCAATCTTTTCGCGCCCGATCTTCAGCATCTCGGCCGAAATGTCGGCCCCGATGACTGCGGCGCCCGTCTGGCGGGCGATCTGCATCGAAAAGTCGCCCGTGCCGCAAGCCACGTCGAGCGCCAGCCCGGGATGCACCTTTGCAGCCTCGGCTATGGCACAGCGGCGCCACGAGCGGTCGATGTTGAGCGACAACAGGTGGTTGATACGGTCATAGGTGGGCGCAATGTCGTTAAACAGGCGGGTGACAAAAGATTTCTTATCCATTTCGGCGACAAAAATTTCAATTACGGCCGCGAAGTTAAAACAAAGTGCGGGCAATTACAAAATTTCGGTAAAAAAAGCCCGCGGCAGACCGGCGCTTTTATAAATTAATGTTACATTTGCAGCCGACTTAACGCAAAAAGTCTTCAACAAGCAATGAACAAGACAGCACAATACCGTTTCACGATCGTCGTCCCCGTCTATAACGAAGAGGGCAACATCCATCGCCTGGAGGAGGAGTTTTCACGCTACCTGCCCCAGTGTTGCGAGGCTCCGGCCTGCGTTCTTTTCATCAACGACGGCTCTACGGACCGCAGCCTGCCGCTCATCGAGGAGGCCTGCGCCCGCAACCCCCATTTCTTCTACACCTCGCTGACCCGCAACAGCGGTCTCAGCGCCGCCATGAAGGCCGGCATCGACCTGGCCGAATCGACCTACGTCGGCTATATCGACGCCGACTTGCAGACGACGCCCGAAGACTTCAATCTACTGCTGCCGCATGCCGCAGAATACCCGCTGGTGATGGGGATACGGGCGGCACGTAAGGATTCGGGCTTCAAGCGCCTGCAGTCGAAGATAGCCAACGGCTTCCGGCGCATGATGACGGGCGACGGGGCGACAGATACGGGCTGTCCGCTCAAAGTCCTGCGCACCGACTATGCAAAACGCATCCCGTTCTTCACCGGCATGCACCGTTTCCTGCCCGCACTGATACTGCTGCAGGAGGGCGGACGCTTCAAGGAGATGCCGGTGCGTCATTTCCCGCGCACGGCGGGCGTTTCCAAATACCATCTCTGGAACCGCCTCGTCTCGCCGTTCAAGGACTGCTTCGCCTACCGCTGGATGAAGCACCGCTACATCCGCTATAACACCGCAGGCGGCAATCTCGCCTGACCGCCCGCCCTCAACCCGCCACACTCATGAAACATACCCCCTCGCCCTACTGGCTGCTGCCGCTGGCGCTGCTGCCGCTCATCATCCTGCGCGATTTCACGCCGAGCAATGAGCTGCGCTACCTCAGCATCGTCGACGAAGCGCTGCGCAACGGCACCTTCTTCACGTTCTCGCATCAGGGAGAGCCTTATGCCGACAAGCCGCCGCTCTACTTCTGGCTTTTCATGCTGTCACGCCGGCTGCTGGGGGGACACTACATGTGGCTGCTGTCGCTCTTTTCGTTGGTGCCCGCTCTCGTCACCGCTTCGGTGATGAGCAACTGGACGATACGGGAAGTCCATCCCGCCTACCGCAATACCGGACGGTGGATGATGCTCACGGCGGGGCTGTTTCTGGCCATGTCGTTCGTTCTGCGGATGGACATGCTGATGTGCATGTTCATCGTCCTTGCCTTACGCACTTTCTACACCATGCTCGGCGACCGCCGGAGGCCCGGAGGCCGCCGCTGGCTGCTGGGGCTGTACGTCTTCCTGGCGCTCTTTACCAAAGGCCCCGTGGGGCTGCTCGTGCCGTTGCTGAGCAGCGTCGTCTTCCTGCTCGTCACGGGCAGACTGCACCACATGGGCCGCTACTGGGGCTGGCCGACATGGACAGTGTTGCTCGGCGGCTGCCTGCTGTGGTTCGGCGGCGTCTGGCTGGAGGGCGGCAACGCCTATCTTGACAACCTGCTGTTCCATCAGACGGTCGACAGGGCGGTCAGCTCCTTCCGCCACCAGCAACCGTTCTACTATTACCTGGTCACCGTGTGGTATATGATGATGCCCTGGGCCCTGCTGCTGCTCGGCACCGTGCTGGTTTCGGCCATCGGCCGCCGCTATCACACCGAGCTGCAACATTTCTTCCTCACCGTCGTGGTGACCACCCTCGTCATGCTCTCGTGCATCAGCTCGAAGCTCGACGTCTACCTGCTGCCCGTCTATCCGTTCATCACCTACCTGGCACTCATGCAGCTGAGCCGCTACGGGCTGAACCGCTGGACGGCATTTGCGCTTGCCCTGCCCGCCGCGCTCCTCACCCTCGCCCTGCCTGCCCTTGCCGTGCTGGCGCGGCGCGACGCCACGGCCTGGCTCGGCCAGTGGCCCTGCTACGTTGCCGCCGCACTGCTTACCGCGGGCGGCATCGCCGCGCTGTGGCAGCTCTACGGCCGGAAGCAACTGAACGGCGGCATCGTGGCCATCAGCGCAGGCCTGCTTCTCGCCCTCTTCACCGGCGGTTTCGCCCTGCCCCGGCTCAATGTCTACATGGGCTACGGAACCCTGTGCCGCCAGGCAACGGAGATAGCGCAGAAGCACGGCGCCACCGACTTCCGCGTCTACAACATGCGGCGCACCTCGGGCATGGACGTCTACCTCGGCCGCCCTGCCGCACTGGTCACCGACGAAGAAATCGGGGCCGGCCTGCCTGCCCGCACCCTGCTGATGACCCGCACCGCCAAAATCGACCCGGCCGACCCGGCGCTGAAAGGGCGCTGCCGCTGGACGTCGGGGCCCTACACCCTCATCCTCTACTGACTCCGCCGGCCGGACCCTGAAAGCCGGCCCGCAATATCGATACAGAAACAGTCATGCACAACCCGATCCTCATCTTCACCATCGGCCTGCTGGCCCAGGCGTTTTTCTCGTCCCGCATCCTCGTGCAATGGATTCAGTCGGAACGGTCGCACCGCGTCGTCTCGCCCGCGCTGTTCTGGATCTTCAGCATTGCCGGTTCCATCCTGTTTTTTGTCTACGGATGGCTGCGTGACGACTTCTCCATCATCCTCGGACAGTTCATTTCCTACTACGTATATATGTGGAACCTGAAGGCCAAGGGGCTTTACGCCCGCCTGCCCCGCTTCGTCGCCCCCGTGCAGGCCCTGCTGCCGCTGGTGGCCGTCGCGCTGGTGCTGGACGACGTTCCGCACTTCCTCGACAGCTTTCTGCGCAACGATGCGATCCCGCTCTGGGCCGTGATCTGGGGCTCGCTCGGGCAAGTGATCTTCACCCTGCGCTTTGTCTATCAATGGTATTACTCACGCCGCCGCCACGAGTCGCTGCTTCCCGCCACCTTCTGGTACATCAGCCTCCTGGGGTCGCTGCTCATCGTCTCCTACGGCGTCTGGCGCACCGACTACATCCTGATGCTCGGCCAGTCGTTCGGCCTGGTGGCCTACTGCCGCAACATCATGATCGGCCGCAAGACGCAAAAGGAAAGCATCGAAAAAGAATCCTGAACATTTTCCGCCGCCACGAGCCTATAAACCGCCGGCGCCGGTCTCCGGCAAACGCCGGCAATCATCTGTCGGCGATTTGCCAGAAACCGCCTTTTTTTGCACCGACACGGGCAATAACTCCCTTCTCGCTCAACGAAGCGAAGATACGCTCTGCCTGACGTTGCGAAACATTCAGCTGCTCAGCCAGTTGCCTTGCCGTAATTGTCGGTTGCCGGCGGATGGCCTCCAATGCCGTCCGCTCTTTTGCACCGACATTTATACCGACATTTGTACCGACATCCGCCGACCTCTCTCCCTGCTTTCTTTTCAGGGTTTCCAGTATCTCTTCAAGCATGTAGTCGATGAACGGACGGCAATCGCCTATATCAGAACTCCTCGCAATGGCATCGTAATAGGCCTGCGGATTGAAAAAGACCATATTTTCCACAGGAAGATGGGCAAAAAGCGGATGTAGCCTGCCTAAAATAAGAGATTGCCAGAGTCTCCCCATGCGTCCGTTGCCGTCGCTGAAAGGATGGATGAACTCAAATTCATAATGAAACACGCAACTGCGAATCAGCAAGTGGTCTTCCGAGCTTTTCAGCCAATCGAACAAATCGTCCATCAATGCCGGTACTCTGTCGGCCGGAGGCGCCATGTGAACAAGACTTTCTGCCGCAAACACCCCGACACCGCCCCGCCGATACATTCCCGCATCTTCCGCAAGCGCCTCCATCATCCGGCCATGAGCCCTCAACAAGTCCCGCTGGGAAAAGGGATTCAGCGTTTCATAAATGTCATACGTGGCAACAGCATTCCTCACTTCCCGTATTTCACGCTCCGGAGCCACTACCCGCCGACCGTTGACGATGGCCGCCACCATATCCTCCGACAAGCGGTTGCCCTCTATCGCCAGCGAACCGTGAATCGTCTTTATCCGATTGGCCTTGCGCAACAGCAAGGCATCTTTCTGTTCCATCCGGATCGCATACCGCTCGATTTGCGCGGCGATATCGGCAATCAGGCGGATAGCCTTCGGACTGACGGTAAACGGAGGAATATATCTGGACATAAGACAATCGCATTAGAAATTCAAAAGCCCGACCGTAGCTATCGACCCACGGCGGCGAACACCTGGCGCAGAGACCTTGCCCGGCCCGTTGACCAATGGCATAGCATGAATGGGCTTTCACCGCACAAAGATAATGATAATAAACATCGTAATCATCTTTTTCCGGCAAAAATCACGATAATGCTCCTTTCGCATCCTCCTTTATCCCCTCCTTCCGACATCGCCGCCGCATTTCATCCGCATTCCACTGCCCGTGGCATGCCGCAGACGACAAAAAAACAAAGGTGCGAAAGCCGTTTTCCGCCCGCCGCCCTTGCCCGCCTGCGCAAAACCCGCTATCTTTGCCACCGCGTTTCCCGACACTGGGAGACGCAGGTGTGAATTGACACAGACGCATGGTTCCATGCCGTGACCGGGCATGGATGAAAACGGGAAGCCGGTGCAAGTCCGGCGCAGTCCCGCTGCTGTAAGCCCGATTCGCCCCTCACGCTCCCCGGCGCCGGCACGGCGCGGCCCTGAACGACCGCCACCGACCGGCCAAGGGGAGACAGCCACTGCCCTGCGTCAACAGGCGGGAAGGCCGGAGGGGAGCCCGATGGGTAAGCCAGAAGACCTGCCATGCGCGGCCTGCCCGCCGTCCCCCGAGCGAGGGGATGCAGTCCGGATCCGAATATCGTTGACAAAATCCATCGCATGATGAAGGTTTTACGGCGCCCGTCGACGACGGGCATGCTTGCGGTTGCCCTGTGCGCCGTTTTCGTCATGGCCGCGACAGCCCCGCAGAGGGTGAACGCGGCCAGGGCCGTGACGTCGCCGGCCATGCAGACCGTCGGCCGCCCGCCGGCCGACCCGCCAGCCGGGCCTGACGACATCCGCAGCGGCAGCGCCGCAACGGCCGGCACCACGCCGCCCGATACCGCCGCCGCCCGCACCCTGAGAGAGATAACCGTGAGCCATGCCGCCGCCACCGGCCGTCAGGCTACGACCACCACGGCACCGCTACAGCGCCTCGACGCCGCGGCCATGCGCAACCTCGGCGTGAGCGATGCCGCCGAAGCGCTGAAACAGATGGGCGGCGTCAGCGTACGCGACTACGGCGGGCTGGGGGGCATTAAGACGGTGAGCATCCGCAACCTCGGCGCCGCCCACACGGCCGTCTGCCTCGACGGCGTGCCCGTCGGCAACACGCTGTCGGGGCAAATCGACCTCAGCCGTTTCGGCATGGACCGGGTGAAGGAAATCGCCCTGCACATCGGCTCCACCGACGACCTGCTGGCCGCCGCCCGCCTGACAGCCGCCGCCGGCGGCATCGACATCACGACCGACGACACCCCGCACCGCCTCGAAACCCGCACCGCATACGGCGACTGGAACACCGGCGAGGCCGCACTGGCCCTTGCCGCCCCCGTCGGCCGCCGGCACCGCTTCAGACTGGCCGGCACCGCCCGCCACACCGACGGCAACTATCCGTTCACCCTCACCAACGGGATGCTGAAGACGCGTGAACGGCGCCGCAACGGCCGCGTCGACGACTGCCAGGGCGAGGCCGCCTGGACGGTGCGCACCGACGGCGGCGGCAGGGTCGATACGCAGGTCCGCTACTACCGCGGCCGGCGCCGGCTGCCGGGCAGCATCGTCTTCTACAATTCCGCGGCCCACGAACAGACGGACGAGGAGAACCTGCTGCTGCAAAGCCGCGGCCGCCGCCGCTTCGGAGAGCGCTGGGAGACCGTGGCCGCACTGAAATACGAACACGGTCTGACCCGCTATCACGACGAGGGGACGCAATACACCGGCGGACGGCTGGACGACACCTACCGGCAGGACGAATACCTGCTCCAGAGCGCCCTGCTCTGCCGCCCGACCGACCGCCTCGCCCTGGCCATCGCCCACGACCGGCAATGGAACACGCTGCGCAGTTCGTTGCCCGACTGCCCCTATCCGCTGCGCCACTCCGCCTACACGGCACTGCGCGCCGCCTACCGCAGCGACCGCCTCACAGCCCAGGCCGCGCTGCTCCACACTTCGGTGCGCGAACACCGGCAGCATCGCCTGCCCCGCGGCACTGCCGCCGCCTCCGAGACACCGCCGCCGCTGGGGCGCGACCAGAACCGCTGGACGCCGTCGCTGTCGCTCTCATGGCAACCGTGGGCGGCCGACCTGCGTCTGCGCCTGCTCTGCAAGCGCGCCCTGCGCCTGCCCTGCTTCAACGACCTTTACTATCACCGCATCGGCAACCGCGGCCTGCGCCCGGAGCAGGCCGACCTCTGCAACGTCGGGGCGACCCTCATCTGGCACGGCCTCACCGCCACGGCCGACGCCTACTACAACCGCGTGCGCGACAAGATCGTCGCCTTCCCCTCCACGTTCGCCTGGAAGATGGTCAACTTCGGGCGCGTCAGGATTTCAGGGGCCGACATCGTCCTGAACTACCGCCAACCGCTGGGCCGGCAAGGCTCCCTGACGCTGACCGCCGCCTACAACCTCCAGCAGGCCACCGACCGCACCGATCGCCAAAGCAGCCTCTACGGCCACCGCATCCCCTACACGGCGCTCAACAGCGGCACCGCTTCGGCTGTGGCCCTCCTGCCGTGGGTGACACTCGGATATGCGGCGCAATGGACGGGCGAACGCTACAGCAACTCGATGAACACACGCCGGTACCGCCTCGCCCCGTTTGCCGAACACTCGCTCACCGCCTCCTGCGCCTTCACCCTGACGACATCCCGCCACACCGGCCGCCCCGGCGCCGCACCGCCCCGGCTGGAATGCTACGCCTCGCTGCGCAACCTCACCGACCACCAGTATGAGGTCATCCAATACTACCCGATGCCCGGCCGCCAATGGCGCATCGGCCTCCGTATGACGCTGTGACACGAAATTCTATCATACTCATTATATATTAACATCTAACACACAAAACGACAATGAAACAACAACCCGTCTCTGTCAAGATGCTCGCCTGCATCGCACTGACCACCGCAGCCCTCACCGCCTGCGACGACACCCACGACGACCTGCACCCCGAAATCTGTCCCGGCACCGGCACGGCGCCCTATCGCTGCTACTTCCTCGCCGAAGGTTCTTTCAGGCAGAACAACAGCACCCTGGCCGGCTTCGACGGCCGCAGCATCACGCCGGAACTGTATTACACCGCCAACGGCCGCAACCTCGGCGACACCGGCCAGGACCTTCTCTGGCTGGGCGGCAGCCTCTACGTCACCGTCTCGGGGTCGTACTATCTGGCCAAGCTGGACCTCGAAGGGCATGAGACCGCCCGCTACGAATTCAGCGAAACCCAAGGCAGCCCGCGTTACATGAGCGCCTACGGCGGCGATCTCTACGTCTCGCTGTGGAGCGGACATATCGCCCGCTTCGATACCGCCACCCTCAGCCTGCAGGGGCTCTGCAAGGCCGGCGCCAGCCCTGAACAGATGGCGGTCCTCGGGCACTATCTCGTGTCGGCCGACTCCGGCAACGGCAACGACCATACCCTGACCGTCATCGACCTCGCCACCTTCACCCCCGTGCATACCCTCGAGGCCGGCGACAACCCCGCCCGTATCACCGCCGCCAGCAACGGCAAGGCCTATTTCACCATCACAAGCTACGATGCCTTCTGGACCCCGACGACCGAGCTCAAGGAGCTGGACAGCCGCGACTGGAGCATCCGCACCCTCCGCTCGGCCGTCGGCCGGGGAATGATCGTCACGGCGGCCGGCGACGACCTCTATATCGTCGAATCGGAAACCGACTACAGCACCTACCCCTACGCCACCCGCAACACGTTCATCGAATATGACTGCGACGACGACCGCTTCGAGCCGGCCGGGTTCCTCGACAACGGCCTGCAGCAAAGCCTCGCCGCCGCCGCCATCTACATGCTGGCCGTCGACCCGCGCACCGAAGAGCTCTTCATCGCCACTACCGACTATGCGACCCATTCCGTCCTCTACCACATCGACGATGAGGGCCGTCTGAAAGCACGGTATGACGACGCCGGAGGGGTGAACGTCTCCCGCACCGCATTCCCGCAATAACGCCCGGCAGCCACCGGCGGATAGGAAACGTCGGCCGCCGGCGGCCGACAATCCGGAAACAAAAAGTGCCTCATTCTTTGGATATTCCGAAAAAAATACGTATCTTCGCATATCGGAAAAGGTTATCCCGGCAACGAGGGTTCCGAAGACGATCCCGCCGGCCCTGCGGCCGGCCGCCGCTCCGCCCACCGGCAACCTCGGGCCGGCAGTTTCCGGCCTGCCGGCCACTGCCACGCCCTCCTATCCGCCCGACAACAGACAGATATTTACACAAATATGAACAAACACCTCCGCCGCCTGACAGGCATCGCCCTCTCGCTCCTTCTGCTTTCCAGCTGCCGCCTTCCGCGACATCAGGAAACGGTAGCCATCGATCCCCGCCCGTTCGTCACCAACGCAACCCTGCTCGAAATCGAACCGCTGGGCGAGGCCAGCGCCTGCCGCATCCGCAACCCCTGGCAGCCGGAAAAATGGCTGGCGAAATATCTGCTCCTGCCTGCCGACACGATCCAGTTGCCCGCCGACTCGGCCGCAGCACTGCGCAAGCGGTATCCCGACCACACCCCGCTCTCCATTCCGCTCTGCCGGATGACGCTGACCAACGGCTGCCACGTCTATCTGATGAACCAGCTGAATGCCATGGACTGCGTCGCCGCCATGTGCGACGCCGGCTATGCCCATGTTCCCGAACTGCGGAAACGGATCAAGGCCGGCCTCATCCGCGATGCCGGCACGGCGACCGCTCCCAACATCGAAATGCTGCTGGCGGCCCGTACCGACGCCATCTGGATCCCCCCGTTCGAAAACGCCGGGGCCGGCGCTTTCGAGCGCTTCAATGTCCCCGTCATCTATTGCGCCGACTACCTCGAGCCACATCCCCTCTCGCGCGCCGAATGGATGAAATTCTACGGCCGCCTCGTCGGCCGCGCGCACTCGGCCGACTCCCTGTTCCGGCGTGTCAAGAACCGCTACCGCGACATCTCCGACCTCGTCAAGATCGACGACCCCAGGCCGACCGTACTGTCGGAATACAGCACCGGCGACACCTGGTGCGTACCCGGAGGGCGCAGCTCGACCAGCCGGATCTATCGCGACGCCGGCGGCGCCTACCAATGGGAAGACGACAGTCATGTCGGCTCGCTGACGTTCTCCTCCGAGGCTGTATTGGCCAAGGCCCAGAATTCCGACTACTGGTTCTTCACCTATTACGACACGATGCACATCTCCATGGACATCTTCAGATTCCGTGAACTGAATCCCATCAACTCCCAGTTCAGGGTAAACAGGACCTTCAACATCTATGCCTGCAACACGGCCCTCCATCCCTATTTCGAGGAGACCCCTTTCCGCCCCGACCTATGGCTGTGGAGCATCTACCGGCGTCTGCACCGGGAAACTCCCCGCGGCATTATCCTCGAGGTGGGCGACACGCTGTATGATCCGTTCTATTACGAACGTGTCATCAATCCGGTCAAGTTTGAATTTCCGCAACTCAAGAGGCCCTACGCCATCTAAGCCGCCGCTCCGACATCCACACACGCAATGCACCTGCCGCCCGCCTGCCCGCCCCGCCTCCTCTTCACCCTGCTTGGCCTGCTGACCCTCGCCGCCACGACCGCCAACCTGTGGTGCGGTTCCGTCCACATCCCGCCGGCGGCGGTCTGGCAACTGCTCACCGACCCGGCCGCTGCCGAAGCGGCCACCGGCTCCGCCTGGCGCTACATCGTGATAGAATCGCGCCTCCCCGCCGCCCTGACAGCCCTGCTCACCGGCACCGCTCTCGCCGTCTGCGGCCTGTTGCTGCAAAGCTTTTTCCGCAATCCGCTGGCCGACCCCTCGATACTGGGCATCTCCGCCGGCGCGAACCTCGGTGTCGCCTGTGTCGTCCTGACCGGCATCGTCACACCCGCCCTGCTCACCGGAGCCGCTTTCGTCGGCGCGGCCGCCATCCTTGCAGTGCTCCTGCTGCTGAGCCGCCTCGTGCACCACGCCTCCACCCTGCTCATCGCCGGCATCCTGGTCAGCTATCTGACCGGCTCCGCCATCACCCTGCTCAATTACTACGCCACGGCCGAGGGCGTACACTCGTTCCTGATCTGGGGCATGGGCAATTTTTCGGGTGTCGGCATGCAAGGTCTCCCCGTCTACGCCGCATTCATCGCCACCGGCCTGCTCCTCTCGGCCCTGCTCATCAAGCCGCTCAACGGCTGGATGCTGGGCGACCTTTACGCCCGCAATCTCGGCATCTCGCCCGCCCGCACCCGGCTGCTCGTCCTGCTGGCCACCGGCCTGCTGACCGCTGCCACGACCGCCTATTGCGGCCCTGTCGCCTTCATCGGGCTCAGCGTCCCCCACATGGCCCGTTTCCTCTTCCGCACCGACAATCATCGCCTGCTGCTGCCCGCCTCGGCCCTGCTCGGCGCCCTTTGCGCCTCGCTCTGCCTGCTGGTCAGCACTTCGCCGTCCGACGGGCGGTTGCTGCCGCTCAACGCCGTCACGCCCCTCTTCGGTGTGCCGGTCATTCTCTATGTCATTCTGCATCGCAAAGCCTGAAACACCGGCCCGCCGGGGGCAACGACAGGCCCTGGACTCTGATAATAAAGCAATCCGCCCTTTAGTATTAATTAAAAACTTCCTCATTTCCAACCCTTTTAATTAAAATTATATCGAAAACATTATATTTGCACTGAAAAATTCACCGTAAATGCGGTAAAATTCAATTTAAACCATTTATTTTCTACATTTTAAACTTTTCACATTATGAAAAAGCACTTTTTGCTCTTTTGCGGACTCCTTACTGCCGCAACACTGTGTTTCAGCTCTTGCAAAGACGATGATGACGATGAAAAAGAGGTTCCGTCCCACAAAGTCGAAATGGTAGGCAACCTTTATGCCGAGCCCTGCATCGATTTCCTCGCTTACCCCGAGGAAGTAAAGGAATTCATGGTTGGCTACACCCTTCTCAATGAAACCGAAGATAGCCAAATCTACGACGGTAAATACAAAGAAGAAGCTACCGTCTACAACTTTGAATTCAATTTCCTGGAAGACGTCAGTGTCCTTTTCGACGAAACCATTTCCACAACCGCATTGCACAATGCCTTGCAAAACAAATATGAATATATCGGTGAGTATGTAACGGAGTCCGGCATCACCACCAAATTATATACCCACAAGGTTGAAGAAGAGGTTTCCATCGGTCTTGTGACGGGTGCAACCAATGGCGTGGTCATGAACGTGGTCATCTATATCGACGATCATGACTACAGCAGCAAACCGGCAAAGCACGGCGCTGCCGTACAGAACGGCAAAAGCATCATCGAACGCATGGTTGCCGCTGCCGCACGCGTAGCCGAAAGCAAAAAATAAAGCGCGGCGACCAAGAAACCGCCGCACGGCAGGCCCTGCCGCGACGGAATCGCCGCAATGACGCAGAAAGCCGGCCGGGGAAATTCCCCGGCCGGCTATTTCATACAGTGAGAGGCATATTCCATACAATAGTCTGCCGCAACGGATAAAAAACATCCGATTTCCCTTTTCGGAAACTGGCTTTATCAATATCTTTGCAACGGTTCGGGCAAATGTCCGGCCCTGAGACCCGGTCTCAGCTATTACATTTATTCACCCTTTAAACTCTCAACAGCTATGAAGTTTAAACATTTTTCCATCTGCTGCCTCTTGCTGGCAGCATCCCTGAATTTTATCTCCTGCAAGGATGATGACGACAAAGATGACTCCGACAATCCGCCGGCCGCGCCCATCATCGTCGGCAACAACCTCTACGCCGAACCCTGTCTCAAATGGACAGCCCCGAGAAGCAAGATCAAGACATTCATGAAAGACTACACCATTTATCAGGAAACCGACGAGGCCCTGATATACGAGGGCCTATACAAAGAGACCCTTGTAATGTATCAATTCAAAGACGAAAGCTATACTGCGACAGTGGCATTCCAACCCTCCCAGGCCCCCATTCCCACACTTCACGCCGTGCTGAACGACACATACGACTACTTAGGCACGACCGTGGCCAGCGGTATCACGATGCGGATGTACCAGTATGCTGAAAGCGACGCCGTGGTCGTCCTGGCAGCTTACACGGCATCAGGCGTTACAATCAATATGGTTTTATATATGCAAAACACCGTAGGCAGCAACAAACCGGGCCGCCGCAACGCCACCCCGAATCCCGAAGCCGCTCTCATAAGCCACGCAAGCGAACTCATCGCCCAAAGTGCAGAGAAGCTGCTACCGTAAACCCGGACCGGGCAGGTCGGCAACGGCGGCGCCGGACAGGCGCCATCCGGCCTGCCTGCCGGCCGACCCTACCCGTCGCCTATAACAGCAGTTCATAGTCCACCACGCCCAGCCAGCGGCCGAACTTGTGCCCTACCTCATGGTACTCGGCCACGCGGCGGAAGCCCAGTTTCTCGTGCAGAGCGATGCTCGGCGCATTCTCTGCCGTGACGCAGGCCACAAGAGCATGATAGCCGCGCCGGCGGCACTCGTCGACAAGCCGCAGCATCAGTTGCGTCCCGACGCCCCGGCCGGTATGCCCGGCGGCAAGATAAACGGTGGTCTCAAGCGTATGGCCGTAGGCCGCCCGCTCCTTCCACGGGTGGGCATAGCAGAAGCCGGCCACAACGCCGTCGGTCTCATAGACCAGATAGGGAAAACCGGCGGCCAGACGGCCGATGCGTGCCGCCATGCCGGCCTCCGTCAACGGTTCGGTCTCGAAGGAGATCACACTCCCGGTGATATATTCGTTATAAATGGCCGCGATGGCTGCCGCATCTTCCGGCCTGACGTTCCTGATCATGATAGTGATTGTTTTGCGCTGCAAAAATAGGCGAAAAGCGGCAAATGAGCACCAGCCGCACCGCCTTTTTTCATCCGGCAGGCTCTATGCGGCCTTTTCGGCCGGATTCCTGACGTTATAATCACCGTCCGAGGGGCGTTTTTTTGCGACCTCTGCCGTTCTCAATAAAAAAACGATGAATTCCGTTGGCCGCAAGGAAATTAATACATTAACAATACCTCATCGGCGAAAACACTATCGCCGTTCCAATGATAGCGACACCCCCTGCCGGCGTTTTTCCGGCATCGCAACGCACAAGATTTCCCGCTGCCGGAATCTTTTCAGCAACACAAGAAAAGCGTCCCCCCGCCGCTGATTTTTTTTCAGCGGCGGGGGGACGTTATTTTGTCCTTCCGCATCAGCAGATACAGGCTCTCCAAGCCTTGGCACGCCCCGCAGCTTCGCGGCGGCAACCGCATAGCCCACCGGAGCCATTCGAGGATTTGCCGGCGGAAGTATGCAGACCCTTAGAGCACCTTGGTGTAAAGCGCGATGATGTCTTCCTTGGTCACCTCACGCGGGTTGCCCGGCGTGCAGACGTCGGCAATGGCCTGCTCGGCGAGCGCCGGAATGTCTTCGGCCTTGATACCGATTTCGGAGAGGTGCTGCGGAATGCCGACCTCGATGGCCAGGTCGCGAACGGCCTTGCAAGCGGCTGCGGCAGCCTCTTCCTTGCTCATGCCCTCTTTATAGGCATCCATGGCCTTGGCGATTTCCACGTATTTGTCGAGACAAACCGGGGCGTTGAATTCCATGATGGTGGGCAGGAGCAGCGCGTTGGCGACGCCGTGGGGAATGTCGAAGAGCGAGCCCATCGGGTGAGCCATGCCGTGAACGACACCCAGGCCGACGTTGGAGAAGGCCATGCCGGCGATGTACTGAGCCACGGCCATACCGTTGCGGCCCACCGGGTTGGTAGGTTCAAAGACGGCGGTGCGGAGATATTTGTTGATCATGCGGATGGCCTCGATCTCGAACATGTCGGACATTTCCCAGGCAGCCTTGGTGATATAACCTTCGATGGCGTGCGTGAGCGCGTCGAGACCGGTGGCTGCGGTGGTGCCCTTCGGCAGCGAATACATCAGCTCGGCGTCGACGATAGAGCAGCACGGAATGTCGTTCGGGTCGACGCAGACCATCTTCTTCTGCTTCTCCTCGTCGATGATGACGTAGTTGATGGTCGTCTCGGCAGCCGTTCCGGCCGTGGTGGGCAGGGCGATGATCGGCACGGTCTTGTGCGTCGTCGGGGCGCAGCCTTCGAGCGAAACGACATCGGCGAACTCAGGATTGTTGGCAACGATGCCGATACCCTTGGCCGTGTCCATCGACGAGCCGCCGCCGATAGCCACGAGGAAGTCGGCGCCGCTCTGCTTGAAAGCCTCCACACCCATCTTGACATTGGTCACCGTGGGGTTGGGTTTCACTTCGCTATAGATTTCATAAGGAATGCCGGCCTCGTCGAGGACGTCGCTGACCATCTTGGCCACGCCGAATTTGATGAGACCCTTGTCGGTCACGATAAGGGCTTTCTTAAAGCCGAGGCGGGCAACAACACCGGGCAGCTCCTTACGTGCGCCGGGACCGAAATAAGAAACTTCGTTGAGGATAAAACGATTAACCATTTTTCTGTAGTTTTAAATTGTGTTTGTTTAAATTTTAAGGTAAAATTTTCATATTTTCAGGCCAAAGTTAGGTAATTCGGCGTAAAATCCAACAAAAACCGGCAAATCTTTTGCGCCGACGCCCCATTTTTTACCATTTCCGCTCCGATACGCCCCCTCCGGCCGGCCTCGGGAGGTCTCACTTCGTTGTTTCGACCACTTTCTTCACACCGTTGACAACGCCGCGCAGGTTGTTCAGGATGCCGTAGTGGATCTCTTCGATGGCATACTGTATCGGTTCGAGCAGGTTATGGCTCGGCGTGGCGGGAGTGAGCACCTGCAGGCCGGCGCGGTGCGTCCGGATGTCGAGCACGGCCTCCATACCGATGGGATCGCCGTCGACGTGAACCACATTGGCCTGGGGCATGATGATGCGCAGGCAGGAGCTGCGGAAAGTGAGTATGTGGCTGTTGGTATCCAGGTTGCGCGAGAAGAGCTGCAGGGCCATCTGCGGCGCGTCGATCAGGTTGAAGGGCTTGACAAGGGTCACATCCATCAGCCCGTCCTGCATGCTGGCACGGGGTGTGATATAGGCATTGTTGCCATACTGGGCGGCATTGCCGATGGCGATGAGGAAGGCCTTTTCGCGGACACGCCCGTCGTCGGTGTAGAGCGTGTAGGTCGACGGCCGGTAGTCGTTAAACAGATTGAAGACGCTCTGCAGGTAAATCAATCCGCCGCGCCTCTTGGCCTCGGCGAATTTCCGGCTTACCTGGGCGTCGAAACCTATGCCGGCGGTGCAGAAAAAGATATGGCCGTTGATGGTGCCGTAGTCGATCGGCTCGGTATGCCCCTCGCGGATGACCTGCAGGGCGCGCCCTATCTCCAAAGGGATCTGGATGTGGCGGGCAAGGCCGTTGCCCGACCCCATGGGCACCAGCCCGAGAGCGGTCTTTGAACCAATAAGGCCGCGGGCCGTTTCATTAATAGTGCCGTCGCCGCCTATGGCCACGACAATGTCGGCACCGCGGGCGGCGGCATCGCGGGCCAGGACGGAAGCGTGTCCTGCATATTCGGTAAAGCGTACGGCGACATCAAACTCCGCCTCCGGCAAGGCGGCGTACACCATCGAGGGGATTTCATCCTTCGGCCTGACGCCGGCGATGGGATTGATGATCGCTTCTATCGTTTTACGCTTTTCCATGGGGCGAAGATACGAAATAAAAACATACATATCGCAGGAATAGATTCTTTTCAACACAAAAAAAAGTCTTCCGGCGACAAAAAATTAAAAAAAATAGAATATTCTTTGTCAATATCCTATCTTTGCGCTACTTTTGCTTGCTATTTTTTATAATAGATGTAATTATATAACTATCTGAAATGGGTTTATTACAGAAAAAATTATCGAAATACCAGGAACCGCAGAAGGCAATGGCCGCCGGTGTGTATCCTTACTTCCGTCAGATCGAAAGCGATCAGGATACCGAAGTCATCATGGACGGTAAGAAGGTATTGATGTTCGGCTCCAACTCCTATCTGGGGCTGACCAACCATCCGAAAATCAAGGAAGCCGCCATCGAAGCCACACGCAAATACGGCACAGGGTGCGCCGGCTCGCGGTTTCTGAACGGAACGCTCGACATCCACCTGGCGCTGGAAGAGCGCCTGGCAAAATTCGTCGGAAAAGAGGAAGCGCTGGTCTATTCGACCGGCTTTCAGGTCAACCTGGGCGTCGTCTCCTGCCTGACCGGACGCGAAGACTACATCATCTGGGACGAACTGGATCACGCCTCCATCATCGAGGGCAAGCGCCTCGCTTTCTCCTCTCCGCTGAAGTTCAAGCACAACGACATGGAGAGCCTCGAAAAGCAGCTCAGCAAGTGCGACCCCGAGAAGGTGAAGCTCATCGTCGCCGACGGCGTCTTCAGCATGGAGGGCGACGTCATCAACCTGCCGGAGGTCGTCAAACTGGCCAAGAAATATGATGCCGCCGTCATGATAGACGAGGCCCACGGTCTCGGCGTCTTCGGCAAGAACGGCCGCGGCGTCTGCAACCACTTCGGACTGACCGACGACGTAGACCTGATCATGGGCACCTTCAGCAAATCGCTGGCCTCCATCGGCGGATTCATCGCCACCGATCATGCCACAGCCAACTGGCTGCGCCACAACTCCCGCTCGTTCATCTTCTCGGCCTCGGCGACACCGGCGGCCGTCGGCGCCGTCAATGCGGCGCTCGACATCATGGAGAGCGAACCGGAACGCATACAGCACCTCTGGGACATCACCAATTACGCGCTGCGCGGATTCAGGGAGATGGGTTGCGAAATCGGCAACACCTCCACCCCTATCATTCCGCTCTTCGTACGCAATTTCGACAAGACACTGCTGGTGACGCGGATGCTGCTCGAAGAGGGGTTGTTCGTCAACCCCGTGGTGCCGCCCGCCGTCTCGTCGGAAAGCACGCTGATACGCTTCTCGCTGATGGCCACCCACACCTATGAACAGGTCG
This sequence comes from uncultured Prevotellaceae bacterium, assembly GCA_964567855.1. GTDB lineage: Bacteria > Bacteroidota > Bacteroidia > Bacteroidales > UBA3663 > Liminaster. Next base: position 23,464 of record CAZMOE010000001.1, read on the forward strand.
ATTTCGCATTGGAAAAGATACAAAAATGCTTTAAGAAACTAAATCTGATATAACAGGTTTTTCCCGGCCGGGAGTGAACCTTCGGAAGTCCTGCGGCGTTTTCTCTTTGATTACTCAAGACATTCTTGTTATAATGAAAGATACGCTGAACTTTCCTTTTGAGCTTATGCAGTTCCCGCTACATGCAGACATTGCGTGTTGCGGGAACTACTCGTCTGAGACCTGCGACTTCGCTCCCGAGCTCAAGTTCCCCGACCAGGACTTTGCCACCCAAGCCATGACGCTTGAGGTCCTGGAGCAATTCATCGAGCAATACACCGAGGCGCAGATCCACTCCGATATCCATTATTTCTGGCGCGGCGGCGACCCGCTGCTCATGAGCATCGAATTCATGGAACAGGCCGTCAGGCTGGAGCGGAAATACGCCCGCGGCATCAGAATCTTCAACCATCTTCACACCCCCGGCATACGGATCAATGAACGATGGTGCAATTTTTTCAAACAACAGGACTTCGAAATCAGTATCGAGCTGGACGGAGCCCCTCACAACAATGAATATTACCGCCACCTCGACACTCCGCGTGCCGAACAGAGCCGCTGCACGCTCCGCACACTCGAAAGCCTGGAGCTGCTGCAGCAATACGACATCCCGCATTATGTGGTCGTCAACGTACACGACCGCAACTGCACCCAGCCCATCGAAACCTACGAATACCTGAAGCGGCACGGTATCCGCCGGATGCTGTTCCGCCCCGTCGTCAAATGGAACAAGAACAAAATCACCGGCCCCAGCGTCACCCCGCTCGGCTACGGCAATTTCATCATCTCGATTTTCGACCAGTGGATCCGTGAAGACGCGGGCACCGTCCGCATCATCAACTTCGAACAGACGATGCAGCAGCTCAAGGCGCCCGTCTGCGAATTTGCCCGCACCTGCGGCCACCACGCCTATTTCTCCGCCTCGGGCGAAGTATATCCCTGCCGCCGCTACACCCAGGCCGAGCACTGCCTCGGCACGCTGGACGACGACACGTTCACCGGCCTCCTCTACGGCCGCAAGCAACTGCGCTTCGGCACCAACAAGCAGTCTACCCTGACCACCCAATGCCGCAACTGCCAGTATCTCGAATACTGCAACGGAGGCTGTATCCGCGACCGCCACGCACTTTCCGACACCGGACAGCGCGGCCACCCCTATCTCTGTTCCGCCTACAAGCAATATTTTTCGCATGTGCTGACGCCGCTGAAATACCTTGCCGAAGAACTTCGTATCGGGCACGGGGCCAAGCGCATGAAAGAGTACTACCGGCAATAGAAGGGTCCCGGCCGTAAAAAAAATCAGACACAAAGGCGGTAACTTTGAAAAAAGTCGCTACCTTTGTGTCTGTATCATAACAGGAAGATACTACACAAAACAAAAAATCATCTCAAAGGCCATGAACGAATTTGCCATTATCCAAAAAGTATTGCGCTACTTGTTTTATCTGCTGGTCGCCGCTACGGCCGTGTTGTGGGCACTGTCTCACTATCAGAATCTGGACGCCAGATACTGGATCTTCTGCGGCATGGGCGCCATCGGATGCTCCCTGCTGCGCTTCTTCCTCCGTTTCATACTCTGAAATTTCTGCTGCGGCCGTCGCCGCCACCCGGTCAACGGTACCGGATACGCTGGCCGATGCGTAACGTCTTGGTCGACGATATCTGGTTCAGTTTGCAAAGGCGGCTCACGGTAGTGCCATAGCGTTTCGCAATCTTGCCGAGCGTGTCGCCCTGCTTGACACGGTGATAAAGCGCCTCGCCGTTGGACGACCCGAGTCCTTGTTGCGCCAGCTGCGAGGGTTTGGCCTTGAATTTGTAAATGGCGCTCTTCGGCTCGAAAGTCTCGAAGTTGATGATGGTAGCAGGATCGAGCGCGATGCCCATGAAACGCATTTCAAAGTGCAGGTGAGGCCCTGACGAACGGCCGGTACTGCCGCCCAGAGCGATAGGATCGCCGGCCTTGACCAGGTCATCCTGCTTGACGATGAATTTGGACAGATGGCCGTAGACCGTCTCCAGTCCGTTGCTATGGCGCAGCACCAAATAGTAGCCGTAACCGCGACGGTCGAACTTCCTGATGCGTACACGGCCGGTGAAGGCGGCACGCACCGTATCGCCGGTGTAAAGCTTGATGTCCGTCCCCTTGTGCATACGCCGGCGACGCCAGCCGTAGGGCGAGTTGATACGTCCCTTGACCGGTGCATAGAAACGGGAAACGTCGATATCCATGGTGTCGGGAATGCTGATGGCCGTCTTGCCGCGCAAAGGGTCGACATGGGCGTCGTCCCAATCGCGATACAGATCCAATGCGGGATACAATTCAAATGATTCCTCCGTATTGCTGTTCAGATGCGTCAGCGAGTCCATCAGCACCTGAAACGAGAGCGCATCATCCTGCAAATCCCTATACTGCTGATGCAAATCCTTATGCACTGCCGGAACAACATCGGCACGGAGCGGTTGCACGAATGCCGGAAGTCCGGCCATTGCAACGGTCAATAGAAAACTGTGTAAAATATTAAGCTGTTTGGGCATTTTCATGTGATAACTTCTGTCTGGTTGTTGAAAAAACAGCACAAAGGTACAAAAAATATCGGCTCCGGCAAACGCTTTAACAAAAATAAGCGTATCTTTGTTTTCTGAAATTCAATCCATAATAGAATCCATACAACAAAAAAACGTCAACCGATGAAGACTATCAACTATGCCACCTCGGGCACCTGTTCGCGCCTGATACACCTGGAGCTCGACGATAACAACGTCATCACAGCCTGCCATTTCGTGGGCGGATGCAACGGAAATCTGCAAGGTATCGCCTCACTTGTCAAGGGCAGGAAGGCCGATGAAATCATTCCGCTTGTCGAAAACATCAGCTGCAACGGCCGCCCCACCTCCTGCCCCGACCAGCTGGCCCAAGCTCTTCGCAAGGCGATGGAGGAGTGATCCGACCTGCTTTGCCGGCCTGAAAAAACCGCGGCGGCCGGCACCCATGCCGTAACCGCTTTCTCCTGGCCCGCAGCAACGGGCCCGCAGTCGGCATGCGGCCGCAAAATAATTCCGGCGGCGATATACCATAGCGTGTATATCGCCGCCGGGATGTAAGGAAGGGCCCCTCCGCATACCGGAGGGGCTTCGTGTTTTCCGGTTACCTGGTCCGCTTGAATACGAGCACCGAACGTGCCGGCACGTAGAGTTTCAGCCAGCCTTTGCCGTCGTCCTCGTAAATCGGGTCATACTGCGTTTCATATTTGACCGAAGGATCCACCAGGCCGAAACCGCCATATTTGGGATCGTCGCTGTCAAGCACCAGCTTGTAACGGCCGCTCTTCACCAGGAAGCCGTAGTCGGTAAATGAGCGCTGGGCGTCAAAGTTGAAGACGAAAAGCAGTTTCCGGCGCTCGAAGGCAACGACATGATCGCCGCGGTTGTCCCAGATCGGGACGATGGGCGCATCGTTGAACCGTGCCACCGACTTGACCAGGGCAACCATGTCCTGATCGAAAGCATTGAGGAAACGGTATTTCAGATCCTGCCGATCGACCAGGTCCCACTGCCGACGGGCATATTTATGGCTCCATCCGTTGCCTTCGCGCGGGAAATCGATCCATTCCGGATGGCCGAACTCATTGCCCATGAAATTCAGATAGCCACCGTTGATGGTGGAAAGGGTGATCAGGCGGATCATTTTGTGCAGGGCGATACCGCGGCTGACGTCGAAATCGTTGTCGTCCACCATCATGTGCCAGTACATCTTGGCATCGATGAGACGGAAAATGACGGTCTTGTCGCCCACAAGCGCCTGGTCATGACTTTCGACGTAGGAAATGGTTTTCTCTTCAGCGCGACGGTTGGTCATCGTCCACATGATATCGGTCACGTTCCAGTCTTCGTCTTTTTTCTCCTTGAGAATCTTGATCCAGTAGTCGGGGATACCCATGGCCAGACGGTAATCGAATCCCATACCGCCGTCCCCGATCGGGCTGGCCAGCCCGGGCATGCCGCTCATCTCTTCGGCGATGGTGATGGCATGCGGATTCACCTCATGAATCAGTTTGTTGGCCAGCGTGAGGTAGCAGATGGCGTCGCCATCCTCACCGAGGTTATAATAGTCGGCATAACCGCCGAAATCCTGCCCGAGGCCGTGATTGAGATACAGCATGGAGGTAACACCATCGAAGCGGAAGCCGTCGAAATGATATTCATCGAGCCAGAACTTGCAGTTGCTGAGCAAAAAATGCAGCACCTCGTTGCGGGCGTAGTTGAAGCAAAGCGAATCCCAGGCGGGATGCTCGCGCCTGCCGCCCTGATAGAAATACTGGTCGGTGGAACCGTCGAAACGGCCCAGACCCTCGACCTCGTTCTTGACGGCATGACTGTGCACGATATCCATGATGACGGCAATGCCCAGCGCATGGGCGTCGTCGATGAGGTGTTTGAGCTCGTCGGGCGTGCCGAAGCGTGACGAGGCCGCAAAGAAGCTGCTCACGTGATAGCCGAACGAGCCATAGTAGGGATGTTCCTGCACGGCCATGATCTGGATCGCATTATACCCCAGCCGGGCCACCCGCGGCAGCACGTTCCGCCGGAACTCGTCATAGGTGCCCACTTTCTCTTCGGCCGTAGCCATGCCGATGTGACATTCATAGATCAGCAGCGGATCGGTTTTCGGCTGGAAGTCTGTGACACGGAACCGGTAGGGCCGGGCGGGATGCCACACCTGAGCGGAAAAGATCTTCGTCGTCTCATCCTGCACCACCCGGGTTGCCCATGCCGGAATACGCTCGCCGCAACCGCCTTCCCAGTATATCTTGAGTTTGAAAAGGTCGAGGTGGCTCATCGCCTCCTTCGGCAGCCGGATTTCCCAGGTGCCCGTCGAATCGTCCAGGCGGGTCATGGCATACTGCTCCTGTTCCTGCCAGCCGTTAAAGGCACCGATGACGTAAATCTTCACGGCATTGGGCGCCCACTCGCGCAAGACCCATCCTTCTTTTGTCGCATGAAGCCCGAAATAAAGGTAGCCTGTGGCCATTGCCGAAAGGGAACCGGCCGTATGCGTCAGCTCCCTCTCCTTCCATAACATATATTTATATCTTCCGAGGATCGACTCCCCGTACGGCTCCAGCCAGGGATCCTGTTTGACCAGTTTGAGCGATTTCGGCCTGAGCGTCCGCATCATTTTGTCAAACTGGGCATCGTCCAGGCGTGCCTCTTCCTTATTTATAACGGTTTTCATGGTTATGAGAAGTATTTTAAGAATGAAACAGGATAAGCCAAGCCCCCGATCAGAGCTTTACTTTGACAATCACTTTGCGCCACGTTCCTGTGCCGATGCCGGGCTGATGGCCGTCTTCGGGGAAGAAGATGGCAAATTCGCCGGGGTTGACGGTCAGCATCGTCTCGGCCTTGTCGTAGAAGAAAGTAACGTCTTTGTCGGCATTATAGCTGTCGCGCGGTTCCTTCAGCTGGCAAGTGGGCGTGTATCCCATCTGCTCGCTCTGCTGGATAGCCACCTGGATGTCGATATAGTTGTTGTGGGTCTCCATCTTGGCGGTAGCCTCATCCTTGCCGGTCACTTCCGCATAATTGACAAAGAGTTCCTTTCCGTTCAACTCGATCTTGCCCGGTTCGAGCTTGGAGAAATCGGTGTTTTTAACGAAATCGAAAGCCTGTTTGAAGGCAGGATGCAACCCTTCATACTTCGAGGAGTTGACCAATGAATCAAGTACCATAATATTGATTGTATATAATTGTTTGTATTGACACTTTTGGCGGCTCTGTACCCGTCGGCGGGAATCAGGAGCCGCCAAAAGTGCGGTAAAGATAACTTTAAAATTCTAAAAAACCGTTCGGTTTGATTGAAAAATGTTTTTTTTATGTTCTACAGCACATGAATCGACCCTGTTCATTTGTTTTTGCCGGCCTTGAGGCGGAATACAGTGAATGAATAGGCGGGCAAGAGGGCGCCGATCCGCTGCCCGTCGGTCAGGCGGCAGTCCAGCGCGGCAGGCACCAGCCGCGTATCGCCCAGTTTGCCGGTCAGCACGCTCGCCTCGGCGCCTCCGGCGGCCTCAAAGCCTTCGGGCAACATGACCGTGACCTCGTTGGCCACGGGGAGCATGTTCACCGCCTTGACGATAAGGTCACCCGTCGTCCCGTCCTCGACAACCGAAACGGCCAGCCGCTTCCGCACGGCCGGATCGGGCTTCGCCAGGCTCACGGACGAAGGCAGATAGCGGGTGCCGGCGTTCTGCCCGAAGAGCGCCTGCACGTAGTAGCCCGTTGTCGGGCGTACGTCGGTATTGGTGAAATAGATCAGGTCGGGGTTCCACTGCGTGTGGCCGCGTTTGGCCAGTAACGGAGCGTAGGAGGTCATGGCCACCACATCGCCGTTGCGTTCCACATGGCAGAGATGCATCGCCTCGGCAAGGGCGGTCTCCAAACAGTTGGAGCGGCCGGGTATATGGGCGGCGTATTCGCCCAGATAGACCTGCGTGCCGCCCCGGGCGTAACGGTCGTAGTAGTCCTGATGGTTCAGGAACCATCCCGGCGAACGGTAATAATGTTCATCGACCATCGGGATACCCAGGCGACGGGCGAAACGCCAGCCCTCTTCATAGTCGGATCCGTCGCTGCTGGGGCCGACGGTACCGACCACGGTGATTTCCGGATGACGCTCGCGCAGGGCCTTGTAAATCATCTCGAACCGTTCCTCAAAGACCTGGCTGATCAGGTCCTCGTTGCCGATACCGATATATTTCAGCCCGAAAGGCTTCGGATGGCCTGCCTCGGCACGCATCCGGGCCCATCCGGATGTCTTGGGGTCGCCGTTGGCCCATTCCACAAGATCGCAGATGTCCTGAATGTAGGCCTCCATCTCTTCCAGCGGGACGCCGCCCTGCTGCCCGTAGCCGCCCACGCATGAATTCTGGCAGGGCACCGCCGCCGCGATTACCGGAAGCGGTTCGGCCCCGATGTCTTCACAGAACTGAAAGTATTCGTAATAGCCCAGGCCGACAGTCTGATGGTATTTCCAGATGTTCCAGTTGGGAACGCGGGCCTCCAGCGGGCCCACCGTATTCTTCCAGCGGTAGAGGTTGTCCAGGCCGTCGCCATGCGCCACGCATCCGCCGGGAAAGCGGACGAACTGCGGCTTCATATCGGCCAGAAGCTGCGCCAGGTCGGCACGCAGGCCGTTCTTACGGCCTTTGAAGGTCTTCTGCGGGAAAAGGGAGATCATGTCCAGCGCATATTGCCCGGCCACCTCCGGCCGCAACACCAACCGCGCGGTGTCGCAGTCGGCCACAGCCTTCAGCACAGCCTGCGCCTTGTCCCACCGGTCTTTGGCGGCAAGCGACACACGGCCCTCGGCCAGCACCTGACCGTTGTCGCCCTCCAGCGTCACACGGATACGACCTTTCCCGCCGCCGGCCATGCGGCCGAAGAGGCTGAAATCATATTTCTCGCCCTTGCGCACCACAATACCGTCAAAACCGGTGTTGGCCAGAGAGCCGCCGGCTCCGGCGACCTCCAGCAGGATATAATGGGGATTGTTGGCGTGCAACGGCCGCACCGTATCGATACGGTGGGTCATGCCGGCCGGCTCCACACGCCAGGCGTACATGGAGTTCCAGTCCGGATTGCGATGCCGGAAGTCCCGCGGATGATATTCGAAATCGCGGTTCTGAACCAGTTCGGCATATAGTCCGCCGTCGGCCGCGTAGTTGATATCCTCGAAAAAGATACCTATCAGCTTGTCGCTGATCGCCTTACTGCCGTCGCGGGTGATGGTGACCGTCGTCTGCTGCGGTTGCAGTTTGGCAAACACCTTATCATCGTTCACGATGCGCTCGTTGTCGAGGACGGCCTGATATGCCGCACGCTGACACTCGTCCAGCAGCCCTTGGACCACCGGCCATGCCACGCGGTGCACCTCGCCGGTCACCGTTCCGCCGGTCGGCAGCGTGAGTTCCGTTTTCGGATACACAAAATAGTCGGACACATGCTTCGGATAGTAATCCTGCGGCTGCCAGTGTACCAGATCGGGCGTTGTGGCATAGGCCACCATCACCTCCTTGTCGTTCACATCCCACACGGCCACCCACGAGCCGTCAGGCTGCTGTTGCAGACTGGGGCGGTGCATCTGCTTCTGAACGCCCCAGTTGCCATAGTCGGACTTGACGAAGGCATGTTCAGGCCCGATTTCATGCCAGCATATCTTGTCGGTGCTCCAGGCAAAATGCAGACCGTTGGTCGCTTTGTTCTTGTCCGTAGCGTAAGAAAATAGATAGGCGGAATCAGCATTCGAGGCGGGCACATGAATTCCCTGCGCCATCAACCACGGGCTGCCTGCAACGATCGCCCATGCCGTAAAGAGTGTTTTTTTCATTCGTACTATAATTTAAAATTCATGATGATCTTCCTATAAAGCATGCGGTGCCTCCGGCCGTCACCGCTTCCGCTTAAAGAAGCCGGTCAGCAGTTCCAGCGCCTCGTCGGCCATCACCCCGGCCGTGACCTCCGTCTTCGGATGCAGCGCTTCGGGCGCCAAGCGTCGATAACCCCGCCGCGGCTCGTCGGCGCCATAGACCAAGCGCCCCAGTTGCGCCCACCCCAGAGCGCCGGCGCACATCGCGCAAGGTTCGAGGGTGACATATAGCGTGCATTCGGTCAGATACTTTCCTCCCAGCCGCGACGCAGCGGCCGTGATGGCCTGCATCTCGGCATGCGCCGTCACGTCGCGGAGCGTTTCGGTCAAGTTGTGGGCACGGGCTATGATATTTCCTTTTGAAACGACAATCGCCCCGATCGGAATCTCTCCCTCTTCGGCCGCCTGGCGGGCCTCGCGAAGAGCCTGCTGCATAAAATAAGCATCGTCGAGCATGATGATTCGAGTTTTTTCTTTACCTTTGTCGGCAACAAATGTAAAGGTTTTAAACCGAATTTCCAAAATTAAATGAAAGATAGTCGCCTCTGCGCGACCTTTTTCAAGACACCTCTTTTCATATTCCGACATGAACTGCATCCTGCTACCGGAAGTCGATTCCACCAACAGCTACCTGATCCGCCTGCTGGAACAAAACTGCGATTTCGCCGAGGGAACAGTATTCTATGCCACCCGTCAGACGGCGGGCAAAGGGCAAACAGGCAACCGCTGGGAAAGCGAGCCGGGCAAGAACCTCACCTTCAGCATCCTGCTGAAACCGACGTTTCTGCCCGCCCGCCGGCAATTCATCCTTTCCGAGGTGACCGCCCTCGCCATCGTCGACACCCTGAACGGCTACCTGCCCGGTTTCTGCATCAAATGGCCCAACGACATCTACCACAGCGACCGCAAAGTGGTCGGTATGCTGGTGGAAAACCGCCTCGCCGGGCATAATGTCATGCACAGCGTCATCGGCGCCGGCATCAATCTCAACCAGACCGAGTTCAGGAGTGACGCCCCCAACCCCGTTTCGGTGAAAACACTGTTGCACGAACAAGGCACGGAGCAAAACCTTTCCATAGAAAGCGTCCTGAACAAAGTCGTAAAAAAACTCATGGAATATTACAGCGAAGTGAAGCAGGGCGGCGCCGACCGCATACACCGGCGCTATCTGGAGCATCTGTACCGGCGCGAAGGATTTCATCTCTATACCGATGCCGCCACACAGGAGCGTTTCCTCGCCGCCATCGACGACGTCGAGCCGGAAGGACCCCTCCGCCTCCGGACGGAGAGCGGCGAGATGCGCCGCTATATGTTCAAGGAGGTGAAATTCCACCTGCCCTGCGGCATTGTCAAGGAATAAACGTTCCGGGCGATGACCGGGCCGGAAAACAAACCGTCCGCCGGAAAGATTCCGGCGGACGGTTTTATTCTTCCCGACCTCTGCGGCAGAGCGGTGCAAGGCTCTCCGTTCATTCGATCTTCCACTGCAACGAACGACTGTTCATTTCACCGGCAATGGGGACGAGGAATTTCTCACGCACTTCCTGCTGACCGTATCCCTGCCCCAACAGGAACATCAGTTTGGTGACAGCCGCTTCCGAAGTCATGTCTGCCGAACCGATGACACCGACCTGCCCCATGCGGTTGCCGGCATCGTAACGGCCCATCTCGACGGCACCGCCGGCACACTGCGTCACGTTGACAATGACGATACCTCTGTCGACGGCCTCCCTGAGCAGAGTAATGAACCAATCGGCGGTCATGCCGTTGCCGGTGCCGAACGTCTCCATCACCACACCGCGAAGCCCCGGAATATTGAGCACCGCCTCTATGGTGCGGGCGCTGATGCCCGGAAACAGCTTCAGCATCACGACATCGGTACACATGTTGAAGTGGGGAATCAGCGGCACGTTGCTTTGGGCATGGCGAATGTAATGGTGCGCATAATTGATATGCACGCCGATTTCTGCAATAACCGGATAGTTGGGCGACTTGAAAGCGCTGAACTTTTCGGCACTGAATTTCTTGGTGCGGTTGCCGCGCAAGAGCATGGACTGGAAATAGATGCAGACCTCCGGCACCATGGAAAGGCCGATCCTGTCGCGGGCAGCCGCTATTTCTATCGAGGTGATGAGGTTTTCCTTCCCGTCGGTGCGAAGCACGCCGATGGGAAGCTGTGAGCCGGTCAGAATAACGGGTTTCGACAGGTTTTCAAGCATATAGCTCAAGGCCGAGGCCGTGTAGGCCATCGTGTCGGTACCATGCAGCACTACAAACCCCTCATATTTCTCATAGTTTTCAGCAATGATATGAGCTATATGCGACCAATGCTCCGGCGTGATATCACTGGAATCCAACGGGGTCTCGAACTGAATCGTGTGACAACTGGCATGAATCAGTTCCAGCTCCGGCACATGCGATTTCAAATGCGCGAAGTTCAAAGGTTCATGGGTCTTCGTGACAGGATTCTCCACCATGCCGATGGTCCCCCCCGTATAAATGATCAGTACACGGGGAAGGGCTGTTGTTCTGGGCCTAACGGCGGGATGATTGATGTATTCCAATGAGGGGTAATGTTTAAAAAGTAAATTTTCCTATTTCTGAACCTCTACCCGGCGGGTCCTGGGCAACGTGCTGTTGCGCAGATTCGTCTGCGTAACGACGGCCTGGGCCAGGGAGAGGAAAGATTGCCCCACGGGATGATTATCGTCGAGGACAACCGGGGTCCCACGGTCACCGCTCTCGCAGACGCTCTCCACCACCGGAATCTGGGCCAGAAGGGGGATGTTCATCTGCTCGGCCAACTGCTTCACACCCTCTTTGCCGAAGATGTAGTATTTATTTTCCGGCAGCTCCATCGGGGTGAACCATGCCATGTTTTCGACCAGTCCCAACACAGGGACATTGATCTTCTCGTTCAGGAACATGTCGATACCTTTACGCGCATCGGCCAAGGCCACCTGCTGCGGCGTGCTCACGACCACGGCACCGGTCAGCGCCAACGTCTGCACGATGGTGAGGTGAATATCGCTGGTGCCCGGCGGCAGGTCGATGAGGAAGTAATCCAGCTCGCCCCAGTCGGCATCGCCGATCAGCTGCTTGAGTGCGCTGCCGGCCATGCTGCCGCGCCAGATCGTGGCATCGTCGGGATTGACGAAAAAGCCCACGGAAAGAAGCTTGACGCCGTAATTCTCGGCCGGGATGATCAGATCGCGGCCGTCGATATGCTCGGCATAGGGACGATAGGTCTCCAAATCGAACATCTTAGGCATAGAGGGACCGAAAACGTCGGCATCCAGCAGGCCGACACGATACCCCAGCCGGGCCAGACCGACCGCCAGATTGGCGGCCACGGTGCTCTTGCCCACACCGCCTTTTCCCGATGCTACGGCGATGATGTTCTTCACTCCGGGCAATTGCTTATCGGGCTCCGGACGGGGCGCCTGCCGCGTCTGAACGGCTATATTGCCGCGGATTTCCACCGGCTCGTCGCCGGCGGCCTTCTCGACCATCGCCTCGGCGGCCTTCACCACCGAGCGGATAAACGGATCGCCGGGCTTTTCAAATATCAACGAGAAAGATACCTTCGCGCCGTCGATGCGGATGTCGTCGGCCAGCATGCCCATCTCTATCAGGTTTTTCCCGGTGCCGGGATAGCGCACCTGAGCCAGCGCCTCTTTTATCAAATTGGGATATAATGCCATGTTGATTCTATTTTTTCATATTATCACTATCGGACGGAATGTCGGTTCCTATACCTTTTTACAATCGTTTTCCGACCGGAAAGTTCTTTCCGCCATCCCGACCGCGTGGAAGGACCCGATTCAGACGTGAACGTCCAGCTGCGACCGCTTGTCGCGTCCATAGCTCCGGTAAGCATCCAGTTCGATTTCCACCTGCGGTTCGATCCATTCTGTCCGCCCTGCCAGCCTCCAGCCGAGATACTTGATGGATATGCCCCGTGCCAGCCACTGACTTTCATAGTAGGTACGGATACTGCGCAATGCCTCGACATCCACCGGCGCCCCCCCGCCCGCTTCTGTGAATGAATCCGCAGGAACCCCGTCCCCGCTCCCATACAGATCCGTGATACGCCCGACAACGGGGAGACCGTTCACACGGGCCATCTCCTCAGTATAGGTGAACAGGAACTGCGAATCGCACTTCAGATGGATCAACCCGTCCGGCTGCAGGAATTGCGCATAGTATTGGAGAAAACGGGTCGACGTCAGCCGCTTGTTCACCTTCTTCATTTGCGGGTCGGGAAAGGTGATCCAGATCTCGGCCACTTCGTTTATGGCGAAAAATGCGGGCAACAACTCTATTTTGGTACGCAGGAAGGCCACATTCTTCATGCCGCGCTGCAGAGCCTCGGTCGCACCGGTCCACATGCGCGCCCCTTTGATATCGATACCGATGAAGTTCTTGTCCGGATAGCGGGCGGCAAGGCCTACGGTGTACTCTCCACGACCACATCCCAGTTCCAGAACGATAGGATGATCATTATGGAAGAAAAGTTCGCCCCAGCGCCCTTTCATCGGAAAGCCATTGGCCTGCAACTCGGCGTAGGGATATTGAAACACGTGGTCGTAGGCGGCCATCTCGTCAAATTTCTGTAATTTATTCTTTGCCATAACGCCTGCGAAGATAAGGGAATTTAAGAAAACGACAAAATTATGCTTAATTTTTCTTACCGCATTCCGTCACACATGCAGGCAAAGCCCCTCTTGCGCCAGAATCGTCTCCGGAAAGACGCTTCGGGCCTCCGCCAGCATGGCGTCAAGCGACTCATAGCGGGCGGAATAGTGTCCAAGACAGAGCCGCTTGACCTGCGCTTTCCGGGCAATGGTCGCCGCCTGCACCGCAGTACTATGCCAGCGTGCACGGGCCAGATGCGCCAGATCATGCATATAGGTCGACTCATGATACAGCAGATCCACGCCCCCGATCAGCGGCAGAATGCGCTCGTTGTAGGCCGTATCCGAGCAATAAGCGTATTTCTTCGACGGCGACGGCGGTGTGGTGAGCCGGTCGTTGGGATAAAAGCGGCCGGTTTCCGGATCCGTCCAGTCCGCCCCTTGTTTGATGAGACGGTAATAGGCCACCGGTATGCCGATTTCCCGCACCACGTCGACATTCAGATGCCGCTCGCGCTCTTTTTCCTCAAAAAGGAAACCGGCCGTGGGCACCCGGTGAAGCAGAGGAATCGTAGAGACTCTGAGCGTCCGATCTTCATAAATAACTTCCGTCCGGGAGGGTGTGAACGGTTCTATCCGGATCGTATAGGGAAGATCGCGGCAAAAGTAATCCAGTTGCGGACGGAAAATACGCTCCGCATCGCCATGGGCATGCACCACAATTTCCCCGCCCCGCTGGTTCAATCCCAAAGTCGAGAGAAAACCGATCAGGCCGAAACAATGATCGCCATGCAGATGCGAGAGAAAAATGTGGCCGATCTTCTGAAAGCCCAGCCGCCGGCGCCGCAGCTCCAGCTGGGTGCCTTCGCCGCAATCTATCATGAACAGCTTGTTGCGGAAATCCACCACCTGCGTCGTCGGCAGGTGGCGCAAAGTCGGCGTTGCCGATCCACAGCCTAAAATATTGACATCGAAACAATCCATAGAGAGCAGTCTTTATACAAGTTCGGTTCGCGAAGATACATTTTTTTCCGCACATAATCAAATATGCCGTTACAAGAAAGCGGCAGGCCGGTCATATCCGCCCGGCAATAAAAAATACCGTCCGGCGCCCGGCAAACGCTCCCGAGGTCCCCGCTCCCTCTCCGCCGGAAGAAATATCGTCCGACGTTGTAAAAAAACAGGCGGCACGGCGTTTTTTAAAATATTTGTCTTAATTTTGCGCTGCCATATTTTAAACATCATTCATAAGCCCATGTCCGCAGCCCTTGTTCTTGCGATCATCGCATTCTATTTCTGTGTCATTTTCTTCGTCAGCTATCTGACCACCCGCCGGCAGAAAGACGGCAACCGCTCGTTTTTCATCGGCGACCGCAAATCGCCCTGGTATGTCGTTGCCATTGCCATGATCGGCACCTCCATTTCTGGTGTCACCTTCATTTCGGTACCGGGTATGGTGGCCGCGACGCAGTTTTCCTATCTTCAGATGGTACTCGGATTCGTAGCCGGATATTTCGCCGTGGCCTACGTACTCCTTCCCCTCTACTATAAACTGAATCTCTGCAGCATTTATGGCTATCTGGAGCAACGTTACGGCCTCTCCAGCTACCGCGTCGGAGCGGCCTTCTTTCTGATATCCAAGTTCCTCGGCTGCGGCGTCAGGATGTACCTGACCGCCCTCGTCCTCCAGCTGATATTGTTCGACGGTCTCGGCATTTCATTCGCCGCCAACATTACGCTGACCATGCTGGTCGTCTGGCTTTATACTTTCCGCGGCGGCGTGAAGACGTTGGTGTGGACCGACATGCTGCAAACGCTTTCGCTGATCCTTGCCGTGATCTTCTGCATCGTCTACATCTGCCGGGCCATGGGGCTCGACGGGCAGGGACTGTGGAACACGATCGCCGGAAGCCACATGTCGCAAACCTGGTTCTTCGACGACGTGAACGACAAGCGCTACTTCTGGAAACAGTTCCTTGCCGGCATGTTCACGACCATCGCCATGACAGGACTCGACCAGGACATGATGCAGAAAAACCTCTCATGCAAAACATTGCGCGACGCCCAGAAAAATGTCATCAGCTACGGCTTCGGTTTTCTGCCCGTCAACCTGTTGTTTCTCGCCCTCGGCATTCTGCTGTACCGATACGCGGCCAGTGTAGGCCTTTGCGACGCGGCAGGCAGTCTGATCGGGCTGAAAAGCGACGAGCTCTTCCCGCTGCTTGCCACCGGCGGCAACGCGGCAGGCAGCTACCTGCCTACCGTCGTCGGCATCCTTTTCATCCTGGGACTGATTGCAGCAGCATTCAGTAGCGCCGGTTCGGCAGTAACGGCACTGACGACCTCGGTAACAGTCGACATCCTGCGGGCCGACCGCTCCGGCGATGAAAAACGTCTGAGAAAAATACGGTCATACGTACACCTCTTGAATACTGTCGTCATGGGCGTGCTGATTTACCTCTTCCGCGTGGTGGGCAATAACAGCGTCATCGATGCGGTGTATGTCGTGGCCAGTTATACCTACGGGCCTCTGCTCGGCCTGTACGCCTTCGGTCTTTATACCCGTCGCCGGGTCCGCGACGGCTGGGTACCGCTCATCTGTCTCCTCTCACCCGTGGCCTGCTTCATCCTGAGCCAAAACACCGAGGCCTGGTTCAACGGATATAAAATGGGCTACGAACTGCTGCTGGTCAACGGCGCGCTTACCGCCCTCGGCTTGTGGGCAGCCTCTTTCAACACGGGGAAAACAAAAGCCAAAGCGTAACTGCAAGGTTCAGGATTGTGCCGGCGTATCGTCTCCATTCGCCTTGTCCTGCATGAGGCGGTCGATCTTACGCTCTATCTCATCCAGTTTGGCCTTGACGTCGTCATTGTTGTCGCCCACCATGGCGTCGACAAAAATGGAGTTCAGCAACGAGAGGCCGATGATACCGCCCAACACCAGCATGAGACAAAAGTAGAGGCGAATCACATGCACCCAGCCGGGAGAATAAGCGGCGGCGACGGCATCGGGAATCTCATACCATCCTTCCAGCGTGAACAGGCGGAAGATGGAATAGACGGAATCCACCGGCGTAGCGAAGTATTTGGGTACCTCTGCCTTGAAAAGGGAACAACTGACCAGCCCGAAGATGACTATGATAATGAAAAAGCCGATAAACAGGGCGTAGGATTCTTTCATGGCATTGACGAAGCCCCGGGCAATCTGCGAGAAATTGGGAAAGAGGTGGATGACCCTGAAAAAACGGAAGATACGGATGGAACGTATCACAAGCAGAACCGACAGATCCATCATGGAGGGTGGCAAGATGAAAGCGATGAGCGACGGAAGGGCCAGGATGACCAACACGCCGTCCAGACGGTTCCAGCCTTTAGCCCAATAGCGACGCAATCCCTGATAGTGAATCTTCAAGAGCATTTCGGCTATGAAAATGAGAGTACAACACACGTCTACAATCCGGATCCAGATCGACAAGAACCCGCATTCCTGCAAAAAAATGGCCACAACATTCAGGAAGATGACAAACAGGATGAACTTATCGTTGAGAACGACATTTATCAGAATTTTTTTCACCGGCACGATTGTTTGAAGATGGTAATAGGAATAAGGAGAAATAAATCATACGCCAAGAGGCGGAAACAAGGGTAAGGCCGCTCCAAGAAAAAATAAAAATATCGGGACAAAACATATCATTCATCCCGATATCTTATCTTGTCTGACCCCTTTATCTGAACATGTTCTTGATTTTCTGTTTGAAACGCTGCAATACGGTAGAACCGGTCTTGAAATGATCGCGGTCACGAAGTCCCTCGATGATTTTCCGTTCTTCGGAATCCAGCAATTCGGGAACATAGACGGAGATATTGACTACCAGCTCGCCGCGCCCGTAGCGGTTGACCGTAGGCAAGCCTTTGCCGGGGTAGCGTTGCAGGGTGTCGGGCTGCGTGCCGGCCGGAATTTTGATTTTCATACTGCCGTCGACCAGAGGAATCTCCACCTCGCCGCCCAATGCGGCTGTAGGGAAGTCGAGCAGGAGATTGTAGATCAGCTTGTCGTCTTCACGGATGAAGTCCTGCTGCGGCTCCTCTTCGATAAGGATATAAAGGTCGCCGTTGACGCCGCCCTGACGTGCGGCATTACCATATCCCTGCATGTTCAGCTGCATGCCCTCGGCCACTCCCGGAGGAATATGCACGTCGACGATCGCCTCGCCCATCACGACCCCTTCGCCCTTGCAATGGGGGCACTTGGTCTTGATGCGGCGTCCGGAACCATGGCAGTCGGGACAAGGCGTTTCGGTCTGCATCTGTCCCAGAATGGTGCGAACCACACGGCGGACACGGCCGCTGCCGTGACACGTCGGGCAGGTCTCGATCTCCTTGCCGTCCTTGGCACCGGTACCATGGCAATGCTCGCAAGCCACATATTTTTTGATTTTCAGATGCTTGTCGACGCCATTCAGCACATCCGAAAGCGATACCTTCACCTTGATGCGAATGTTGGTACCGTGGTTCTGGTCGCCCTCGTCATCGCCGAAACTGGCGCTGAAGCCGCCGCCGAAACCACCTCCGAAGAACTGGTTGAAAATATCGAACGGATTGGATCCGCTGAAACCGCCGAAGCCTCCCTGACCGGGTTCCTCGAAACCGAACTGGTCATAGCGGGCGCGACGCTGAGGATCGCTCAGACATTCATACGCTTCGGCAATCTGTTTGAATTTTTCTTCGGCACTCTTGTCGCCCGGGTTCTTGTCGGGATGATATTTGATGGCCAAACGCCGGTAGGCTTTCTTGATTTCATCGTCGGAAGCGGATTTCCCGACGCCAAGCACTTCATAATAGTCCTGCTTTTCCATGAATACAGAGGTGATGAATTATTTCGGTGCGCGAAAATAGCCTTTTTCATTGATAAAAACAAGAATACGCCTCATTTTATAGATGAAAAAGGTCGCAAAGCAGGTCAAATCGGGCGACGGTGTCACTTCCAAACTTCAACATCGAACGGCGGACGTCCTCCAGCGGCTTCTCACATTCGGGACGGGACTTGGAAAAAAATTTATCGGCCAGACAGACAAGTTTTTCCTCCACCGTTTCCGGCAGGTAATCCCTGACAGGGATCGGGAGCTGCTGCCGGCGCACCTCCCCGGCGGTGATACCGGCACCGGTGTGCCGCTCGCAAATGCGGGCATAGGGCTCCATGTCGATGCCATGGTCGGCGCCGTAACGGCGCAACATCTCAGCACCGATAGTGCCGTGGGCGATATACGGGAAGCGCCCCTCACAGAAGATGCCGGGGGCCTCGCATTCGCGGATACCGATGTCATGCAACATGGCTCCGGCCGCCACCTTGCCGAGATCGATATTCAGAGACTGGCAGGCGGGAGCGGCGGCAATGGCAAGGGCTTTGTCACGCACTTGGGTGCTATGGGCGATAAGGAGACGGCGTAACAGCGTCTCTTCGGGATAAAAACAATCGATGATTTCTATAACATTCATATAAAGACCGGTTTCCGGCCCGCGGCAAGCATCAGTCATTGCCTTGGAGGCCGTTCATTTTTTGAGGATAGCGGGTGCAAAGATAACGGAAGTATGAAAAAACTACAACCCGGCAGGACCATAAAATCAAGAAGCCCTGCCGGCACAGTCCGACACCGGCCCCATAAAATTATCGGCGCCCTGCTGTCAGGACACCGATAGGTTGCTAATACAATTCGCCATACAAATGCCGGTGGCCCTCCTTGACCTCCCGCAGGTGCTGGATCGTCCGATATTTTTTGCTCAACATCTTGGACAAAAGGTGATTGGCGTCGAACGAGACCGTCGGATGAGGTGTGTAGGCCCGATAACTGACTCCATTCACTCCCGGAATGCCGATACCCGGAAGATTCCTCACCGTGCCCAGCTCCCTTTCGTAGAGTTTCAATGCAAAATACATCGAGTCGTAGCGGCAATGTCTGACGGTATCCGGGGGCGGCACCTCTTCCGGCTCCCCAACCCATTCGTGCAGCTGCTCCACCGTCAGGGGATCGTCCTCCACCGGAGACGGCTGTTGCTCGAAAAGATGCAGAATCTGCTGCATCGCCTCGGGAACGACAACCAGCGAGTCCTCCTGCGTAAACCGGGCACGGCCCCGGTTCCGCTCACGATCCTCCCACGTCTGCGGCTCTTCCTGAGCGCATACACGCGCCGCAGAAAGCAATAAAACGACAATCGGACAGAGATAACGACACGACATGGACACCGGATTACTTCAAATAGTAGTCAATGGTGGTGACGACACGTATTTTCTTCATCTGCGGGGTGTTGGAATCTTCGGAGATGGAGAACTGGCCCTGATTGGCAAACTTGATGCTGCCCAGGTCGCACTCGGCATCGGCCGCGAACTTCTCGGCCACGGCACGGGCATTGCGGGTCGCCTCCTCGATCATGGCCGGCTTCAGGTCGTTAAGGGCCGTATACAGATATTGAACCGACCAGTTATTGGTTTCCACAGCCACGCCTTGCTTCAACAGTTCGGCCTGCATGGTCATGATCTTCATCACCTTCTCGACATCGGTCGACGTAACCACGATAGAGCCTGAAGCCTGATAGCGGCTCTTGACATTGTCCGGAATGTAGCTCATGGCAAAACGGTCGGTGACAGAGGCCGACGGGATAAAGATTTCATCGGCCGAAATGCCGTTCTGTTTCAAAAATCCGACGATGGATGCTTTCTGTTTCTCGACCTGCTCGTAGAGGGAAAGCAAATCATTGCTGACCGTGTTGTAAGAAAGCGGCCAGACTACCTTGTTGGCCATCACTTCCCGCTCGGCCAGCCCCTTGACACTGACATAACGGTCCTTTTTGGCGAAATTGTCGATACCGCAATAGATGCTGTAAGCCCCGATAATGATGCCAACGCTCAAAATAGCTGAAGAAAGAATATTTTTCATATCTAAAAAATTTAAGTTACTGCGCAAAAGTAGAATTTTTCTCGCTTAATTTCAAAAATTCACACAGTAAGAAAATATTTTATAGAGGTTTTTAATAAATATTGCACGAATAAGCCAATATTTGTATCCGCAGCGCCGAAAATACTCGCTATCTTTGCCCTCGAAAGCGGTCCGGCACACGGGTTAACCCGCTTGGATATCACCCACAATCCTATTTTTTCACCATGATCCAACGCTCTTTCGATCAGCTGCCCTGGCTGCCGCTCAATCACGACAGCGGAGACAAGAAAATCCTGTTCAGCTATCAGGACCAAGAGACCCCGTGCCGCCAGATAAGCCACGCCCGCTTCCGCACCGGCGACCACTGCGAGGCACACCTCCATCCTACCCTCGACGAACACTTTTACTGGTTGTCCGGTGCGGGCCGTTTTGTCATTCAGGGAGAGGAGTGCGGCTTCAAGGCTGGCGATTATATCTATGTGCCGGCCGGCGCGGAACACGAAATCCATATCTCCGCCGACGCGGAATGCGTCTGCATCGGCATTGCTTTGGACATGCCCCGCTGAGCCCGCACCCGCTCCGGCAGCCATCCCGCCTTCCCGACCGCCTCCGCCAGCCACAACAGCGAATAGGACCCGCCCGGCCGAACGCCCGGCCTTCCGGCCATAAACGACAGCGGGTGCATCTTCGAAAGGATGCACCCGCTCATATAAGACAGCCCGCTTTCTGCGGCAGGCCTATCGCAGACTCTGTCTATACCATTCGTAAAGACGGCCCACACCTTCTTCGATCTCGATCTTATGATGCCAGCCCAGACGATGCAGTTTGCTGACGTCGATGAGCTTGCGCATCGTACCGTCGGGCTTGGAGGCATCGAAAAGCACTTCGCCCTTGAAATCTACGGTCTTTACAATCAGCTGTGCAAGCTCTCCGATGGTCAGTTCCTTGCCGGTACCGATATTGATGTGGCAATTGCGGATGTCGCCCAGCTTCGGAATCGCCCCGCCCCGTCCATGGCTGCTGTTCCGGTCGGCCGCACCATCGGTGGAGGCGCCCATCTGCGCCGAGCTGTAGGTCCCGATACCGATGATATCCTTGAAGTCCACATGTTCGAGGATATAAACCGAAGCATCGGCCATTTCCTCACTCCACAGAAATTCACGCAACGGCTTGCCGGTGCCCCAAAGCACCACCTTGCCGGGATTGATGCCATATTTGGCCAAAATGCCGAGAATGGCCTCGTCTGAAGCTGTGCCGTCGACGCCCTCCACCGGACGGATATTCAGATCCTGACGGACTGAATCCCAATCGCCGTCCATCAAAAGCTTGCTCAGATAGATTTTGCGGATCATGGCCGGCATGACATGACTGTTCTCCAGATGGAAGTTGTCATTGGGACCATAGAGATTGGTAGGCATGACAGCGATATAGTTCGTGCCGTATTGCAGATTGAAACTCTCGCACATTTTAAGGCCCGCAATCTTGGCGATGGCATAGGGCTCGTTCGTGTATTCAAGTTCGTCCGTCAGCAGAACATCTTCCGTCATAGGCTGAGGGGCATTCTTCGGATAGATACAGGTTGAACCTAAGAAAAGAAGCTTTTTCACCTGATGGCGAAAGCTCTCCCCGATAACATTCTGCTGAATCTGCAAATTCTGATAGATGAAATCGGCACGATAAAGGGAATTAGCCATGATGCCGCCCACATGCGCGGCAGCAAGGATGACATATTCCGGCCGCTCTTCGTCAAAAAACTTCTTCACGGCCGTTCCGTCGAGCAAGTCCAGCTCTCTGTGGCTGCGCCCGATGACGTTCGTGTAGCCCTTGGCCTTCAAATTATTGTATATGGCAGAACCCACGAGACCGTGATGCCCTGCCACATATATTTTAGCGGATTTATCCATGATGAAACCGTTTTACAGTTCAGATGCCAGCGATTTGATCTGGTCTTTAAGATAAAGTTTACGCACAAACTTCATATCGTGTTCCACCATGATGCGAACCAGCTGGTCGAAGCTCGTCTTGGTAGGATTCCAGCCGAGTTTTGTCTTGGCTTTGGTAGGATCGCCGAGCAGCTGATCGACCTCTGCAGGACGGAAGAACTTCGGGTCCACCTCGACAAGGACTTTTCCGGTAGCTTTGTCGGTTCCCTTCTCGTTTACGCCCTCGCCGCTCCACTCGAGCTCGATGCCGGCATAATGGAAGGCCAACGTACAAAATTCGCGCACGGTGTGATATTCACCCGTAGCGATCACAAAGTCTTCGGGGGTCTCGTGCTGGAGAATGAGCCACATACACTCCACATAGTCGCGGGCATAGCCCCAGTCGCGGAGGGAATTCAGGTTTCCGAGGTACAATTTGTCCTGCATTCCCTGCTTGATACGGGATGCGGCCAAGGTAATTTTACGTGTCACGAAGTTCTCTCCACGACGTTCAGACTCATGATTGAAAAGAATGCCGTTCACAGCAAACATGCCGTAGGACTCGCGATAATTCTTCACAATCCAGAAACCGTATTGCTTGGCCACGCCGTACGGCGAACGCGGATAGAACGGTGTGGTCTCCTTCTGCGGAACCTCCTGCACCAGACCATAGAGTTCTGAGGTGGAAGCCTGATAAATGCGGGTCTTCTTTTCCAGTCCCAAAATACGAACAGCTTCCAGCAGACGGAGCACACCTACTGCATCGGCCTCGGCGGTAAATTCGGGAACGTCGAAAGAAACCTTCACATGGCTCTGGGCAGCCAGGTTATAGATCTCATCGGGCTGAATCTTCTGCAATATGCGCACCAAAGAGCTGGTATCGGTCATATCGGCATAATGTAAATCGACGAGACGCTTGTTTTTCATGTCGCGCACGAATTCATCCAGATAGAGATGCTCGATGCGTCCCGTGTTGAAGGAAGAACTGCGGCGAAGGGTTCCATGAACTTCATAGCCTTTTTCAAGCAGGAATTCGGCCAAGAAAGAGCCATCCTGTCCGGTGATACCGGTAATCAATGCAACTTTTGCCATAGTAACGTTTTGTGTTAAATGATAATTTTATAATATGAAATTCTACTAATAAGTATCCGAAATCCACCAAGAGGATTTATATACTTTACTGACAATGCTTTAATTTTTGAAGCTGTGGATAGGTGCAGGAATGCGGCCGCCACGGTTGACAAAGCGGCTGCAATCGAAGGCATTGACAGGCATGATCGGAGCATGCCCAAGCAATCCGCCGAACTCGACGGTCTCTCCCACCCGCTTGCCGATCACCGGAATGATGCGCACGGCGGTGGTTTTCTGGTTGATCATACCGATGGCGGCCTCATCGGCGATAATCCCGGCAAGGGTCGTGGCAGGCGTATCGCCCGGAATGGCAATCATATCCAGTCCGACGGAACAAACGCACGTCATGGCCTCTAATTTTTCGATAGTCAGGGCCCCAGCCTCCACGGCATCGATCATTCCCTGATCTTCACTCACGGGAATAAACGCTCCGCTGAGCCCGCCGACATAGGAAGAGGCCATCACACCGCCTTTCTTCACCTGATCGTTGAGCAAGGCGAGTGCGGCGGTCGTGCCGGGCGCTCCGACGCGCTCCAGACCGATACATTGCAGAATGTCGGCCACACTGTCGCCGATGGCAGGCGTAGGTGCCAGCGAAAGGTCGATAATCCCGAACGGGATACCGAGTCGATGCGACGCTTCCTGAGCTACCAGCTGACCGACACGGGTTATCTTGAAAGCGGTCTTCTTGATCGTTTCGCATAATTCCTCGAAATCGGCATTCGGAATCTGTTCCAGCACATATTTTACCACTCCCGGACCGCTGACGCCGACATTGATGATGGCGTCGGCCTCGGAAACTCCGTGAAAAGCCCCTGCCATGAAAGGATTGTCATCGGGAGCATTGCACAACACCACCAGTTTGGCACAGCCCAGGGAATCCCTTTCCCTGGTAGCCTCGGCCGTCTCACGGATAATATCACCCATCAAGCGCACGGCGTCCATGTTCAGCCCCGTCTTCGTGGAACCGACATTGACAGAACTGCAAATGCGCTCCGTGCAGGCCATAGCCTCCGGTATGGAGCGTATCAGCAACTCGTCGGCCCGGGTCATGCCCTTGGAGACAACCGCGCTATAACCGCCGATGAAATTGACGCCCACCTCTTTGGCCACAGCATCCAGCGTGCGGGCTATCTCGACATAATCGGAAGCCGTCTGGCAACAGGCACCGCCGACCAATGCGACAGGGGTCACGGAAATGCGCTTGTTGACAATCGGAATGCCATACTCGCGGGCTATATCGTCGCCCGTCCTGACGAGATCTTTCGCCAGAGCGGTTATTTTTCGATAGATATTGCTACACGTCGTCTGAAGATCGCTATCGGCACAATCCAGCAAACTGATGCCCATCGTAATGGTACGGACATCGAGGTTTTCCTGCTCGATCATCTTATTGGTCTCGACGACTTCGGAAATATTGATCATCTTGACAATGATTTTATCTGTTTGAACAAAAATTCATGCACCCTGAACATTCCGGCAATTCAGATCCTGTGCATTTTGTCGAAAATCTCTTCTCGCTGACATTTCACCTGCACCCCTTTTTCCTGACCTATACGGGCAAGTTCCGTAGAAAAATCATCGAAAGACATCTCGCATTTCGACATATCCACAATCATCATCATCGTAAAAAACTCCTGGACGATGGTCTGCGATATATCCAATATGTTCACCTGCTTTTCGGCCAGATAAGAGCATACCGTGGCAATAATGCCTACCGTGTCCTTACCGACAACCGATATAATCGTTCTATTCATAAACACCGATTTCTATTCTATTATTCCAAATTCAAAAAATACCGCAGGCACCGGCCTTGCGGGTGTCGCGGCAAAGATAGGAATTTTTCACTATTCCCACATATATATATTCCGCTTAAATGGAAAAATATTCAGCTTTCTGATAGGCAATGTAAAGTCCGGCTATCGAAGCTTGCGGATACATGGCGCCGTTTTCGGTGAGACGGATACCGACGCTTTCAAAATCAATCAGTTTCGCCAGCAGAAAAATGGCCTTTTGATCAGGCAGGACAGGATATCCCACCACCGGCCGGATTCCGCCCCAGTGCCCGCCGCCGGCAAGTTCGTCATGGAGACTGGCGGCGGCAGCCTCTACAAGCCGGTCGCCAAGCGTCTGCCAGAGCATGGCGACGTAATCATCGCCCCTCTGCTTCAGGGTTTCCAGCCGCGAGACAAAATGTGCCGGCACCGTAACGGCGAAAACCCCGAGGCAGTCACCCCGAGGCGACACATAATCACACAGCGAAAGACACACCTCCCTGCCCGGCCGTTGCTGACGGGGAGTCGGCAGGAAGAAGGTTGACGGAGCGCCCTCCGATGCTGCCGCTGCCCCAGGCGGCAAAGTCACCGTAATGCCCCCGTCGCCACCGATGGCCGGGTAGAAAGCGGTCATCGCCTGCAGTGCATATTTTTCGTCCGCAGCCATCTCGTCAAGCAGTCCGGCCGCCTCATCATACAGCGCCTTTGCTTCGGCAGAACCCGCCTTTACTTTCCAGACGTGATAAAAGTAAGACCAGTCGATCCGCGAAATCAGATGCCGCACCGACAACGGAGCATGCGGCCGCCGACCGGTAAACGGAGGCACCGGAGGGATATAAGCTGACCAGTCGACCCGCAAGCGCCGCGATAAAGGCGATGGCGATGCCCCGACGGCCTGCCGCGCCAGCCCCTCCTTTTCCATCTGCCCGCACCGCAGGCGCTCCTGATCGCATTTCAATTCTTCTATAATCGATTCACGGGCAAAAGAATCCATCCATTTTAATGCAAGTACCGGATTCTGCGCCGCATCGCGCACATGGAAGACCGGACCGGCATACAGCGGCGCGATTTTCACCGCCGTATGGAGAGCCGAAGTGGTCGCTCCGCCGACCATCAGCGGGATCAGCAGCCCTGCCCGCTGCATGGCTTCGGCCACGCGGCACATCTCTTCAAGCGACGGAGTAATCAGACCGCTCAGACAAACGATATCCACCTTGCGGGCGATGGCCGTCTCCACAATGGTTTCGGCAGGCACCATCACGCCGAGGTCTATCACCTCAAAGTTGTTACAAGAAAGAATCACCCCGACGATATTTTTTCCAATGTCGTGGACATCACCTTTTACAGTGGCGATCAAAATCCGGCCGGAATAATGAATCTCCCGCTCTTCGGTCGTGACAGCATCGTTCCGCTCCTCCGATGCTCTCCGCAGAAATTCCTCCATTTCCGGCTGAAGAATTTCCACGGCCCGTTTCATCGTCCGCGCCGTCTTCACGACCTGCGGCAAGAACATTTTACCCTCGCCAAAAAGCCGCCCGACCGTATTCATCCCCGCCATCAGAGGGCCGGCGATAATTTGCAGAGGGGTATCGAAAACAGATACGGCCTCCGCCAGATCGGCCTCCAGTCCTGACGGATCGCCCTGCACCAGCGCCCTGACAAGCCGTTCGTCCACCGGAAGCCGAAGAGCAGACTGCCCGGCCGCACCCGATCCCGTCTCTCCTGCAGCCGGGCGGCCCGCCGTCTCCTGCGCCTCCCGCAGCCTCATGGCAAACTCCATGAGCCGTTCGGCCGCCTCACCGTCACGGTTCAGCAGGACATCGTCGATGGCCCGGAGCAAATCCTTGTCAATATCCTCATAAGCCACCGCCGCAGCCGGGTTCATGATGGCCATATCCATCCCGGCCTGTATGGCATGATACAGAAACACTGCATGCATCGCTTCACGCAGATAATTATGCCCCCGAAAAGCAAACGAAAGGTTGGAAACCCCGCCGCTGATGTGGCATCCGGGCAGATTCTCACGTATCCAGCGGGTGGCACGGATAAAATCGAGCGCGTAATTGTTATGTTCGGCAATACCGGTGGCTACGGTCAGCACGTTAGGATCGAAAATAATGTCCGAGGGATCGAAGCCCGCCTGCCCGGTCAGCAGCCGGTAGGCGCGCGAACAGATTTCAATCCGTCGTTCATAGTCCGTGGCCTGCCCCTGTTCATCAAAAGCCATGACAATGACAGCCGCGCCCAACCGGCGCACGGCACGCGCCCGCTCCAAAAACACCGCCTCGCCCTCTTTCAGCGATATGGAGTTGACGATGCACTTTCCCTGAACGCATTTCAAACCTTCCGTAATCACCTCGAAGCGGGACGAATCCACCATAACCGGTACACGGCACACGGCCGGGTCGCCCGCCAACAGGTTAAGAAAAGTACGCATCTCGGCACCGGCCTCCAGCAGGCCGTCATCCATGTTGACATCGATAGCCATGGCGCCGTCTTCCACCTGACGACGGGCGATATCAAGCGCCTCGTCATATTTTTTCTCGTGAATCAACCTTAGGAACTTCCTGCTGCCGGCCACATTGCATCGCTCACCGACATTGAAAAACGCAGCCCCGATTTCGACCGGCTCAAGACCGGCCAGCCAACCGCCCGTACCCGCAGCCGACGGGATTCTCCGATTCTTTATCAACGCGCTGTTTTCCTGCAACATTCTTCGCATTTCCGCAATGTGTTGCGGGGTCGTCCCGCAACAGCCGCCGATCATGTTCACAAGCCGCTCCGCCAGATAAGGTGCCATCTGGCCGCACATGTCGGCCGGCGTATCGTCATAACCGCCGAAACGGTTCGGCAGACCGGCATTGGGGTGCGCTGTCACATAGCAAGGCGCTACCGCCGCCAGGCGGCGCAGATAGGGCAGCAGACCGGAAGCGCCCAGCGAGCAGTTCAGCCCGATGCTGAGCAGCGGAGCGTGGGCAACAGAAACGGCGAAGGCCTCGACGGTCTGCCCGGAAAGGGTCCGTCCGCTTGCGTCCGATACGGTCAGCGACAGCATGATTTCCACCCTCCTGCCGGCCTCTTCCATCGCGCGGTCGGCGGCACACAGAGCGGCTTTGGCGTTCAGCGTGTCGAAGATAGTCTCAACCAGCAACGCATCGACGCCTCCACGCACCAGGGCAAGCATCTGCTCGAAGTAGACGGCCTCCAATTCATCGAAGGTAACGGCACGTACGGACGGGTCATCGACATCGGCCGACATGGAAAGCATTTTATTGGTAGGGCCAACGCTTCCGGCCACAAAGCGGGGACGATCGGGGGTGAGGGAGGTCATCCGGTCGGCCTCGCGACGGGCCAGACAGGCTGCCTGATAGTTAATTTCCGACACGAACGCCTCCATACGGTATTCGTGCTGGGAAATCCGCTGCGCATTGAAGGTACAAGTCTCTATCACGTCGGCGCCGGCCTCCAGATACTGCCGGTGAATGTCTGCAATGAGCTCCGGCGCACTCAGCACCAAGGCATCATTATTTCCTGACAGCTGCACCGGCCAGCCGGCAAACCGGCTGCCGCGAAAGTCCTCCTCCGCCAGCCTGGCCTGCTGGATCATCGTCCCCATGGCCCCGTCCAACAATAAAATACGCTCCCCCATGGCACGACGCAACGCGCTGACCTCCGATTGTTCCATCTTCCTGAATGATTTTAATGGTTTTATTCGCGAAGATAGCACAATTCATCAAAAATAACAAAAAAACACCTCCATTTAGCGAAATTCCGGTATCCGAAGCGCCCCTTTCCGCAGTCACCGAAGGGATCGGCATCCTCCAGCCGGCCATTTCGGCACAAAAAATTTTGCTTCCTTGTAAAATTAAAGTAAATTTGCGGCCGAAAAAATCATTAACAACATGACAGTCAAACCGTCCATACCCAAGGGAACCCGCGATTTCTCGCCTGTCGAGATGTCCAAACGCAATTATATCTTCAACACCATACGCGACGTTTACCACCTCTTCGGCTTCCAGCAGATAGAGACCCCATCGATGGAACTGCTTTCCACCCTGATGGGCAAATACGGAGAGGAAGGCGACAAACTGCTTTTCAAAATCCTCGATTCCGGAGACTTCATGCGCGGCATCACACCGGAAGACCTTGCCGACGGCGGCACCAATAAGCTGGCCGCAAAATTGTGCGAAAAAGGTCTCCGTTATGATCTCACCGTGCCTTTCGCCCGCTTCGTAGTGATGCACCGCGATGAAATAGCCTTCCCGTTCAAGCGTTATCAGATACAACCTGTCTGGCGCGCCGACCGGCCGCAGAAAGGACGCTACCGTGAGTTCTTCCAATGCGACGCCGATGTCGTCGGCAGCGACTCACTCATCAACGAAGTGGAGCTGATAGAAATCATGGATGAAGTGTTCCGCCGTTTCGGCATCCGTGTAGCCATCAAGATGAACAACCGCAAGATTCTCTCCGGCATCGCAGAGGTCATCGGCGCACCGGAAATGCTCGTCGATATCACGGTGGCCATCGACAAGCTGGATAAGATCGGTCTCGACAATGTGAACGAGGAACTGCGTGGCAAAGGGCTGTCGGAAGAGGCCGTGGCACGGCTTCAGCCCATCCTGTTACTGGAAGGCAGCAACGGGGAAAAGCTGAACATACTGCATGAGGTGCTGGCCCATTCCGAAACCGGACTGAAAGGCATCGAAGAACTCTCCTTCATTCTTGAAAAGGTGGGCAAACTCGGCCTGACCGCCCGTCTCGATCTCGACCTGACCCTGGCACGCGGTCTCAATTATTACACCGGCGCCATCTTTGAGGTCAAGGCTCTGGATGTAGAAATGGGCAGCATCACCGGCGGCGGCCGCTATGACAACCTGACCGGTGTCTTCGGCATGCCGGGCGTCTCGGGCGTAGGCATCTCCTTCGGCGCCGACCGTATTTTCGACGTCCTCAACCAGCTGGACCTTTACCCGAAAGACGCGCTCATGACCACTCAGGTACTGTTCGTCACTTTCGGCGAGCGGGAACAGGAATTCTGCCTTCCGCTCCTTTCCGCCCTGCGCCGGGCCGGCATCCGCGCCGAAGTCTATCCCGACGCCAAGGCGAAAATGAAAAAACAGATGGGATATGCCAACAGCAAACAGATTCCTTACGTTGTCATTGTCGGCGAAGATGAAATCAACAGCGGCGAGGTCTCTGTAAAGAATATGGTCACCGGCGAACAGACCAAGGTGACGGCCGACAACATCGTCAGCATTTTCCAATAACACCGGGCTACCGTCCCCGACTCCGTATCATATTCACGATGAAAAGCGGTAAAAGGTGGCCCGATCCCTGCCCATACATAAATCCCGGCGGCGGAAATCTCCTGCTATTCTATCAGAGATTTTCCGCCGCCGGGATTCTTTTTCAATACTATCTCCCGCCTCATCCGCCGGAAACCGATCATTCACCGGACCGGCAAGGGCCTAAAAGCACTGGCCGGCAAGGGCCTCCGCACAGCGTTCGCCGTCCATGGCGGCAGAAACGATGCCACCGGCAAACCCTGCCCCCTCGCCGCAGGGGTAAAGACCACTCACGACAGGATGATGCAACTGCTCCCGATCGCGTGGGATACGGACCGGCGACGAGGTACGCGTCTCCATGGCCATCATGACCGCATCATTGGTCAGAAAACCGTGTGCCTGACGGCCGAAAGTCTTGAACCCCTCGCTCAGACGGCCTGCAATGAAGGCGGGCAGCCAGAAATGCAGCGGCGAAGAGACAACGCCCGGAGCGTAAGAGCAATCAGGCAAATCGGCGGAAAGCCGGCGATTGACAAAATCGGCCATCCGCTGTGCCGGCGCATGCTGCGAGCATCCCCCGTTGAGCCATGTCTGCCGTTCCAGTTCTTCCTGCAAGGCAAGAACCTCCAGCGATGTGCCCAGCAACGGACTGTCCAGCGAAATCTGCGCTGCAATCTCCCGAATATCTTCAGGACGGATCTCGACGACCATTGCCGCATTTGCCCATCGCGACCCGCGTGATGAGGCGGACATGCCATTCACAACCACCTGTTCTTTCCCCGTTGCCGAAGGCACCACCACTCCGCCCGGACACATGCAGAACGAATAGACACCGCGACCAGCAGCCTGGGTGACGAAACTATATTCGGCGGCAGGCAGATACTTGCCGCGGCCGTTAGGGTGATGATAGCGGATACGGTCGATCAGCCCCTGCGGATGCTCCAGACGCACACCCATGGCAATGCCCTTAGGCTCGACGGCAACCTGCCTGTCGAACAGCATCCTGTAAACATCGCGGGCGGAATGGCCGGTGGCCAGAATCACGGGACCCCCGAAGGTTTTACCGTCGCGCGTCACGATGCCGCATACCCGACGTTCGCCCGACGGCAAATCGCGGAAAAGGAGATCGCTCATGCAGGTCTGGAAATGGATTTCTCCACCGCTGAGCAGAATCTGCTCCCGCATGGCGGCAATTACGGCCGGCAGTTTGTCGGTGCCGATATGCGGATGGGCGTCGGAAAGAATGCCGGTGTCGGCTCCAAATTGACACAAGCGCTCCAGCACGCCCTGCACATTACCGCGCTTCTTGCTGCGGGTGAAAAGTTTTCCGTCTGAGAAAGCTCCCGCACCGCCTTCACCGAAACAATAGTTGGAATCGGGATCCACATGCTGCTCGCGGGTGATGGCGGCCACATCGCGGCGCCTGTCGGTCACATTTTTTCCACGCTCCACCACCACCGGACAGATACCCAGTTCAATCAGCTTCAGCGCCGCAAAAAGTCCGCCGGGACCGGCACCGACCACAATGGCACGCGGCCGCCCGGAAACATCGCCGTATTTCCTGACCGCGAACAATTGCTGCGGGGGTTCCTCATTGATATAAATCTCCATGTCCAGCTGGATCATTACCTGCCGCTGACGGGCATCGATGCTGCGGTGCAGCGTCCGCATGCCGCGAATGGCTCCGGGGCGGACGGCAAATTCCTGCGCGACGTACTGTTTCAAAGCCTCCGGCTCGCCCCATACTTCCGGGCGAACCCTGATTTTTATATTTTTAATCACTTGTCTGATAAATAAATATACATGAACTATATAGATTCCATTTCATCGGCGAAAAGATAAACCGGCGGCAGCCTATTTCCGACGTTCCGGGGCACGGCGTCCGTCATCATGAAAACAACAGACGAAAAGCCTCCTCCACTTTGGATACCGGACAAAGCTGAATCCGCAACTTTTCACGGTTAAGACTCTTCAAAGCCACATGGGGGATCAACATCCGCGTGAAGCCCAGCTTCTCAGCCTCCATGATACGCTGTTCCAGCCGGCTCACCGGACGAATCTCACCCGACAGGCCGATTTCGCCGGTCATGCAGGTCCGCATATCGATCGGCATATCCATATTGCTGGAAAGGACGGAGGAGATAACGGCAAGATCCATCGCCGGATCGTTGACGCGCAGCCCGCCGGCGATATTCAAAAACACATCTTTCTGCCCCAGCTTGAAACCGACACGCTTTTCCAACACCGCCAGCAACATGTTGAGACGCCGCGCATCGAAACCGGTGGTAGAACGCATCGGGGTGGCATAAGCCGCCGTGCTGACCAGCGCCTGCGTTTCGATGAGGAAAGGACGCATCCCCTCGACAGCCGCAGCAATGGCCACCCCGCTCAGTCCCGCATGCCGGGTGCTGAGCAACAGCTCGGAGGGATTGGTGACCTGACGCAGGCCGTTGGACAACATTTCATAGATGCCCAGTTCCGAGGTGCTGCCGAAGCGGTTTTTTATGGCGCGAAGAATGCGGTACATGTAATGCTGGTCTCCCTCGAACTGGATAACCGTATCCACAATGTGTTCCAGCACCTTCGGTCCCGCCAAAGCACCCTCTTTGGTAATATGGCCGATGAGGATGACCGGAGTGCCGCTCTCTTTGGCGAACTTGAGAATCCGGGCGGCACATTCACGCACCTGCCCGACACTGCCGGCCGAAGATTCCAGGTCGTCGGTCGCAATGGTCTGGATGGAGTCGATAATGAGCAGATCCGGCCCGATATCGGCAACGTGGACGAATATTTCATCGAGCGAGGTTTCGCAAACGATATAACAATGGTCGGTCCCGGCCTCTGTCGATGTTCCGGCATCCCCGCCCGCAATCGCCCCTGCCAGACGGCCGGCACGCATTTTCAGCTGGTAAGCGCTCTCCTCGCCCGAGACATAGAGAATCTTTTTATCGGTCATGTGCAGCACCGTCTGAAGCACGAGCGTCGACTTGCCGATGCCCGGGTCGCCGCCCAGAAGAATCATCGATCCCGGCACGATGCCGCCGCCCAGCACACGGTTCAGCTCCTCATCATGGGTATCCATACGTTTCTCCTCGGTGGCCTCGATTTCACACAAGCGCTTGGGACGCTCCTTTTGTCCGGGCAACTGCAATCCGCCCCGGGTGCGTCCACGGGCACTGCCGTAACTGCCGGAAGCACCGCCGCCGGACTTGGCCGGCACAAGTTCTTCCGTACACGTGCTCCACTCGCCGCAGGCCGGACAGCGTCCGAACCATTTCGGCTGCTCGTTGCCGCAGGCATTGCAAAAATATGCTGTCTTCTGTTTCATGGGAGAGTATTTACGGGAGCGAAGATAGAGAGTATCGGCGATATAAAAAAGCCCTGCCCGAAATTTCTCGCTTCCGACCGGATGAAAAGCGACAGCCGCCGTGCCGCGGTCGCCGGCAAGAGCGTATCCGCCACCTGACGGAGGACGGCGATCACCTCATGTCTCCTGCCTGCTGCTCCCCGCGGAACGGAAAGCGTCTCACACCCCCGATTCACTCGAAAAATTCGGGCAATAAGGTGTAAGTTCCTGCCAAACGGCCATATTTTGAAACCTAAAACCGCCACAATTAAAAGATTTTCCTTAAGTTTGCAAAAATTTTGCGCCGCCGATACCATAGGTACCGGTCGGGGCCATAAAAAAAGATGCATTTATTTTAGTAATACAAAACAAAATCAACCGTACATGAAAAAACTGCTTCTGACAGCCACTATCGCTACCTCGGTACTCACTTTGGGCACCATGGCCGTGGCTCAAACGCCGTCAAAGAC
Source organism: uncultured Prevotellaceae bacterium (assembly GCA_964567855.1). Taxonomy (GTDB): domain Bacteria; phylum Bacteroidota; class Bacteroidia; order Bacteroidales; family UBA3663; genus Liminaster. Next base: position 57,426 of record CAZMOE010000001.1, read on the forward strand.
ATGGGATCCCAACCTTGCCAACGGCTACTACCGCAATCCGATCATCGACGCCGACTATTCCGACCCGGATGTCTGCCGGGTGGGCGACGATTTCTACATGACCTCCTCCTCTTTCAATTGTTTTCCGGGGTTGCAGGTACTGCATTCCACCGACCTGGTAAACTGGGAAATCATCGGTGCCGCTCTGACAGATCAATATCCGGCCGGAGAGGGGGCACTGGACTGGAACACCTCCGTACAGCACGGCAATGCCGTCTGGGCACCGGCCATCCGCTATCACAACGGCGAGTTTTACATCTACTGGGGTGACCCTGACCGCGGACTCTATATGACCAAAACCAAAGACCCGCGCGGAATGTGGGAGCCGGTCGTGCTGGTCAAAGAGGGCAAAGGTCTGATCGACTGCTGCCCGCTGTGGGACGAAGACGGCAACGCCTACCTCTCCCACGGTTGTGCAGGAAGCCGTGCCGGTGTGAAGAGTGTCCTGTTCGTCGCCCCGATGTCGGCCGACGGTACCCGTGTGCTGGGCCCGAGCCGTATCGTTTACGACGGACACGAGTCGCAACCCACCATCGAGGGTACGAAATTCTACAAGCGCAACGGATACTACTACATCATGAGTCCGGCAGGCGGCGTTCCGACCGGTTGGCAGGTCGTCCTACGGTCCAAATCGCCCTACGGTCCCTATGAAGAGAAGGTCGTGCTGGCACAAGGCAAGAGCAACACCAACGGCCCTCACCAAGGTGCATGGGTGGACACCCCGAACGGTGAAGACTGGTTCATCCATTTCCAGGACAAAGATGCCTATGGTCGTGTCGTACATCTCCAGCCGATGAAGTGGGTGGAAGACTGGCCGGTGATCGGTGTCGATAAAGACGGCGACGGCTGCGGCGACGCTGTGGAGAAATACAAGAAACCGAATCTGAAATCATCGGGTAACTTCCAGCCCGCCGAAAGCGATGAGTTTGACACCAACATGCTCGGTCTGCAATGGCAATGGCATGGCCTGCCCAGCCACTACTGGTATTACACCGATGCCAACAACAGCCGCCTGCGTCTCTATTGTGTGGAAAACCGTCCCAATTATAAAAATCTGAGCGACTGCCCCAATCTCCTGCTTCAAAAACTCCCGACAGAGAACTTCACGGCAACGGCCAAGGTAAAATTCACTCCCAATTCCGAATTCAAGCCTAAGGGAGAGAATGCCGGCCTCATTGTAATGGGTCAGGACTATGCGGCACTGAAGATCGTCGATACGAAAGAGGGCTTCGTCCTGCAACAGGTCGTTTGCAAGAAAGCCTTAAACGGCAAAGAGGAACAGGAAGTGGCCAGCGTAAACATCGGCAGCGAAAAAGGTCAGGAACCTTATACGGTAAAATATGCGTCGACCACCGTCCCGATGAAAGTTCCTGCCGCACGGATCGGCACGCCGGATCTATATCTTCGTGTCGTTATCAAAGGCAAGGCGCGCAAGAACAATGTCGATGCAACCATGTGTACATTCTACTACAGTCTCGACGGCAAGAAGTTTGAAAAGCTCGGCGAGGAATTCCAGGCAGAGCCCGGCAAGTGGATCGGTGCCAAAGTCGGTTTCTTCAGCTGTCGCCCCGGCAGTAAGAACGACAGCGGCTGGATGGATGTGGACTACATCCGGTTCGAGAAATAACCGCTCCCGGCCATTCGGGAAAACCGACACCCGCAAAAGTCCTTTCCGGACTTTTGCGGGTGTTTTTTATTTCTCCGGACTTCACCGGCCTCCTCCGCCGGAACGCCTCGGTAAAATTTCCGGCAGCCGCCCGGAACACTTCAGCAGGAAAACGCCATCCGATCCGCCATCCCGCGACAAAAAGGCCTCTTCCTAAGAAAGAAGAGGCCTTTTTCACATATCGGGAAACCCTCAGAGCAACCTGCGGGTTTGTCCGGCTTTCAGTTTGACCGGCAAAATGCGGCCATTGCAATGAACCGCAGTACGGCCTCCGGCTTTCGAGGTGACGGTAAGCGAAGTCACACGCCCGGCCTCCCACGTCATGTCTACGACATATCCGCCACGGGCGCAGAGCCCTTTCACCGAACCCGACGACCAGCGTTCCGGCAATGCGGGAAGCAGAATGATGCGGTCTTCCGATGATTGCAACAGCATTTCGACCACTCCGGCACAACCGCCGAAGTTTCCGTCGATCTGGAAAGGAGAATGCGCATCGAGCAAATTCGGATAGGTGCCGCCGCCACGACGTGCATCGGGACCTTTATATCCGTCGGGACTGACGTATTTCAACAACGTGCGATAGGTATGGTAAGCCTTTTCGCCATCCAGCAGACGAGCATAGAGGTTGACCCTCCAGCCGGTACTCCAACCGGTGGTTTTATCCCCTTTGATTTCCAACGTGCGGGCACAGGCGGCAGCCAGTTCCGGTGTGGCCTCTGGCGAGAGATGGTGACCGGGATAAAGACCGAAAAGATGGGACTGGTGGCGATGTTGGGGATCCTGATCCGGCCAGTCGTGATACCACTCCTGCAGGTTACCGTTTTTACCGACCCGATAAGGATGCAGGCGCTTCAGCGTGGAGTCGATACGCTTGCGGTAGGCGGCATCCGTGCCCAGCACCGCAGCGGCATTGCGCGTATCGATGAGACACTCGCGGATCATGGCCAGATCGGAGGCGTTGCCATAGGATGTGCTGGAAGCGTAACCGGTGGGTGTGATGAATTTGTTCTCCGGCGAAACACCGGGAGAAGTAAGCAGATAGCCCTCCTTCTCCACCAGCCAGCCGAGACAGAAATCGGCGGCACCTTTCAGCAACGGATAGGCCCGGCGAAGATATTCCTTATCCTTGGTGAAGAGATAATGTTCCCAGATATGGGTAGTCACCCACGCGCCCCCCATTGTCCAGTTGGCCCATTCCGGTCCGCCGGAACCTAATCCGACCGGACAGGTCATGGCCCAGATGTCCGTATTATGAGCAAGACACCAGCCTGTGCCGACTCCGTAATAGGCCTGCGCCGTAGCGCCTCCGGTCTGGGCCAGATTACCGATGAAGGAGAGCAAAGGGGCATGCATTTCGCTGAGATTGGCAGTTTCGGCCGCCCAATAGTTTTCCTCCAGATTGATATTGGCAGTATAGTTGCAACTCCACGGCGGCAGAATCCGTTCATTCCACAATCCCTGCAAATTGGCCGGAACGCCCGGTGTGCGGGAGCAGGATATAAGCAGATAACGGCCATACTGGAAATATAATGTCTCCAGTTCGGGATTGACCTGGGCACTGTCGGTGTAGAGACGTAGTTGACGGTCGGTAGTGAGGGCCGCCACTGCAGGATCTGTTCTGCCGAGATCAAGAGTGACCCGATTGAAGAAATGCTGATAGTCGGCTACATGAGCGGCACGCAAAGCGTCATAATTTTTAGCAGCGGCAAGTTCCATCCGACGGGCAACGGCACTCCTGTAATCGCGTCCTTCGCGCACAGGATCTTTGTCGAAACCATTGAAACTGGTGACATTGGCGACAAGAATAAGCACATCGGTACAGCCGGAGAGATCCAGACGGCCATCGGCCGTGGCACGCACCTCGCCGTCGGCTTCAGCCACGCGGATCAGCGTCCGGAAATGGATGCCCCGGTTTTCATCGTACTGGAAATGCTCTTCGTCGCGTTTATAATAACTCGGCAGGGAAGAATACGCCGCATAGCCATCGACTGTCATATCTCGCCCGGAGGCGGTAACGGTATGCGGTAGCTGGCAATCATAAGAAAGCTGCATGTCGAGCTTTTCAAATATTCCGGAGGCCGCACCTTGGCTTTTGCCGCTCTTCCGGATACGGATGACAAGCACGGAATCCGGTGCGGAGACAAAATAATCGCGGCGGATGATGCCCTGCGCCTCATATTCGACTGTCGCCGTGGCGTTGGAAATATTCAGCGCCCGATGATAGCCGGCTTCTGCATCGCCGGAACCGGCGGTGTGGAGCATCAGGGTGCCTAACGGCTGATAGTTTTCGCTGTAATGCCCCTGCACGCGCCCCTGCGCACGACAGGCACCGCGATAGTCTTCCGCATCCAACAAGGCGCGAATGTCGGCAATGGCTTTCCAGGCATCCGGCGTCGTTACCTCCCGGTCGGGTTCTCCGGTCCAGAGGGTGATGTCGTTCAGAGAAATCCGGTCGTCACCACAACCGCCGTAAACGGTCGCTCCCATAGTGCCGTTGCCCAAAACGAGTGCCTCTTCAAAGAATTGGGCGGGCCGGTCGTACTGCAATTTCAAATCTTTAGCGGATCCACTGCCGGCGAATGCTCCTGCCGACAGCAACCACAATGCCGACATAGATGCGATAAATCTTGTAGTCATAATATGTGATTAGAGAAAGAAAAAATTATTCGCAGAAAGCTTCGCCTCTGTGGCTCCGCCCCTGCGAATACCCGTGTCATTTTACGAAAGGGGTCTCCGAGGTGTAAATCCGGTAGCGTCGGATAGCCCCGGGCGCGTTGGCCTCCATCCGCGGCAGATATTGGAAGGCGCTGATGGTCGTGACGGCTCCCAGATCGATGACAATATGATGCGGGAAAGCGACATTCTTTTGAGTGCTCCAGTAAGTAGACTCCTGAAGGTCGAAAACCTTATCGGCCGTATTGTTTCCACTCTGCGTGTCCTCGCTGTCGGCATAAAAAATCCGCCACGGTTCACGGCTCAGGCGTTTGCCGTCGGCCCCCAGCACATAACATTCGGCCATAGCGGCCGCACTGCTGCCCTCATGGTTGTCCAAAGCCTCGAGACAGAGGTAACGGGCCCGCGCCGACCGGGGGAAAGCCACTTCCTGCCAGCCGTTGCCGGAAGCGAACTCGCCGGCCATAAGAACGGCAGTACTGTCGAGCCGCAACGTTTCGCCTTTAGCGCGGTGCACGGCCGGCCGCTGTTCGCGCAACATGTTATTGATAGCCTTATCCAGCCCGGAGACTTCGGCCTTGGCAGGACCGATAATATCCAATACGATGATTTCATTGCGCCCTTTCTTCAACCAGCAGCCGGGAAGGAACAGCGTCTGCTGGGGACCGACTTCCCAGAAGCGACCCAGGTTATGGCCGTTGACCCAGACAAAACCTTTGCCCCAGGTGCGCATATCCAGATGTGTGTCGCCGGTGGAATCCAAGTGGAAAGTGGCCCGGTAATAACCGGCCTTACGATAAGGTTCGTCGGAGGTCGGAGCGGCAGCATTGAAAGCCTTGTATTTCTTCTTTTTGGCAAATGAATATTCGGAGGGTAAAAGAACCACCTCCCAACCGCGCAATTCCGACACGGAATCGCTGCCGGCATCGGTATGGGTGGTGAGAGTTACCTTGCCTGTGATACCTTTATAATCCTTAATGGCCCGGCCGAAGTTGATGCGCCCCATACCTTCTACCAGAATTTCAAGCCGGCCGCCCTCCGGATGGGCAGGAAGCAACAGAGACTGTTCGTTATTGCCGCGATAAAGAGTGCCGACAAGCTTTTTGTCGATAAAAATACGGGCGTAGTCATGAACATCTTCCAACTTCAGAGAAGCGGCACCGGTGAAGGCCGGTAAATCGGCAGAATAGAGGATAGAGCCGAACCCCTGACCGAAATATTCCATAGGCAATATCGAGGCGCCGGCCGGGAAGGAATCGTCATATCCCTTGGCGGCCGTCAGGCTCACCGGCTTCGGAAGATTGTCGAACAATGGAGCCACTTCGGTGAATGTGACCGCAGGAACAGTAATCTGCGGCATAGGTGCCGGTATCTCCGGCAGGCTTTCCCCGTCGTTATATTCGCTCAACATGGCACGCAATTCATGATATTTTTCCGTGGCGCATCCGGTCTCGTCGATCGGAGCATCATAATCATAAGAGGTGCAATCGGGCTTGAATCCGGGACTATTGGCCCCGGCCCAATGACCGAACGACGTGCCGCCATGGGTCATGTACAAGGAAAATGAAATATGATTATCCAACATCTCACGCAGACCGGCGACCATGGCCGATGCCTTGCGCGTCTCGTGACCGCGTCCCCAGCCGTCAAACCATCCGCTCCAGTATTCAGAACACATCAGCGGCGCCGTCGGACGCAGCTCCCGCAGTTTTTTGAACTGCTCCTGTACATTGGCTCCCGTTCCGAAATTCATCGTCCACAACAGATCATCCAGTCCGTTCTTCGTGAAATTGCTGCTCCAGTCACATTGAAACAGCAGGACATCGTCAAAGCCGACCTTACGCAACAGATCGCGCACTTCACCGACGTAAGCTTTATCCTCGCCATACGAACCATATTCATTCTCCACCTGCACCATCAGAATCGGGCCGCCCTGACTCAGTGTCAGCGGCTTCAGCTGCCGCGCCACCTCCTTTTCAAAAATACCGACACGCTCCATGAAATACGGATCACGCTCCCGCAGGCGTATATCGGTCTTCCTCAGCAGCCACCATGGCAAACCGCCCATCTCCCACTCGGCACAGACATAAGGCCCAGGACGCACGATAACATACATACCGTTTTTCTGCGCCAGCCGGCAAAATTCGGCGATATCCTTATCGCCTGAAAAATCGAATTTTCCCTCCTCCTGTTCATGGATATTCCAGAAAATATAAATACAAATGGTATTCATTCCTAAAGCCTTGCACATCCGGATACGGTGTTCCCAATAAGGACGCGGAATACGGGTGTAATGCACCTCGGCGGCCTTGACCACAAACGGCTTACCATCCAAAAGAAAAGTCTTGTCACCGACCTCAAAATGATGCGCTGGCAACTGGCGGGCCGAAACATCGGCCGTCGCCAAACCTAAGGCACAGGCCGAAAATAAAAAAGTTCTTTTACAAAAATCAGCTATTTTCATGACGTTTTTATTTGTTTTTTCAAATTATGTTATGCCTTCCTTTATGGAAGGGCCGCCACAAAGATAAAAAATCTTTGGCAAATTTCAACATTTGTCAAAGATTCTATGATTTTCAATACTCAAAAATACTATTTTACCATAACCTTGCGTATACTTCCATCATCCATACGGATGAGATTTACCCCCCTTCGTTCTTCACGAAGAGGCAGACCATCCAAAGAAAAACGATGAATGGCCCTTGACTGTCCTGATGAAAATTCTATTTCCGGAACATCTTCCACTACAGTTTCCACAATATTCTCAAAATGCCTCCACCCTTTGGCAACCCGATATAGTTCAACTGTCCCGGGCGGAACCTCCAAAGTTTTCGTTGTATCTTTCATCATATAGGGATTACTCGGTTTCATATTCCTAAATGTTTCATCATCAATATCAAGAGGAATATCCCGATCGACAATAATAGTAAAGCCGAGACCGTATATTGCTTTATAAAAAGCATTTTTAGCTATAGAATCTACTGTTTGTGGTATGTATAAACGCTTGCTTATTGGCATATGCGCATTTGTGAAAGCATATTCTCCGATAGTAGTCATTAGAGGAGGAATAGAATCTCCAGGAAAGTAAACCCAACACCCGTCTTCCCGCATATTATCAAAAGCATTCTTTCCTATTGTAATAACGGAACGTGATAAGACAACTCTACCGACTCTTAGATAGCCCCAAGACCAAAAAGCACTATCAGAGATAGTTGTAATAGTTCCACTCAAATAAACATTTGTCGTTGAATAACGACCACGCAATTCTTCAAAACACCGAGGTGCTAATTCGACAAGCCTATATCCAAACGGAGGCATGTGACACTGAAACCTGGGATGATCACATAATCCTCCACAAACCGTATAATAATGTCCATTCGTCCATGCTGCAAGGTCCAAAATACCATCGGAGTTATATTCATCACACTTAATTAATCTACAAGTCCGGTCTTCTTCACTGATTAGCTCATAAGTAAATCCGCCATACCTTTCTTTATTATATCCGAAATAGGGGGAAGCTGGGAAAAAAAACTCTTCCGATCGAGGAGACTCGAAAATCTCAACCTCGGAGATATCTTCAAAACCTCGAAGTGGAACAAAACTCCACCCAAGACTTATTGAATAAGAATGAGAGGTTGTGGTCGGAGGAAGTTTATAACTATATTCTTTTTCATATGTACCTCTCCAATGTAAATCCATCATATTCAATTCCTCTCGATTCCCCGCGAAAATCTCTCGCAATTCCCCATCTTCATAAACACGATATCCAACATAATAAATATCCCGGGTAACACCATCTTCACAAAGATGCGTTCTATTGACAGGCTTCTCCCATCGTAAAAACGGACGAAGACTGAGAGTAAGATCTGAGTACACATATAGACCTTCTGCTCCGGGAAAATCATTGGCCTTAAGATGGAAACAAATAAATACTCCGATTGTAAACAAAATAATTCTCTTCATAATAGATCTAATAATTCTTTTGCAATTTTCATAATTTTGAATCATATAATCCGAATTTTCTTCCATTTAATCAATCACTTGAAAGAAACTTTATTATTATGCCATCTACAGATGACATTTATACTATATTACCCATTGCATCCACCCAGCTTGCGCCAGCACTATTATCAGCCAACCAAATCGGCTTTCCAAGATTCTGATCAAAATAACAGGTACCGACAGGTGCATTTGTCGGTCGTGAAGAGGTCCACCCTGCACTGCCGGTCGGAGCCGACAAAGAAATCAAGGTCCAGTCGGAACCCACCTCAGTCTCCCATGGAAAACTATTCCCAAAAGGTTCTTCATGAGCAACAAGATTATTCACTTGATTAGTCTGAATGGATAAATCGGTATGTAAAATAGAGCTGCAAAGATAAAGCCCACCGTGACAATCTCTATATGCGGTGATAAAATCGGAACCATGGACCGTTTTAACAGCCTCCACGACAATATTTCCACTATCTATACCTTTAAATTGAATCCTGATTTCAACAACGGTATCGTTCTTACCATTACGGATCGTATATATCTGATCCTCATACATGCTTTTATCATATCCGTGACTGATATGATAAAAATAGCCCTGTTCCGTCTGTCTCAGATACAAAAAAGGTTGATGATAGAAAACATTCCGCTTACCGAAAGAACACCGCAAAGGATTTTCCATATCTATCTGGTCAGAGTTAGATCCCGTCCAATTCAAATGGGTCAGCAAATTACGGACATGAAAGCGAAAACGTCCCGATTCATCTATTTCGATATACTCTCCTTCCTTTAGATTTGCACAATAAGGGGGGACAAGCGTACTATCCTCCACCCAACGATAACCATTAATCCAATCTCCACAATCTACAAAATAGCCATTGCCCGAAACAGGCATCCTCACATAAACACTATTATCTCCACAAGTTCGCTTTAAGATGACAAAACAACCGTCAATAGGTTCCGGCGTAACGGAAAATTCCACAATCCCCCTTTTACCACCTTTAATTGTCACCTCTTCCTGTCCCTCGATAATCTTACCCAATGGTCGCCCTCCATACACATCATTCACCATATATAAAGTATATACATAAGTTCCTGAGTATAAAAAAGATAACAAATGTTGTGAAATGGTCGGTACATTTTCCGCTACATCTGAAGTTGAAGGTTCAGATTCTGATGTAAGATATACTTGAAATTTTGAAAAATTCATATCATAATATTTGGGAGCAATAACCCGTCCATCCATATAATGCGGTGTACCATTTGCAAAATCAATCCGACCGTCTTTGAACGCCGTATGAAAAATTTTTCCATTAAATCCGAAAGACAGCCCATTGACCGTTTTGCATTGGGTTTCATCAAAGGTCGGTAAAGTGGTTGTTACTATTATATTCCGATAATAAATTGCAGAGTTCCCCTTTCCCAAAATTGAAATTTCCGGATAATCCTCAAGATAACTACGCTTCCCATTATTAACAAACGCAAAATATATATTCTCCAATGATACAGAGTGCATACGCTGGCCTTGCAGAGCCCCTTCGCCATATTCAGTTATGACAATAGCCGCCCCATCGACTGGCTTATAGAAAAAACAATCACGAATTGAAACGCTCGCATTGGATAACCTCAGCCCCAAACGTTCATAATGGTTACCGAAACAAGACACTCCGACGCTATGAAAAATCACACCATCCGGATGGATACTGTTACAGATGGTCAATCCATCTGTATAATGTATTCTGACTCCCCATATCTGCGACTGGGCGTCATTGCCACTACATTCATTGACCAATTGATCGATAACCATAGAATCGCCACGGCAACGCTTACTGATGACATAAGGTTGCGCAATCCCGCCACCGTGAGTCAAACAATTGTCATAAAATACTTGTTCATAATTAGCTCTTACTCGTCTGATACAAATCGCATCAAGATAACATTCATTCATAGGAGACAATGTGTCTACAACTGGACAAATATTATTGGTCACAATATCTTCAATGATCATCGGTTCCGCCAATAAAACAAACCCTAAATTGAAAATCTTCGTATCACGAATATTTCCGACATTGAAATTACGTATAAAATTACCACGAGTGGCCGGGAATTCTTTCTTGAATCCAGTAGCACAAGTTAAAATATTTCCGGATGTACCGGTTGGCTGGTCACTGACAATCACATTCGCACCAAAAAGATACCCGACCCCATCATATTGTAAGAATTTTTCATTTGAAGAACCGTCACAATGTGGCAAAAGGCAGCATCCGCCCCCATCCAAAGAAACGCCATAGGACAATGAAAAATATCGGGTAATTAAATAACTCTTTTCACCAGAAAATCTGACAATAATTCTCTGGTGATAATAATCAACACTAATATTCTCACTCGTCACCCATTTATTTTCAGCCACATTTTTCTGCAATTCTTCAGCACCCCCAGAAAAAGTAAGCCCATCGGAAGTCTGCTGAGCCATTACGTCAACATTATAATTGGCTAAAACAATGGCCTTTTCAATAGCATCACTGTCATCGGTAACACCATCGCCAACGGCGCCGAACCATTCCGGACGAATAACACCGCCATCAACAATACCCGTTATGAATCCTTTGGAAATAACACCACCATCAAATGCGAGATAACTGTTTTTTCCGGTCATACTTAAAGTATGTGGCATTTCTTCTCTTGCAGAAACAAGGCGATTCATCCCCGTTCCATTTTCTCCGACAATTTCTATATTCCCCTTAATAATGATAATCGTATCACTCTGTTGCAACAAAGCATCCGTCAGTTGAGAAACCTCTGTTACTTCTACCTTTGTCAATGTTTTCATATACCAATAAATTTAAATATTTTCAATATCTTACTGATCTTGTTGTTATTTTCTGCGTTCCTCTCACGAGAGAAAATTTACTTTCTATTTTCAAAATACATGCCTTTCAAAAAAGAGAATATATCCGACCAAATGCCTATTCAGCCCTATAGACGAATTTTCTATTTTCCACAAAAACATATAACAATGCATTTTTTTCTGTTCTTGGATAAAATGAGAAGAACCGATTGTATATTTTTACGAAATAGAATCAATGTCAATATCATTAAACAATATATCTTCACTCATTCGGTCAGTCTTCGCATAAATGTCCTTCAAAACATTATATTTTTTTCTTTTTAACGTGCCAATTCCACCAATACTTTTGAAAACAAACCGTTTATTCTCAAAAATCAGCTATTTTCATGACGTTTTTATTTGTTTTTTCAAATTATGTTATGCCTTCCTTTATGGAAGGGCCGCCACAAAGATAAAAAATCTTTGGCAAAAAATAATATATCTTATCGTTTTGCACCGTTTTACCTGATAAAATATATTTTTTCCTGTCTGAAATGAATGTATATGACCATAATTATCAAGTTTTTTTACATTTCAGCGCCATTTCCACACTTTCCAAAAGAAAAGAATGGATTAAGTAAGAATGGTATAAGGAAAAAATTTTGTTTTTTCTTAAATAATCATTAATTTTGCGACCTCTAATTCAAAATGCACATGTCATTACTCTTTGCTCACATTTTAACAAACTAATTCACCAAATATTTATCTCATTATGACAAACAAATTCAGATTTGGCACAACCGTTTTTTGCGTCTCCATGACTGCAGCACTGACGACCGGTTGCAGCAAAGACTCGGATTTCGATGGCCTGACAAAAAATGACGGCATCGACTTATCAGTCACCATTGCCAACGGAGGTTTGACCCTTCCATTCGGTTCTACCGACAGTATCTTCCTCACAGAACTCATGGACTCCGCTAAGGTCGACGTTCTCAACATCGATGCCGCTGGCAATTATTATATTGCCAAGAACGGCAGTATGGAAGATTCCCGTTTCAACGTAGAGACCGCAACCGTAGATCTCGACCCGAAGATCGATCCGAGAACCTTCGAATTCGAAGCTACTGGATTGGATCCGGAAATCTATGAACAAGCTCTAAAACTGCCCCCAGGATCAACATTAGAGGGACTGACCAATAATCAGACAGTTACCGTACATTGCGACTCTATCCGTTTTGATCAGGATAATGCCTTCAATTTCAGCGCCAGCGATATCGACACAGGACTGCTGGCCGTGCAATCCGTGACATTGGATGAAAACGAGGACATCGTCGTTTCATTGCATCTCACCGAGCTCCCCTCTGTGGCCAATGCTTACGACATTGAACTTTCCAACCTCATATTGACCTATCCCAGATATTTGTTGGTCGAGGAAGAAGATGAGCCCGGCAAAATCAATATCGGCAATGAAACCCTACACAAAGATGCAGGTAAAAGCGAGTTGCTCTGGAGCAAAACTTATCATACAAGAGGTTTCGATTTTACACGCGATCCGGACATCGACCGGGGGGAAGTCCGCAACCAGGCCGGAAATATCAACATGCAGGGTGAAATCGACCTGCGCGGCCAGGCCTCGATCAAAAATCTGCAACTCGCAGGCAGAGAACTCAAAATGAAAGGAGGAAAAATCGTGCTGGCCAATGATCTTCCTTTTGCCCCAGAAATCAAAGTCAACAAACTCACGCTGAAAAGCATCACCGGACGCTTTGCCCCTGAAATCGACGACCTGAGCAGCGACGTTGCTCTCGATCTCGGCGAAGATATGGATTTCCTCAAAAACGACGCGACGTTAGATATCAAAGATCCCGTCATCACCCTCAACATCCTCAACGACTGCGACGTGCCTGTTTTGGCCGACATTGAACTGACAGCCGACAACGGCACCAAGGTATCTTTCCTCGGAATCGATCTCAGCAATGAGAACATCACGTTATCCAAAAACCGGAAAGGAGAAGCCTCCGACGGCTTCTATTATAACCCCGAGCTGAGCGCTTTGCTGGCCTCCATCCCTGACCGGATAGACGTCCTCGTTCACCCTTACACCGACAGCATCAATTATTATAAGGTCCAGCTCGGCGACGACTTCACCGTGAGCGGCGATTATAAAGTCAATGTCCCGCTGAACTTCGATCAGATCGATATCAAATACGACGAAGTCGTGGAAGACGTCTGGGGCGATGATCCGGAAGAAATCACCGATTACGTAACCTCCATCGAGAACGCGACGCTGACCTTCAAGGCCACCAACAGCATCCCTATGGAACTGGAACTCGAAGTCACGGCCCGCGGAACTGACGGTCAGGAAAACGAAGCCCTTGTCTCTTTCGAGACAGACGGCAACATTCCGGCCGGAAGCATCGAAAATCCTGCCTGCGCCACCATGGTCATCAGCCTCAGCATCCCACAGATCGCCGATGTCAAAGACCTTGTCCTGCGTGTCAAGGGACAGGGCAGCAACAGCAACTTCAATGCCAGACAATATCTTAAATTAGACGATATGAAAATCAAAATAGCCCGTCAGAAGCTTGATCTCAACGATCTTTAACTCCTGACACAAGATTTCAAATGATTTTCAAAATTTATTATTCATAATAATCAAGCAATCAATGAAAAAACATATATTTCACGGCATTTCGGCCCTGTTGTTCGCCTGTACTCTGGCCGCAGGAAGCCACACAGCCATGGCACAAGGCCTGCGCACAGGATATTTATCCGACAGCTATCTCTACCGCCATCAGATGAATCCTGCCTTAAGCAACACCAGCGGATACCTCAGTATGCCCACGCTCGGCAATTTCACCTTGTCGACGGGCAGCAACTTCGGCATCAAGGATCTCATCTACAAACAGAAAGACGGAGGCCTCACCACGTTCATGAACGGCGATATCGACGCGAAGAAATTCCTCAACAATCTTGAAGAAGACAACGTGCTGACCATGAATCTCGACATGGCCATTCTTTCCCTCGGCTTCAATGCCGGCGGCGGCTACAACACGATCGACCTGGGTCTCCACACCCGCGCCGGTGTCAGCCTCCCCAAATCGCTTTTCGCTTTCATGAAGCAGATGGAGAGCAACCGCACCTACGATCTCTCCGACATGGAGGCCAACACCCGCACCTATGTCGACCTATCGCTCGGCCACTCACGCGACATCAACGAGGAATTGCGCGTTGGCGCCAAAGTAAAGGCCTTGTTCGGTATCCTCTACGGCAACGCCAAATTCGATGATACGAAAGCCACTTTCGGCGAAGACAAATGGATGATGAGGATGCGCGGAAAGGTAGAAATGGCCATGGGCGGACGCTTCAAGGCGGATGAAGACGGAAAAGTCAGCGGATATGACGACTTCGCTGCCGGCATCAACGGTTTCGGTCTTGCGGTAGACCTCGGTGCCACCTACGACATGCACAACTATGTCGAGGGACTGACCCTCTCGGCCGCATTGACCGACCTCGGCTATATCAAATGGAAAGACGTGGCCGTAGCCAATGCCGACGGCAAGCCGTTTGAGTTCGAAGGCTTCAAAGATATGTCCATGCACGACGGCAAGGGCAGCGGCTCACTGGATGACCAATGGAAAGATATCGAAGACGACCTGGAAGATATGTATTCCCTGACACCCGAAGAAAACCTCGGCAACCTGACAGAAGGTTTGGGTGCTACGCTGACACTCGGTGCAGAATACACGCTGCCAGCCTACAAGAAAATTTCTTTCGGTTTGCTCTACACCCAGCGTTTTGCCAAGCTTTTCAAATATGCCGAAGGCCGCGCACTCGTCAACTATGCCCCGTCGAAAGCTTTCGACCTCGCCTTCTCAGGACATGTATCCAGCTATGGCGCCGGTTTCGGTATCCTGGCCAATGTCCACTGCCCGGGCTTCAACCTCTTCGTCGGCACAGACCGTTTCTATTGCGGCAGTGTCAACAGCGACTTTATCCCATTGGACCGTGCGTCGTCGCAGGTATCGATGGGCATCAATTTCCCCTTCGGTTTCTGATAACAGAACGAACGGCATGACAAAAACGGGAGAGATAGCAGCTATCTCTCCCGTTTTTGTCATCCTCCACCCAAGGAATCCTGCCTGTATCCGGGCAAGAGGCATGATCCGGATTCCCGGACATCAGAAAGTCACAGACAATGCCACTTCAACGGGACGCCCCCCAAGATCGGTCGATTTATGATCGAAGAACTCTGTAAAAGATGTCCGCATGAAGACTCCCCAGTGGTTGATCCCCCACTGAAGCAGAAGGTTGCAGGCCCACGGGTTAACAGCTAACGAGTGAGAAGCCATGCGATGGTTGGCGTCGCCTTTATAATCGATATAAGAACGAATATGACTACGATATTCGGCCTCGGCGCCCACAGAGAAGAAATCTACTCTACACCCCACTCTGTAGGACCACTGCAAAGAGACAGGCATTCTCAAGCTCCAGTAGCTCAACCGGGGTTTATGATAGCTCTGCCCCTCCAGCGGAGAACAAACAGTCTTGCCCTCTTCATCGATGTAAAACACATCTTTATCATCCAACCCAAGGTACGTACTACTCCAACCCAAAGCGGCAGTCACACCAAAGACATTGTCAGGATTATTTTTAGTAAAAGCCCAACCTCCTTTCACCAGATACACACCACATACAAAGCTGCGAGACAGATCCAGAGCAAAGGCATCGCTTGTATGATCAGCCATTCCGAAGTAAACTGTGGGGTATTTCGCTTCAAATTTCAACGGAGCCAAGGCAAGGGCATCTTCACGGCCTCCTTTATCTTTCTTGTCGCCAGACAGGGCCGCAATATTGAACGCCAGGTTCCAGCGGACAATTGGTGCGGAAAGTGTATCGTTACGTTCTACGGTGGTGACGGTTTTAGAAAGGATATTGTTGTAACGCGTTACCTGAGAAACAGTGGTTTCATGAGACACGGTATCCGCCACAAGTGCAGGATCGGGATTTTCCCCGATGGAAGCAACTTCCGGCACATCGGATAAGGTTATAGACTCGGCTTTCACAACCTGTGATGAAAAAAGCGCCATTGCACATACAGTTACTGTAGAAATTTTGAAATTCATAAATCTGTAATATTAAAATGTTATGTAAACTCGTTTTGTTTTTTATTGGATCATGAGCCGCAAGGCTCCCGGAATACGGGGCAAAACCAACTCTCACAAGATTGTTTTAGTCTGTTTCATCCCCGTATCCTTTTAAAGGTAATTAATGGATGGTTCCGGCGGGAAAGGGGACCTTGTCAGGGTGCATATTCCCCTCCGGCCTCTTCCCTTCGGCCGCCTGTCAAGAAAGGATGGTCAGAACCCCAGGGAAAAACCGATCATGAAGGGTGTACCCTGCAGCACCGTCGAACCTTTATCGAAGAAATCGGTCAGTGCATAGCGGGCAAAGACTCCGCAATCGTCGGTTCCGAACTGCAACATCAGGTTACATGCCCATGGGTTGACAGCCAACGATCCGCTGTCGATAATATACTTGCGCATGTGTCCGACATGGGCCCTGGATCTGACATGATGGCGCAACTCTCCTTCGGCCCCGACTGAAAAGAAATAGACCTGCTTGTCGGCGTGGAAACTGCACTGATAAGAGACGGGCAGCCTCCAGCTCCAGTAAACCAAGCGTTGCTTATGATAGTCCGGCTCTTCTTTCGGCGAGCAGACGGTCATGCCGTCATCGGTGACATGGAAAACATCGTCGCCCTTCAACCGATAGCTGGTGCGGCTGAAACCCAGCGCCGCGGTGAAACCGCTGGCCCACTTACAACTTCTGTTCGGAAAGCGCAGTGCGCCAGAGATCGGATACATGCCCCACTCCCAGCTGTTACCGGTCTTAAGCCGGAAGTCATTGCTTGACAGACCGGCAAGGCCGAAGAAAAGCAACGGATAGTAGGCCTCCATCTTCATCGGCCTGCGAACTTTTAATTGCTTATCGTTCACCGACAGCCTATCATCTCCTGAGAAGATAGAGGGAAGGCAGAGCGAAAGATTCCATCGGCTCTTGGAACCATAGACCGTATCGTTCCGCTCCTCGATAGTTACAGTCTTGGACAGAATACTGTTGTAATTATATACGTGGGAAACAACCTTGGACTTGGAGGTCTCGAGAACCGGCGCCACAGCAGTGCTGTCCATGACCGAAGTGTTCTCTCCCATATCTGAAGGGTTCAAAGAGGCGGCCTGCAGGGCCTGCGACGCAAAAAGAAGAGCTACGCCCATTGCAGGAACTAAAAAACGACAATTCATAATCAGCTATTATTTTAAATTCAACAATTCTTTCAATTCTTTTTGGGTAAATGTGCCATAGAGTACGATAAACGAAAGGTTATCATCTTCTCCCACATACATGATCAGCTCGTTCTTGCCGCGGCTTTTGCCGAAATAGGTTGTAGAAACGACCCGATCGGAAGAACGCAGACTGATCAGACAGTCATAGTCCTCATTGTCCTCGATCGCGGCCTTATCCGCCTTCATCTGTTTGCGTACGGCGGCATCGTTGGAACTGATCAGCAGAATACCCTCCAGCGACGGAAACACGCCGTCGATCTGGATTCCCTGAATCGTGGCCTTTTCGCCCTGCCCCAGCAGCCCCAGCATGGCCTTGGTAATGCTGACATACTCAACATTGTCCATCTCCGCATACTTGGCAAAGATTTTATTTTGCGCTCCCGCGGGCAACAGCGTCAATGCGGAAAGCAAAATGGTAAATAAATAGTTTTTCATATTCTTGTCTTTTATAATTTTATAGCATATAACGGTTATTCAAATCGAAGATGTTTCGAAAGGCTACGGCTCACTTCCCTGTTTACTGCGGCGGCAGCCTCCATTTTGTCCAGCCCGATCTGCATGTTGGACTGAAGCATCGACAATGCCCGCCCGGCATAGAAAGCGGCCTCTTCCGCTGTCTGGCACGTATCCGCAAAAGCCAGTTCCTCGGTGCGGGCCTCTTCCCGCTGTGCCGTAAACCATATCGACACTCCCATCACGAGCAACAGGCAGGCGGCGACGGCCATCCATCGGCGAGGAGGCATCCGGCGCGGCGCGGAAATCTCCAATCGCGGACTTTCCACCGTTTCCAGAGCGGCCTTTTGCTCCATCGCCTCCAGATGCATGACCATCTGCTGCAACCGAAGCTCCAGACCTTCACTTGCAGGGAGTTCCTGGGCGGCAGTCACCTGCTCCTCGGCCATAGCTGCAAACACAGCCTTGTCGGCGGCCAATGCTTCCGGCACCTCTTCTTCCTCGAAATAACGGGAAAGCAGCGCCTCCTCTTCCATCGTTGTCTCACCCTCATAGAAGCGGTCCAACAATTCCCTTACTTGTTCCAATGTCATCGCGTTGTGTTTCATAAGATATGATTTTTAATTGCGAGTTCTTTCAAATGTTTACGCGCACGGGCCAGCATGACCCTCACGTTTCCTTCCGATACCCCCAGGGCAATGGCCAGCTGTGCCGTCGTCAGGTCGCCGGTCATACGGAGGCGCAGTAACTTCCGCTGTGCTTCGGGCAACGACTCCATCAGGCGATTCAGATGCCCCAGCGCATCCCGATCCTCGATCCTCTCCTGTAATGAAGAATCCGGTTCCCCGTCGGCCACCGACATCAGCATCTCATCTGGAGCATCGTCGATATGGCGTGTCCTCAGACGGTCTATACTCCGGTTTTTGGTCATTTTTACCAGAAACGCCTCCATTACGGAAGCCTCGGGCAACGTATCGCGCATCTGCCACAATTTCAGATAGACATCCTGCACTACATCTTCCGCCTCGGAACTGCTGCCCGTAATGCGGAATGCCACGGCAAACAGTTTCCTGCTGTAGGGAATCAATTGTTGGGTGAATGCGGTGCTATCCATCATTATTGTTTTTTGTTATTTTTAAATGGTTTTCATATAAAAGACGAAGAAGAATGGCAAGTGTTACAGGAAATAATAAAAAAATCTCAATTTTCTTCTAATTTTTTTCAAATATACTCCCTATTACAATAAAAAAGACGCCCGTCCCTCCCGGGAAAGGCGCCTGTAATAAAAATAATAATATCAAATTTTTAATACAATGAATTATATAAACCGTTGTCAATTAACGAAGTTCGGAAACTACACCTGCAAACTTAGCAAATTCGCAGTCATTTTTGGCCTTGGCAGCCATAGTAGCATCCATAGAGGCAGCTTTCTTCAGGTTAGTGCTAACCATGTCGCTGTTGTTTGTGCGGGCACCGACTACAGCCAACAGATAATAAGTGGTTGCATCTTTCTTTGCCACGCCTTCAAGAATATTCTTGGCTGCGCTGTAATTGTTGGCGCAGATGTTGGCAACAGCAGCATTGTTTGTCTTGGCAGCGCCGAAAGAAGCGATAGCCTGAGCATACTTGCCCTGTCGGGTCAACAATGTACCCATAGCCTCACCATATTCCGGGCAAGAACCGGCCTTGCCGAAATAAGCCTCTGCAGTAGTCAGATCACCTTTGTCCATAGCCAAAAGACCGAGGTTCATGTTGGGTTCCGGAGCACCGGCGTTGATAGCAACAGCTTTCTTGAACCAGCTTTCTGCATCGGCGAGCTTACCGTCAGCATACAGGAGTTCGCCAATGTTGTTATAGGCACGATAATCTTTCGGATAAGCGTTGATAGCTTTCGTGAAGATAGCGTTCTTATCTGCGGCAGAAGTCTTCAAAGTAGATGCGTGAAGAAGTTCTTCGATAGTCAGCGATGTAGGATCGTTAAGCATGGCGAGGATCTCTTCGTCAGTATGACCGATATTCTTCACAGTGGCAGTTACCTTAGAATAACGGAGCTGGGGCAGGATTTCATCGGCCAATTCCTTATAAGCTGCAGAAAGGTTGCGGATTTCAGCTTCGCGGCGGTCAGGATCGCTGATGCGGCCCAAAACATTCAGCACGAGCTGCTTATCCTGGATAGAAGAAGCCTCTACGAGAGTCTTGAAACCATCCCAGTCCTCGGCGATCTGTTCGGGAGTGATTTCACCCTCCATCTTAGCCTTCTTCAACATGCGGTTGAGATAGTTGGCAGAAGATTTCTCACGACCGGCGGCCAAACGTTCGTTCAGCTGATAAGCACCTTCAGGAGAAGCGGTAGACACCATTTCGATACCGGTGAACTCACGGCGTTCCTCGTCCTTGGTGGCCTTGATGACAGCTTCAACATCCTTCATTTCGGCTTTCTGAATCTCGCTGTTGCGAAGATTGGTCGACTGATACTGATAAATAAGCGTAGCGATATACTTATCGAATGTATCTTTCACAAAATTATCTTTGGCAAAAGCCGGAGCGGCACTGCGGGCAGAAGCCACAGATTCGGTAGCGATCACACCGTCGGCCACCCAAACGCGCGGCAAGGTGTAGGTCTTTCCACCACACTCGGCAGAGAAATCAAGATAAAGTTTAGAGGCTGCCATGGCATCGATATAGTCAAATGCGGCCTTGATAGTGGCATTGCCACCATACTTATAAGAAATCGTCTGATCGTTGCCCTGAACCTTTTCACCTTGGAAAGTAATCGGAGTGGATTTGGTCTCGCCATCGGCATAAACCAACACCGGAGTCACGGTCAAAGTAGCTTTCTTGGAAAAATACTTCTCAGGATAAGTTGCTGCAATAGTTGCTTCAACCTGACCGCCCACTTCCACGAGGGGAGAGGGATTACATGTGAAATTGTCAGAAGTCAACGGATCCAGCTTGCTATTGCAAGAGGTTGCCGCCATGAGCGATACGACTGCAAGAGCTGGCAATAAAACCTTTTTGTTCATACTTTTATTATTTTTAGAGTTATTTTTGTGATCTAAACCGGCACAAAGATAGGAAATATTATTACAACCAAGATGAAAGATGATTTTTTTTTGAAAGAAAACTGCATTTATTTAGTGTTTTTTTATTTTATTACGGGGGTGATATGTTAAAATCTCCTCTCTGAGGAACTGTCTGTCCACTTGAGAATAGATTTCTGTCGTGGTAATACGTTCGTGTCCGAGCATCATCTGTATGGCACGCAAATTAGCCCCTCCCTCCAGCAAATGGGTGGCGAAGGTATGGCGGAAAGTGTGCGGGCTGACCTCTTTGGCGACCCCGGCCTCCATACAATAGCGTTTGATGATTTTAAATACCATGATACGGCTAAGCCGCCCTCCGAACCGATTCAAAAAAACGATATCTTCGGCTCCCGGCTTGACCTCCATCTCGTTGCGGAAATAAAAATAGTTGTCGATCTCCTGCAACGCGGAGGGCGCAATAGGCACAATGCGCTGTTTACGTCCTTTGCCATTGACCATGATGAACCCCTCTTGCCTGTAGATATTGGAAATGCGCAAATCGACCAGCTCCGATACCCGCAGACCGCAACTGTAGAGCGTTTCCAGAATCGCACGGTTGCGTTGTCCCTCCGACGTAGAAACATCGGGAGCGGCAATGAGGCGGTTGACCTCCGGCAGAGTGAGGACGACAGGCAAATGCTCACCTATCTTGGGACTCTCGATCAGCGCGGCGGGATTCTGGTCCAGAACTTTCTCCAGACGTAAAAATTTGTAGAACGATTTGATACCGGACAATATCCTCTTCTGCGACTTGGGCGATATACCGACCTCATGCAAGGTGCAAATAAATTCCTCGATATCCAGCATAGTCAGTTTTTCCAGCTCCAGCCCTTTCTGCCGGGCAAAGCTTTGTAACTTGCCAATATCCGAAATGTAAGCTTCGATGGAATTATCGGTGAAATTCCGTTCAAATTTCAGGAAGGAATAATATTTTATAATATTGTTGTCGGTCACTGTCAGAAAAAAATGTTAACTTTGCCGCCGTCAAACGATGCCAGCGCCGCAAAGATAGCGCAAAAGAGACTAAAAAGGAAAAACTTCGGCCGGATTTGAGTTCCGCGCGATAGGTTTATCGTCAATCGCTAACAGTTTTATATATTTAAGGTATGAAAATATTGCTTGTCAATGGCCCGAATCTGAATTTACTGGGCAAACGGGAGCCCGGGATCTACGGCTCTTCGTCTTTCGACGATTATCTGCAACAGCTGCGCGCGCGCTATCCCCAGATAGACATTATTTATTATCAAAGCAATCATGAGGGGGACATCATAGACAAAATCCACGAATACGGTTTCAATACCGACGGCATTATCCTTAATGCAGGGGCCTACACGCACACCTCGGTGGCTATCGCCGACGCCATACGCGCGGTAACGGCACCGGTGATCGAGGTCCACATTTCCAATGTACATCAACGCGAAGAATTCCGCCACCACTCCTACCTGTCGGCGGCCTGCCGCGGCATCATCGTAGGTTTCGGTCTGGATTCCTACCGGCTGGCGCTGGAATCTTTCCTGTAAAATCACTCTTTTTGTGTGACACCGGCTGAAAATACGCCAGTTATTCCGGCCGGATGTTGTATTTTAAAGTAATCCGATCTATTTAAATCCAATTGTAACCGTTATTATGAAAAAGACCAAAATCGTTTGTACAATTTCCGATATCCGCTGCGATGTAGATTTCATCCGCGACCTATATGAAAGAGGTCTCAACGTCGTGCGCATGAACACTGCCCACGCCAGTGACGAAGGCCTGAAGAATCTGATCAAAAACGTCCGTACCGTATCGCCTACCATCCCGATACTGATCGACACCAAGGGACCGGAAATCCGCACCACCGTGCTGACAACGCCCGAAGGGTCGCATCTGACATTTGAACCGGGCGACAAAGTCAAATTCATCGGCGATCCTGACCGTGCCACGACTCAGGAGGTGATCGCCGTCAATTATGAAAACTTCTGCACCGATGTTCCGACCGGCGCCACGGTGCTGATCGACGACGGAGAAATCGCATTCAAGATCGACGGGAAAGAGGGAGATTATCTGCTTGCCACGGCCCAAAACCACGGCGAGCTGGCACAGCGCAAAAGCGTCAACGTGCCGGGTGTCAGCATCCACCTCCCCTCCCTCACCGAAAAAGACAAGCATAATATCCAGCTGGCCATCGACGAAAAGATCGATTTTATCGCCCACTCTTTCGTACGCAACAAGCAGGATATCCTGGACATCCAGCAAATTCTGGATGCTGCCAACAGCGATATCCAGATTATAGCCAAAATCGAGAACCAGGAGGGTGTAGACAATATCGATGAAATCCTCGACGTTGCCTATGGTGTCATGGTGGCCCGCGGAGACCTCGGCATCGAAGTGCCTCAGGAAAAAATCCCCGGCATTCAACGTATGCTGGTACGCAAATGTATGTTACGCAACAAGCCGGTCATCGTAGCGACTCAGATGCTCCATTCCATGATCAAGAATCCGCGTCCGACGCGTGCGGAAATCACCGACATCGCCAACGCTGTCTTCCTGCACACCGACGCCGTCATGCTCAGCGGAGAAACGGCCTACGGCGCCTATCCGCGCGAGGCTGTCGAGACCATGGCGAAGGTCTGCCGCGAAGCAGAAGCCAATTACGAGAACGAAGAATACCACATGCCCAGCTTCTTCTGCAAGACCTCGCCCAATATCACCTCCTACCTCTGCAAACATGCCGCCATCTCGCAGGAAAGTCTCGGCGTCCGCGCCATCATTACCGACAACCGCATCGGCCGCACTTCCCGCACCATGGCAAGCTACCGTTCCAAAGCTCCGGTTTTCGCCCTTTGCTATAATATGAAGGTCGTCCGGCTGCTGGCTCTCTCATACGGTGTCTTTCCCATGTACCTCCGCTGCGGCAGCTGCAACGTCCGCGACTTCCTGTTTGAAGGACTCAAATTATTGACCGCCTCCAAGTATCTGGACATGGAAGACCTGATTTCTTATGTGGGCGGCAGCTCGGAAGACGGCGCTTCATTCCTCGAAATCAACCATATCGGCAAGATTCTGTCTACCAAAGACAGCTACATCCTGCCCAACATGGACTAAACCGACCATAACCGGGAGACAAGTGAAAGAAGACAACCTGCAATACGAGGAAACCTGCGACGCGCTGCACGAATATATTCTGCGGCACATCGATCCGGAACCCGATTTATTACATCAGGTACAACGGCTCACCCATCTGCGCCTCACTTATCCGCGTATGTGCTCCGGCCATCTGCAAGGCAGGCTGCTGAAAATGCTCTGCTCGATGATGCAGGCCCATCGCATTCTCGAGTTAGGAACTTTCAGCGGATATTCTGCCCTCAGCATGGCCGAGGCTCTTACCCCAGATCCGATAACCGGCCGGCCGGGGGAATTGCATACGATCGAAATCTTCGATGAACTGGAGGATTTCCTGCAGGATGTCTTCTCACGCTCGCCGCTCGGCGAACTCATTCACCTGCACATCGGCGATGCCATGGAGATCATTCCCCGCCTGAGCAACGAGCCGTTCGATGTGGCATTCATCGATGCCGACAAACGGATTTACTGCGACTACTATGAACTGATCCTGCCCCGGATGCGTCCGGGCGGCCTTATCTTGGCCGACAATACCCTGTGGGACGGAAAAGTAATCGACGAACCTAAAGTTTCCGATATGCAAAGCCGCGGCCTGCGCGCGTTCAATGACATGATCGCCCAAGATACTCGGGTGGAAAAGGTCATACTCCCTCTTCGTGACGGGCTGACAATGATACGGGTAAAATAAAACCGGATGAATAAGAAAAAGACGACAGAATTTTTCATTTCACAAAATAATCGTACCTTTGCATATCGAAAGGAAATAAACAAAAATCCTGTCCGTACAAAAAAACGCTAAAAATTATTCATTCCTTCTCATATATATTATGGAATCGACAAGACTTGACAAAATCAATCGTCTCATACAAAAAGAACTCGGCGAAATTTTTCGACTGGAAACGGCCAAGATGCGCGGCACACTGGTCAGTGTCAGCGGCGTCCGCACCTCTCCCGACCTCGGATACTGCAACGTATACGTCAGCATCTTCCCGTCTGAAAAGTCCCAGGAAATTTTGACCAACATCAACAAAACTACAGGTGAAATCCGTTACGCGCTGGCCCAGAAAGTACGCTATCAGCTGCGTGTCATTCCCGAGCTGAGGTTCTTCATAGACGATTCGTTAGACTATCTGGCGCGCATCGACGAGCTGCTTAAGAAGTAGAAACGCCATGCTTGCCTGGGATATTGCCTGCCGCTACCTTTTCGCCCGGAAAAGCCATGCCGCAATCAACGCGATCTCCGTTGTTGCTGCCTGCGGCGTCGCAGTAATCACCACAGCCCTTGTCTGCACCCTTTCCGTCTACAACGGATTCGAAACATTGGTCGCAGGTCTCTGTTCCAATTTCGATCCGGATATCAGAATCGAGGCAAGAACCGGTAAAACATTCCGGGCAGACAACGACAGCCTGCTGAACCTCATTGCCGGCCAACCGGATATCACAGCCGTCAGCCGGACACTGGAAGAAACCGTTCTTCTGACCTACAACGGGCGTCAGGTGCCGGCCACAGTCAAAGGTGTGGACAGCACATTCAATCGGACCAGCAGCATAGACAGCATTTTGAGAGCCGGGACATTCACCCTCTCCGACGCTGTTGCAAATTATACCGTAATGGGAGCCGGATTAGCCAATCAGATCGGCGTGGGGACTGGCTTTCTCCGTCCCGTTACGGTTTATTGTCCCAAACGAAAAGGGAAAATCAATCTTTTAAAGCCAGACGACGCCTTTACCGAAGGCGAACTCTTTTGCAGCGGCGTCTTCGCGGTCGAGCAGGTAGAATACGACGACCGCTTTTTCCTCACCTCTTTAGATTTCGTCCATCAGCTGCTGGGAGATAGTTCTATCCTGTCAGCTTATGAGATCAGTATCCGGACGGGAGCCGACGCCCATGCCGTCCGTAACAATCTGCAGCAGTTGTTGGGCCCATCTTTCTCTGTTCTGACCCGCATGGAGCTACAGGCCGACAGCTACAAAATCATGCAGATCGAAAAATGGATCACATTCCTGATCATTTTTTTCATTCTCGTCATTGCCTCCTTCAATATCATCGGAGCCCTCTCCATGCTGATCATCGACAAGGAAAAAGAAATCAATACATTACGCAATCTGGGCGCCGACGACCGGCTCATTACCCGAATTTTCTTTCTGGAAGGATGGCTCATCTCTGGAAGCGGCGCCATAATAGGGATCGTGCTCGGTATCATCCTTTGCCTGATACAGGAATATTTCGGCATCATCCCACTCGGAGACGGTAGCACGATGTTCATTATCGACAGCTATCCGGTCAAACTGCAATGGAGCGATGTCCTGTGGACTTTCCTTTGTGTCAGCGTAATCGGGTTGCTTGCCACTCTCTATCCGTTGCGGGTACTGCAACACAAAGGCCGGTAATCCTTATCCAGGTATCTTTACACGACACCCCTGCCGGCGTTGCCGGCAGGGGTGTTCCAGTCTTGTTATCTCCACTTCTTTTTGTGCCGCTTCAAGCGACCTTTTGAAGCGCCTGGGTCAGCGCCGTTTTCCTCAGAGTGCGATCCTCCTTTCAACTCTCCGGTCGTCGAATCGCCTACCCGAACGCTCCATTTTCCGGTAGCGGCATCCAACAGCAGACGGCGGGCAATCTCCTCCGCAATCAAGGCCGCTCCGGCTCGGTTCGGATGTATGTTGTCAGGGAAAAGTTCCGGATATGGTTTCAGCGGGGTATAAAGATCGATCAGAGGAAGTGCCCTTTCGGCAGCCACCTGCCTGATCAGAGGAATGACACCACAATACACCACGCTGTCACTGATGGTCCACTTCTCACCAACCGGCGGCACAGGAAGACAAAGATACACCAGTGGGCGAGAAGGCAAATGCTGGAAACTATCGATCAAAGCCCGAAGATCGGAAACGAAATCCGCCTTGTGAATCCAGTTCTGTGTCTTGCTATCATTCGTCCCCAACTTAATTGTGACGATATCCGGAGCGGAAGCCAGCGCTTCCCGAAAGCGATCTTCGCGCATGTAGGGTCTGTCACCCTTATTCATCAGCGTGCGACCGCTGCAACCGAAGTTCAGTACCTCGAATCCGTCACCCAGCAAACGTTGCAGCACCGCAGGATAGCTGTCCTGCTGCCGGTCTTTCAGCCCGTAGCCTTCCGTAATACTGTTCCCGACACAGGCTATCCGCACTTTCCGTATCTGCGCCGATGCCGCCGACATGCCGGACAGCAAAAACAGTACACAGAATATTTTCCATCCCAAATGTTTCATGATTCATATTATTGTATACCGACAAATATCCCCGGCTCCTCCCTTTCAGAAGACCGGGGATCCGGATTTCGACACGCGCGGCTCAAAGACACGGAATCTTGGCGATGCGCTCCTGATGGCGCCCGCCTTCAAACTCGGTAGCAAAAAATTCATCCATAATCCGACGGGCCATCTCTTCATCGATAAACCGTCCCGGCATCACCAGGACATTGGCATCGTTGTGCTGGCGGATCAGATGGGCGATTTCAGGAATCCAGCACAAGCCGGCACGAATCCCCTGATGCTTGTTCAGCGTCATCGAGATCCCCTCGCCGCTGCCACACATGGCAATGCCGGGATACACCTCACCGCTCTCGATTCCATTGGCCAAAGCATGGCCGTAATCGGCATAATTACAGCTTTCCTCACTATGCGTACCATAGTCTTTATAAGGAATGCCCTTTTCTTCCAGATATTTTTTCACAAACTGTTTCAACGGAAAGGCCGCATGATCGCTGGCCAGCCCGACTACCTTGATATCCATGATCTTTTCTTTTAATACGATTGAAAAAATAACGGAGCAGGGAAATCCCGCCCCGTTTCGGTAAGTGATTATAGTAAAGGCGGCGGCATCAGGAAAAATGCCCCCGTCTCATATTCACAACATTTCCTTTACCTGCTTGTAAACGTTCTCTGCAGTAAAGCCTAACTTCTCATCCAGCACCTTGTAAGGAGCAGAGAAACCGAAGGAGGGCAATCCCCAGATTTTTCCGTCGGCACCGACAAGACCTTCAAGCGTTACAGGCAGACCGGCCGTCATACCGAATTTCTTGGCACCGGCCGGCAATATGCTTTGCTGATATTCTTTCGGCTGTGCACGGAACAAACCTTCGGACGGAACGCTCACGATGCGGCACTTCACGCCATCCTGACGCAACAACTCGGCACCGGCAACCAAAGTAGCGACCTCTGAACCGGAAGCCAGGAGGATAACATCATAGTCGGCATCCGAACCGGCAACGACATAGGCACCCTTGGCAGCCTGCGTATAATCGGTTCCGGCGGGAAGCATCTTGATGTTCTGACGGGAGAAGATAAGACCTGTGGGAGTCGATGTATTCTCCATAGCAAGTTTCCAGGCGGCTGTGGTTTCTTCCGCATCGGCAGGACGAAGCACAAGCATGGAATTTTTACCGTGGTGATTCTGCAGTTTCTCCATCAAACGGATCTGGGCTTCCTGCTCTACCGGTTCATGAGTCGGTCCATCTTCGCCGACACGGAAAGCATCGTGCGTCCAGATGAACTTCACGGGAAGTTCCATCAGCGCAGCCATACGAACTGCCGGTTTCATATAATCGGAGAACACAAAGAAGGTTCCGCAAGCCGGAATCACACCTCCGTGAAGCGCCATACCGATGCAGCAGCAAGCCATCGTCAATTCAGCAACACCGGCCTGGAAGAATGCACCGCTGAAATCGCCCTTGACAAAAGCATGCGTCTTCTTCAAGAAGCCATCCGTCTTGTCGGAATTGGAAAGATCGGCAGAAGCACAGATCATATTTTCCACCTGCTCGGCAAGCACACTGAGCACAGCAGCCGAAGCATTGCGGGTTGCGTCATCGGTCTTCTGTGCGACCTTGCTCCAGTCTATAACAGGAGCGGCGCCACTGAACCACGTCTCCAGTTTAGCGGCCTTATCGGGATTAGCGGCCGCCCAGGCAGCCTTGACAGCGGCTTTCTTTGCACACAGTTCCTTCAACTCGGCAGCACGCTTGGCGTAAAGCTCCTGAACTTCGGGGAAGATGCAGAACGGATTTTCCGGATCGCCACCCAGGTTCTTGATGGTATTGACATAAGCGTCACCACCCAACGGAGCACCATGGGTCTTGCAATTCCGCTCATAACATGTACCGTCGGCCTTGAGAGCGCCCTTGCCCATCACACATTTTCCGATAATAAGGGTCGGACGTTCCTTTTCTGCCTTGGCTTCATTCAAAGCCTTGCGGATTTCATCGCAATCGTTGCCGTTGATTGTGATGACATGCCAGCCCCAAGCCTTATATTTGGCGGCGGTATCTTCAGCCGTTACCGAACCGCACTCTGTCGAAAGCTGAATATCATTCGAATCATAGAACATGATCAAATTGTCAAGACCGAGATAACCGGCAATACGACCGGCGCCCTGAGAAATTTCTTCCTGAACGCCACCATCGGAAATATAGGCATAAATGGTATGATTCATGACCTCTTCACCCAAACGGGCAGCCAGGAACTTCTCCGCAATAGCGGCACCGACGGCAAAAACATGCCCCTGACCCAACGGGCCGGAGGTGTTTTCGATACCACGTGCCAGTTCCCGCTCCGGATGACCGGGTGTCGTCGAACCCCACTGACGCAAATTGGCCAATTCATCCATGCCGAACTTGCCGATCAGCGCCAACTGCGAATAGAGCATCGGGGCCATGTGGCCTGGATCGAGGAAAAAGCGATCGCGGCCTTCCCATGAGGGGTTGGACGGATCATACTCCAAAAATTCAGAATAAAGCACGTTGATGAAATCGGCCCCGCCCATGGCTCCGCCCGGGTGACCCGACTTTGCTTTCTCTACCATCGCCGCAGCCAGGATACGAATGTTATCCGCTGCCTTGTTCATTAACTCTTTAGAATTCATATTCTTTGATTATAAAGGTTTTATTTGTGTTTCTCCGTATTACATCCGTAGCGATAAGGATCGCGCCGGCACTTATTGTATTTTTAAGTCCGAATGCAGTTATTCAAACAGCTACAAATATATATATTCTTAACGAATATAACGAATTTTCAGAAGTTTTTTTTCTACATACATGTTTTTAAACATCATTATTCCCCAATTCAAAAGTTCAATCGGTATTTCCGCTTGTTGCGTATCCTCCGGAAGCATCTTCCGTCTACTATGCCAATCGGGCGGGGAACATGTATAAGAGAGGCCGGAGGCTACGGGGAATTCCGTATTCCGACGAAGAAAAAACACCAGGATACACCCTGCCGAAATATCCCGGAAAACCGTCTTAAACAACATACATAATGCCTCAATCTACAGACAAAAGGCTGTTTATGATAAATATATCCGGACATTTTTTGTTTTTGCTTTCAATTTGCCTTATCTTTGCCACCTTGACAGACAAGATATCTGCTTCGACAATAAAAGAAATACAAAACTCATAAACAATGAAAAAGCATCTTTTAATAGCCGGCATTCTTTTGGCAGCGCTGACCGTCACCGGCTGTAAATCCAATCAGAAATCCATGCAGTCTCTTTACGAACAGGCCACCGAACAGGATGCAGCCACTGCCGTAGAAGAAGTTGCTCCGGTAAAACCCAGTACCCCCGCCAAACCGGCTGCCCCAGCCGCCAAGGACCGCACTGAACGCGTCACTCTTGTCAACAGCAGCGATGCAGGATTGCTCAAGGCCTACAATGTTGTAGTCGGCACCTTCGGTCAGAGTACCAACGCCGAAGCCATGAAGAATAAAATGAAAGACCGTCGCTTCAACGCATTCCTTGTAAAAAATGAAAGCGGCCAGCTTCGCGTCATCGCCGGCGGATATAATACTCGCGACGAGGCTGAAAGCGTACGCGACGCCATCCGCGGCGCCTACCCGACCGAAGCAGGCACTTGTGCTGACGCCTGGTTGCTTATTCCACAACCGTAAGACCGATCCGGCTCCGCCTCGCCACTCAGGTTTCTGCCAAAAGATAAAAAAACGGGAACTCAGAATACGAAAAATCGTCTGTAAATGATTACAGACGATTTTTCGTATCTCTCCATCTGAGTAAACGGCCTCCGGCTGCCCGCAGCGGGCCATTCAATTCCGATCCTCTCACGACAAGCGGATCCGCCAAACGCCGGAAAGCCCGGCCGTATTACCCGACGGCAGAAAAGCGGTCATACAATACATTGAAGATAAACTTCGTATTTCCGATAATATACCGACGCCACATACGACGCGGCTCCTTCAACAGGCGATACAGCCACTCAAAGCCTGCATGCTGCCACGAGCGCGGAGCCCGCTTCACCGTACCTGCACAAAAATCGAACACCGCGCCAATCGTGCCGCAATGACACCGGATATTCAGTTTATCCCAATGTTCGTAAGCCCATTTTTCCTGCTTCGGGGCCGTCATGCCGATCCACAGCAAATCCGGATCCGCCGCATTGATAGCATCTATAATGGCCCGGTTATCCTCCTCGGAAAACTCAGGCTTATACGGAGGGGAATAAGATTCTATAATAATATTGGGATAGCGTTCTGCACAACGTTCCTTGATAAGGGCCAGCACCTTGGGGCTTGAACCCATAAAAAAGCACTTTCCACCGGTGTTGTTAAGACGGCCCATTTCATAATCAAAGAGATCGGCTCCTGCGATACGATGCAACTTCTCTTTCCAAAGCCAACGCTTAAAGATAACAATGCTTTCTCCATCCGGAATAAGCACATCGCCATTGAGAAGAGCCTCAGCAAACCGGTCATCGTTCTGAGCGACATTATAAGAGTGAGCATTGATGGTATTTATCAATAGTTTCCCCTTAGGTAAAGTCGACAAATCGTGCCGGTGAGCAACAAGTGTACAATCCGATAACCTCAACATAATTCACACAGTTTATAAAACTTGGTCAATATGAATACTTTTTTATATTTCAGAACATTCTATTACTTTTTCAAGTTCAAAACCCCACATTACATATATAAATAGAAAGATTCTGACGCGAAGATATATCTTTTTATTATAAAGTATGTAGATATACATGCTTTTTTTCAAAAAAACATCAATTAAAATGAATATTTTATTCATTAGCAAAATAGATTTGACATTTTGTATTTTAATATTATAAGTCACAATATGA
This sequence comes from uncultured Prevotellaceae bacterium, assembly GCA_964567855.1. Taxonomy (GTDB): domain Bacteria; phylum Bacteroidota; class Bacteroidia; order Bacteroidales; family UBA3663; genus Liminaster. The sequence continues at coordinate 89,719 of CAZMOE010000001.1, forward strand.
CAGTAACGACAGAGCTGCCACGCATCCCTGCGCGACAGCTCCCTATCATAAACAGCCAGTCTATCTTTGTTGTTATATTTATAGAATAAAAGCAGTTATTTTCTTATCTTCACCATTAAAACGATGAAGATGAGAATTTGTTCAAAGAGATTACAAAAAAATGTATGAATTTTAACCCCGTCAGATACGTCCTACGATAAAAGAGCGGCTACGCAGCAAGGCCTTGATCTGAAAATAGAGGTCCACCAGCGGAAGCAAGAGTTCGAAAAAGACGGAAAACAGGAAACGGTGCATCTGCAACAGCTTTGCAGTCGCATGATAAATGGTTGTCCGCACCACGCAATGCAATACCCAAAGTGCAATGGCGATGCCGAACCACAGCCAATGGCCCCACAGGGCGCAAAGCAATGCCACGCCTGCAAAAAACAGGAGATAACGGCTCATAACCTCCGTTCCTTTCATCAGCCGGGGCAAAAAAGCATAATACCGGGAGGTAAAAGCCCGATTGAGGCGCAACTGGCTCCAGCCGTAATGCAACGGCCGTTCCTGAGAAACGACAACCGCATCGGCGGAACACTCTACTTTCGTATTGCCGCGTCTTGACATGTCGGCCACGAAAAGATCATCTTCTCCCGGATGGATAGCCAGATGCTTGTTAAAGCCTCCGTGCTCAAAAAACACCTTCTTACGAAACGCCAGATTCATTCCACAGCCGGCATATGGGAACGCAGACAGCGTCACCCCGAACAGCCACAGCATCCGGTGAAACAAATCAAAAGCGTAGAAGCGCGACATGAAGCCGGTACGGTCCTCATAACAGACAGGGCCGAGCACCAAATCGGTCGACGGAGTGAAATTACGCGCCATCATCCCGATCCAGCGACGAGAGGCCGGCACACACTGGGCCTGAGTCTCCAGAATGATTTCATGACGGGCAGCCTTGATACCCAACAATATTGCCAACTTATGCCGGCTCAGGGTACGGACATCATCAGAAATACGAGTATGATAAAAGCGATCGGAACGCTGCTCCATCATGGTCAGCACATCCCGTGTGTCATCGGTAGAGGCATCATCTACGACAATGATTTCATATTCCGGATAATCGGACTCCAACAAGGCGGGCAGATTGTGCAGCAGCAGGTCGGCCTGATTATGAGTGTAGATCACGACTGAAACGCCCGGAGCGTCGTCGGCATAGGCCACCCGGCCCCTGGCCTCAGCGCGGCCGCGCAGCCACGTCCTGAGATAAACGGACAGGGAAAATATCAATTGCAACACCCATCCGGTAAGGAAAAGGCCTGCAAAAAGCAGGATCCAGAACGATAATATATCTTCCGATATTTCCATAATTTATAGCAAACGGCTTAAAATTTCTTTTCGGGGCAACAAAGATAACGCTTATTTTTCAATCTGCGATTAAACTTTTATAATTTTATCCCGTCTTATAATCGGTTTGGTCCTTGACGGCGCACCGGCAGGGACCTTCCATAAGGCAGATATCCCCTGCAGCGGTGCCGGAACAACCGAATATCCCTTATGAACATGTAAAAATAACAATTTTAATTCTATATTTATCATTATCAGTAACAAAATGCGACATTTTACCAGCTTTTTCCGTATCTTCCCGGTCCTGCTGTTTCTTGTGACCGGCATCTTCACAGTTCATGCCCAGCCCCGCATGAAGATCAAGGCCTCCGGCTACATTCTCGACGCCAAAACCGGCGAGGGACTTTATGCAGCTACCGTCAAAGTAACTTCCGCCGACGGCGGAACCGGCACATTCGGCATCACTGACGCCGAAGGCAAATTTGAATTTGAAATAAACAATCCGGGAAAGTACACCCTGGATTTTTCTTACGTAGGATATAAAAACCTGACCAAAGAAATCAACATCTGGCCCGGCCGTGGTGCCAACCTCGGCAAATTCAAGCTGGAGGAAGATCCGGTGATGCTGCAGGAAGTCGGCACCGTGGCACGCAGCCAGCGCGTCAAGCAGGTGGGCGATACCGTGGTCTACAATGCCGACGCCTATAAGGTGCAGGACGGCGCCTCGGCCGAAGAGCTGGTGGCCAAAATGCCCGGCATAGAGGTCAGCGACGACGGTATCAAGGCCCAGGGCGAAACCGTCGAGAAAGTCCTGGTCGACGGAAAGGAATTCTTTGAGAACGATCCCAAGCTCGCCCTCAAGACACTGCCCGCAGAGGTCGTGCAGTCGGTAGCCGTCTTCGACAAGAAGAGCGACCAGGCCGAATTTACCGGTTTCGATGACGGCAACACCGTCAAGGCCATGGACCTGACCACCAAAAGCTACCGGCGCAACGGCATGTTCGGTAAAGTCTACGGTTCCGGCGGTACCGATGCCGACTTCGACAAAAAATTCTATAATCTCGGTTTCAATCTGAACATGTTCAGCGGCAACCGACGCATCTCCATGCTGGGAATGAGCAACAACGTCAACCAGCAGAATTTCTCGTTCGATGACCTGCAGAGCACCGGCGGTATGGGCGGCCGCGGCGGCGGCATGGGCATGCGCGTCAACCGGCAGGACGGCGTCAGCCGTGCCAACGCCTACGGCATCAACTTCAACGACTCCTATCTCGACGACAAATTAGAGATCCAGGGCAGCTATTTCTTCAACATGACCCGCACCGTGCTCAACGACTCTCTGTTCGATGACTATATCAACATGGACCGTGCCAGCATCGAAAGCAACGATAGGCTGAGCCACAATTACAGCCACCGTTTCAATATGCGCATCAAGTACAAGCCCAACGATGATAACGAATTCATCTTCCGCCCGCGTTTCAACTTTCAGAAAACCGACGCCGACGGCATCAACCAAAGCAATACCTGGCGTCATTCTCTCGACTCGGTCATGATGCACGACAACATCCGCCGCGATTCCGTCCAGAACAGCACCTTTACTCACAGCATCAGCGACAGCCACAGCTGGAACACCGGAGCGACGGCCGTCTGGCGCCACAAGTTCAGCAAGGCCGGCCGTACCCTCAGCCTTTTCTTCAACGGTGCGGTTTCCGGCAGCGAGTCGAACAGCGATAACAACAAGCTGATCAACACCCGCCACGACCTGCAGGGTTCCGACAGCAAGACCAATAACTACAACCTCGGAGGTAACGCCATGTGGACGGAGCCCATCGGCGAAAACCAGCAACTGTCGCTCCGCTACGAGGTCAATTATTCCAACTCCTCTACCGACCGCATGGTCGGATACTACGACGATGAGACTTTCACTCACCTCGATTCCATCGACGCCAACAACTCAAACAAATACACCTCCGAATATCTCACCCACGCCGGCCAGCTGGGCTATCGTCTCAATACGGAATACGTCCGCCTCACCGCCAGTGTAGGCTTCCAGAACGCAACCCTCGACGGCGAACAGAAATACATCTATTGGAACGAGCAGAGCGGCACCGCCGATCCCTCCTACAAGACCAGCAAGACCTTCAACAGCGTACTCCCGCGCGTGAGATTCGAGTGGAACCCCAGTCAGAGCACCCAGATGCACCTCGACTACTTCTCCCGCTCCTCGTCGCCCAGCGTCAGCAACCTGCAGCAAAGCGTCAACACGACCAACGAGCTGGCCTACACCACCGGTAACCCGGATCTTGCCCAAAGCGTGCAGCATGATCTCCGCATGCGTTTCATCCACAGCAACGTAGAGATGGCCACCAACATTATGTTCTTCGGTGCCTACGGCTTCCAGCAGGATTACATCGGTACGCAATACCTCACCAATAACAGCGATGCCACCGTCGCCCTCAATTCCATGAGCGGATACGGCAGCGACCGCTTTGCCGGCCTCCAGCTCATCAGCGGCGCGCGCATCAGCCGCCCTGTCAACATGAGCGGATACCAGTACGCCCGCGCCGGACTCTCCTACGGCTTCCCGTTCGACCTCATCATGAGCAACGTCAACGTCGCCATGGATGCCGATTTCGACATCAAGCCCAGCGAACAACTTTATTATATGGGCAAAAACGACGACGGCACCGACATTTACAAGAACTTCAGTTCCAAGATCCGCACTCTGTCACTCAGTCCGCGTCTCTCGATCACGAGCAACATCTCGCAGGATCTGGATTTCTCCCTCTCCTACCGCCCGTCGTTCCAGAAGGTCAAGGATACCGAAAACAAGAGCAACAATTACGACTACCTCACCCATAGCGCCCGCGCCAAATTCAGCTGGGTATTCTGGAAGGGCTTCACTATGGAGCACAACCTCGACTACACCTGCTACACCGGTTCTTCCATGACCACTCGCGAAGACGATTGGATCTGGAACGCCTCTCTCGGCAAGAAATTCCTCAAAAATAACGCTGCCGAGATCAAGTTACAGGCCTACGATATTCTGAACAGCCGCAGCGGCTACCGCCGTTCCGTCACCGACAGCTATATCCGCTCCTCATACACCAATTACATGCCCCGCTACTTCATGATCAACTTCACCTACAAGATCGCCAACTACAAAGGCGTCGCACAAAGCGGCGACAGCCGCGGCGAAAGAGGTGGACGCGGCGGTGGAGGCGGCATGCCTCCGATGTAAACCGAAAGGGTTTGCCGGAATCTCGGCAAACCCTTTATTTTTTTATCCTCCCCAATGACAATATCGGTTCTCACATCCGCCGCCCGCTCATTCCCGTCGCCAGGCGGAATAGGTCAGCACGTAGTCCGAGGTAATCCTGTAATCCGCAATCAAAGGCAGGTCAAGCCCCTCCGCTTTCAACGACAAACGCCCCGTCTCTGCATCCACGGCTATCAGCGTCGTCTTATGCTGCAAGTCATAATAGGAAGTTCCCAGCACCTTATAGACTGTCTCTTTGGCACTCCACGCCAAATGAAGCGTCAACGGATCGGCCGCCTCCGGCAACTCTCCGCCGCAAAGCCCCTGCCGTGCGGCGGCGCATACCTCTGGCTCCGAGCGAGCGAGCAAAACCAGCTCGCCAGGCATCAGAAACCGTTCGGCCACACGCCCCACGCGCCGGCCGATACGCTCGATGTCAATGCCGATCCTCTGTTCCGGTCCGGCCGTCATGGCCTCCGGCAGATACATGACCGCCGCAAAACCTTCGGTATGACTAATACTGACACTGCCTTTCCCGGCCGGCAGCGACGGATGTCCGGCCTCATCATAGGCAACCGGCAATTCTTCGCCGACGATCGTTTTCAGCAGACAACGTACAGCCAATATTTCTTTCAGCCGCCGGCTCTCCGGTTTGAGCCCCTCCGTTTTCGCAGCGTACAATTCCGGATGCTCCAGCAAGGCCTCCAGCCCGGCAGCGGACTCTTCCATCCGCCACACGCCGATGCATCCCCCGGATGGCGTCGTGAAAAAAGAAGCAACAGGCATCTCCGGTCAATTTATTTTCAGTAAACTACAGCCTTTTCCTCTCCGGCTTTCACCGGTCGGGCGACATGAATCAACTTACAGCGCACCCGCTCGATGCGGCGGCGCTCCATCGCCATCACGGTGAACTCGCAGTTCTTGTAGCGAAGTACTTCATGCACCTTGGGGAAGGCCTGCTTCAATTCCAGAATGAGTCCGCCGATGGATTCGCAGTTATCCGTCTCGTCTTCAAAGTCTTCCGCATTGAGGCCGGTCACTTTATAAAAATCGTTAAGGGGTGTACGTGCCTCGAAGATCCATTCGTTGCGGCCGATCTTCTGCCAGGTCGTCTCCTCCTCGTCATATTCATCGCGGATCTCGCCGACAATCTCCTCCAGCACATCTTCCATGGTGATGAGCCCGGTGGTTCCGCCGAATTCATCGACCACGATGGCCATGTGCTTGCGACGATGACGGAAGTCGGCCAGCAAATCGTCGATTTTTTTATTTTCAGGCACGAAGTAGGCCTCCCGCACAACGTCCTGCCACCTGAATGTATTGTCGCGGTTCAGATACGGCAACAGGTCCTTGATATAAAGAATGCCTTTGATGTGATCTTCCGTATTTTCATAGACGGGAATACGCGAATAGTTGGTTTCCACCACGAGCCGGAGGACGTCGCCGAACGAGGTGCCGATTTCCAGCGTCGTCATGTCCATACGCGAGGTCATGGCATCCTTTACCGTCTTGTCGCCGAACTTGATAATCTTCTCCAACAGCTTTTTTTCTTCCTTGACCACCTGATTCGTCAGCTTTAAGGCGTCCGACAGATCGTCCATAGAGACGTTCTCATTGACGCGGGCGGCAAAATGGCGGTTGATAGAGCTGGTTGAGTGCACCAAAAGCGAAATGAACGGATGGAAAAGGGTCTGCATCGCCTGCATCATCTTCGAGGTACGGCGGGCAAAGTCGAGCGGACCGTGAGAGGCATACACTTTCGGCATGATTTCGCCGAAAAGCAGCAGCAGGAAGGTCAAAATAACTGTCTGAAGCAGAAAGTTCAGCGTCGGGGAGATCTCGACAAAAATGTGGCTCATGAACAGAGAGAAAAGCATGATGATAGCCACATTGACAAAGTTATTGCCTATCAGGATAGAGGCCATCAGGCGCTCCGAACGCTGTAAAAGACGGTTAATGATGCTGTCGGCGGGCTTTTCCTCGTCTTCAAGACGCAGGAGGTCGTCAGGCGACAACGAGAAATAGGCGACCTCCGAAGCGGAGATCAGACCGGAAACCACAAGGAGCAGCAAAGCGATACAAAGAGCGGCAATCGCGCCTGCATCCGGCGCCTGCATGACAAAAGCCCACGAATCACGGGCGGCCTCAGCGGCCGCGACAGGTAAAGGATCGGAAGATAAATAATCGGTGTCCAAGGAGACAGATATTAGTTACACATGGCCGCCCCGCAGGCGGCCGCATTCTTTCGTAGAATGCGTGGCAAAGATACGAAATTATTCCTTACCGTAAACCGCAGGGAATAAAAAATAAGGCCTCCGGCGCCAATTAGTGCGCCGGAGGCCCTGTTTCTCAAACCGCGGAGGGCATTTTCCTTCTGCTCGCCCCTTTCCCCGCTGCAGGAAGGAGTGTCGGCTCACTTGGCGGTCCAGCCCAGCGCCGAGGCTCCCAATACAGCTGCATCGGCGGCATCCAGCTCGGAAAAGAGCACCTTGATTTTCCCCTTCCAGCACTGCATCACATTCTGTTCCAGCGCTTCGATAACGGGTTGCCTCAACAGCTCGCCCGCCCGGGCCAGTCCGCCGAACAGAATGATGGCCTCTGGCGCCGAAAAAGCTACAAAATCGGCAAAGGCCTCGCCCATGATGCGCCCGGTATAGGCGAATATCTCCTGAGCGAGCGCATCGCCGGCCACGGCGGCCTCATAAATATCTTTGGAGGTGATTTCCTCCGGATCCAGCCGGCGCAACAGGCTCGGGGTATCGCGCCCGGCCAGAAATTCGCGGGCAGTACGTGCCACGCCGGTGGCCGAGCAATAGGTTTCCAGGCAACCCCGCCGGCCGCAGCCGCATTGCCGGCCGCCGCGATAGGCTATCGTGTGCCCCAGCTCGCCGGCAAAACCGTCGTGACCGTACACCAGCTGCCCATTGACGACAATGCCGCTGCCTACGCCCGTTCCCAGGGTGATCATGATAAAGTCGCGCATACCGCGTGCCGCGCCGTAGGTCATTTCGCCGATCGCCGCAGCATTGGCATCGTTGGTCACCGCCACCGGAATGCCCAGCTTGTCGTAAATCAGTTCTCCCAGCGGCACCACGCCCTTCCACGGCAGGTTGGGCGCATACTCGATATTGCCGTTGTAGAAATTGGCATTCGGGGCGCCGATACCGATACCGGCAATCAGCTGCGCGCCGCCCACCGAATCCATCAGCGCCTTCAGGGCCCCTGCCACGGCCTCTATGAAATCGTCGATCTCTCTGTATTGCTGTGTTTTTATGGCCGATGTGGTCACGACCTTTCCGCGGGTGTCCACAATCCCCATCACGGTATTGGTTCCGCCTATGTCTATGCCGACGGCATAAGGTTTGCTATGGTTCATACTCGAATTGTGTTTTTATTCGGTGGCAAATTTACCGATATTCATCCAATCGCCCAATAAAAAATTCCCGATTATTTGTTAAATCGGTTAAACGGAAGTTCCGCCCGGAGCGCGGCTGCGGGCCGATAGCCGATGTACATACGTTTCCATGACAGAAAAAGCCCCTGTCCCCCTGCAAAAACAGACATCCGGAAGGCCGTTCCGGCCTGCAAAACAAGAAAAAGATTCATTTTCCGGCATTTTTGCAGCCCCAAGACGGATATTTACTGTCTTTTTGCAGAAAATTCCGGATAGAGACTTCTCTTTTCCTGTCCCGCAAAGACAGCGATACTTCCACAGATCCTCCTCCCCCGCAAAATCCCGCCCCGCGGCACTTGAAAGCTTCAGGATGCCGCGGGGCGGAAAAACAGAAGGGGGCCGCACTCAGAAATGTTCCGGGCCGTAGATACCGAACTCCGGATCTTTCTCGGGTTGCCACGTCCGCACCTTGATGATGGGATTTTTCGGGTCGTTGATGTCGACCATCAGGAACAGATAACCCTTGTCGCCATAGCTGGAGGAATAATATTCCTGCGAGATCTGGATGGCATACAGCTCGCCGCCCTTTCCCAATTTACGGATGTCGTTGTCGGCAAAGCGCAGGTTGATGAACTCGTTGCTTCTGAAACTGGACTCCAGCCGCTTGAGATAAACGTCCTTGGTCTGGCGGTTGTAATGAATGATTTCATTGGTCAGCGCCATGTTGCCCCGGTCGTCCATCCGGCCGGTAGCGGCGCGCCGCACCACCCGACCGGTGATGATGATGGCATCGTCATCGAAAATACTCCGGAGGTAGTCCAACCGGCCCAGCGCATAGGCCGTCTGATAGTTTTCGAGGAACTGCATGATGGCTACGCGCGTCGCCTCCGGCCAGACTCCCTTGCCCAGAATGTCGGTCTCGGCCGTCTTGCCGAGGCCGAAAGTCACGTTGTCGATCTTGCCGGCGGCGTCGAACGTGAAAACCACATCCTCGACGAACGAGCGGCGCATGCCGCTCTTGAAAGAGAACGACAGCTGCAGGCCGCGCCCCACCACTTCGTCGCCGACACGATAGAACTTATAATCAGGCGTTCCCACGATGCGCGACTGACCGTACTTCAGCAATTTATCGTAAATCGCCAGTCCGGAATCGGTAAAACATCCGGCTGCCGCCCCGTAATCGCGGGCGCGCACCGCCTCCTCCACGCTCTTCAGCACCCGGCGGTAGGCGGCGTCATCCTCCAACGGCACGGGCGGCCGATACTGCTGCGCGGGAAGTTGTGAAAACCCCATCGACGGTACCTCCTGCGACTTTGCTGCCGCCGCTTTTCCCGCCGGGGCCGCCGCAGCACGCAGGGCACCGCCGCCCACATCGTGCGGACGGCTATCCACCTGCACGTAAGCGGCACGCATCGGCGTACCGGACACCACTTTCAGCACGTTTTCTATCTCCCGGTCGATATGGGCCTCCGCCAGATACTGGTACTCGTATTTCAGCGGCAGGCGCTCGCTCACGTTGCCCGAGGCCAACCACAGCGACCCGCGGCCATCCTTGGCGCTGTAGATGTTACTCCAGTCGCGCCCGTCGAAATAGGTATAATCCACGCTGCTCACGGGGCGCCCCCGATAGGTGATCGCCAGCTCCACGTGGTCGCCGTCGCGTGTGGCCACCACGGTCTTCAGGTCGCTGAACACGCTGTTCATCTGCTCCGGTATCCACGTCACCAACCGGCGCACGGCCCCATCCTCATCGGTGTAGGTCTCTTCGTTGGGATGCTGCAGCGATTTCAGCAGTGTGAACGCCCAGTAATAATAGCGCAGCGCATTATCCGCCTTGCCGGCGGTCTCGGCGCGCAGCGCGGCGGCCACCCACTCCTTCACCTTGGCCCTGCGCCCCGCGAAGATGCGTTCCACCTCTGTCCGTCTGATCCAGCGTCCCACATGGGCATCGGGTTCGTTTTCGATGATGAGCCTTTCCGTATTGGTGAGCGTAGCATGCGAATAGGTGCTGATGGTAGCTGCAAATGTGGTCTCGTCGCTGGCCACGCTTCCCGCCTGTTCGCGGCGGCGGTTGCCGATTTCAGAAGAGGAGGAGACCTCTAATGAAATCTGCGACAGCAACGCGGCCAGTGCCTGCCGGTCGGCCTCTTCGACCGACGAACCCCGACCCTCGCCGTAGTAGTATTCACCGCTGTCCGTCACCTCCCGCCAGCTCTGCGCCGGCAGCGGCAGTAGGGCCAACGCCCACCACACCGCTGCCACGGCCGACATAAACACGGTTTTCATTCCATCGTCTCTTTATGCCGGCGGTTATTGTGCGCCATTGAGTTTCTCCAGATCGGCAGCTATCGACTTCTCGAACTGCTCGTTTCTCCAGCGGCTTTTCAGCATCTCCTGGTCCGAAACCTGCTGTCCCACCTGCCTCTGTGCGGCATTCGTCAGCTCCTGCGCCAGCTGGGCGACGCTGCCCTGATATTCCGTGCAGACATAAACGTGATACTGCCCGTCTTTCTGTTTGAAAAGGTCGGTTTTGATCACCACCACGTTCTTGACCACACCGGCGGCCACCTGCTGGGCGAACGCATCGGAGAGGAAACCCTGATCCTCGCCCCCCGACGACTCCGCACCGTTGCTGTGCGCCATCATCGTGCCGTTGGCTGCCTGCTTCGATGCCGTTTTCACTATCGCCTCTATCTTGCGGCGGAATGCGGCGCGGGCCTGTCCCTCGGCATAGGTTTTGGCGAACGACATGTTGAAGTTGCTTGCCTCTCCCCAATCGCGCAGAGCGGGCTTCTCTTCGGCCAGTTCCTGAGACTTTGTCATCTTGATGGCCACCTCGCCATTCTCCGGTGCCTGATTGGTGGCCACCACCGGCTTCTGAGATGAACAACTGCTTAAAATCGCTGCGGCCGACACCATCGCGAGGGCGGCCAGACTGAAAAACTTTGATTTTTTCATAATGTAGATGTTTTTAGTGAATAAATAAAATAGGGTTATACAAAAAATTCAAAAGATAAGGGTACGCCTCTTTCAAACTAACATCTTTTACTATAGCCTACTAAAGGCAGGCACCCCGAGCAGAATCCCGTTCTGCCTATTCGCCGCTCCATGTCGAGCGGACGGGACTGCATTTCCTGTTCTTCCTTTTCAAAAGACACCCCCAAGGCAGGAAGAGCTAAAGAGCCAGGCGCAAGCCGAGGTTGTTGTTGCGGTTGCCAGGCGAATTGTTGTTGCGATTAGCAACGCGGCAGTTCCTCGCATTGTTGTTCCAGCTACCCCCACGGTTCACGCGGTTAGAACCCGAATCATGGAAATGCGCCCTGTTCCTGATACACTTTCCGACGAAATGCGACACTATCGGCCTTATCGGCAAACGAATATAACGAGGCAAAGCGGGTACGACAATCCGCCTCGCAGATCTTCCCCTGGGCAAATTGTTCCGATATAGAATAAAGTTTCCGTCGGAAACGGTGACGGCTGGCAGTTGAAAGATGCAAATAGTCAGGAAAAACGACATAGCCGAGAAAAGGAACGCCACAGCGTGTATAATTCATAACAGGATCATGAGATTCCAAAAGCAATGAATCCGACAAAAAAGCATGATAACGCGTCACCGCTTCACCGAGAAAAGAGCGATCATTGAAAAAGAGCACCACATCATCCATATAACGAACCATAGCAGGAGCTTTGACAACCTCTTTCAAATAATGATCTGCAACACCTAAATAGTGATTGACAAAATATTGGCTGGTCAGATTTCCGATAGGCACGCCACGACCGGGGCGAGTGCTATACCCCTCTATCAACTGATGGAAATAGCCCAGCAACTGCCGGTCCTTGAAAAGAGAGCATAACAGCCCGAAAAGTTTTTCATGCGAAATGGAATCAAAACATTTACAGACATCCAATTTTGCATACCACTTATACCGACGCGCATAACGGCGGGCACGGTCCAGCGCGCTATAGGTACCTTTGCCTAAACGGCTGGCATAGCTGTCGTAAATCTGATACCCATCAAATACCGGATGGCAAATCCGCATCATGGCATGCATGGCAACACGATCCCGGAACGGAGCGGCACAAATCAATCGTTTCTTACGATCGAAAACCTCGAAACGCCGATACGCCCCAAACCGGTAAGAGTCTTCCCGTAGCTCCCGCCCCATACTCTCGATATTCTCATCGAGGTGGTGACGGAAAAGCTGCGCCTCGTACCGATCATTCTTCCCTCGCACAGCCCGCAAGAAAGCCTCATGCAGATTGTCAAAATGGGCAATCCGCTCCATCAAGAATCCCGCTCGTTTCATTTTGTATAGGTATTTCTTCCAAAAATTCAGAACCGTATTGTTGCGCCCGCTTTTCGCCTACGCCATCGATACTACCGATTTGTGCTATACTTAAAGCCTCCTTCTTGGCCATTTCAACAAGTTCATGATTCGTAAAGACGTGGTAAGCCTTAACTCCCTCGCGACGTGCAATCTTTAACCGGATATCCACATAGCGCCGATAACGCTCCAACTGCCCGGAAGTCAATTCTTTCTCCGGGTCAGTCTTGGAAGTATTGCTGCGGGTAGCCGGCGGAGCAGCAGAAACAGGATCACCTTCCAGATAACTCACCAAAATCGCCCAAAAACTATCGGCAGCCATAAAATGCTGCTCAACTTTCAGCACTCTGTGACTACGCAGAAAACGGTTCAAATCTGCTTCCTGCGCTCCATCGTCGCCTATGGAGAGAATAAACTTCTTGAATTGCATATTTCTCTGTTCTTTTTCGTCATTATCTCTTCACCCCGTTATCGCACCGACCCTTTGCCGGCCTTGACGGCCGTCTGACAGGCCGGTGCGGCCACTGGGGTGGCAGTTACTTTTTGCGTTTTCCTATTTTCTTCTGTTTTGAAAAGGAGAGAACTAAAGAGCCAGGCGCAAGCCGAGGAGGCTGCCGCGGTTGCCAGGCGAACTGATGATGCGATCAGCAACGCGGCAGCTCCCCGCATCGCTGAACCAGCAACCCCCACGGAGCACGCGGTAAGAACCCGAAGAAGGCCCCTGGGGATTCGTCTGTGCAGAGCCACTATAACTGCCTTTCCAATCAGAACACCATTCCCAAACGTTACCGCTCATATCATACAAGCCGAGCTCGTTAGCCCGCCTCGTGCCGACAGCATGGGTCTTGCTGCCGGAGTTACCTCCATACCAGGCAACCTCTTCTAAATTGTTACTACCTGCATACTGGTACCCTTTACTCTTTCCTCCGCCGCGGGCGGCATATTCCCACTCCGCTTCGGTAGGCAAACGGAATTTTTGACCTGTCAGTTTGTTCAGTTTGCGGATAAAGGTCTGGCAGTCGTCCCAAGATACATTCTCGACAGGCAGATCCGCCCCCTTGAACCAGGATGGATTCTTCCCCATCACCGCTTCCCACAAAGCCTGAGTTACCTCCGTCTGCCCAATATAATAAGAGGTGAGCGTGACACTATGAACCGGTTTCTCGTCGCTATCCGGATTCTGCTGTTCCGCAGTAGCACCCATCCGGAAAGTGCCGCCCGCCACTGGCACCATTGTAAAGCTCACCCCCTTGACCGTAAAGGTTCGCTTAGAACCCTCTTTTTCGGTCATGGCGAACTTGAACGCGCGGGCGGCATCCGTCACCGTGATGTTTTCGGTGAAATCGTTATATCCTTCGGCACGAAGTAGCACCTGATGGGTGCCGTAGCCCAATTGGCGGACTGCGGAAACCGTCCCCAGGGCGGTGCCGTCGACCCAGATCTCGGCCTGCGGAGCATTGCAATTGAGCGTCACCGTCGTGAGGTTGCTGAGGCCCCCCTCCACCATGGCCGTCTGCCCCTCGGCAACGGAAACCGTGGTCTTGTAGTCGCCATGATTCGCCTTGCGGACGGTGACCGTGTGCTCGCCGATGATCACCTGGGGCAGGAACAAAGGGGTTTGCCCCACGGCAACGCCATCCAAAAGGACGTCGGAGAGGCCAGGAGTCGTGGCGATTTTCAAACTGCCGTAGATAGGAACAGGCGCGGGCAAGGAGATGGTCTGCTGCCGCTGTACGGCAGTAATGGTGCGCGTGGTACTGGCGGCACGGTGGTTTTCGCGGCGGGTCTCGAAACGGTATTCACCAGACTGAAGTGGCCCCGTCCAGCTGCCTGAGCCTTTGCGCTCGCCGTTGACCCAGATTTCAGCGGCGGCATCGGTGGTGAGGGTCACGGTGGCAAAGTCGGCAGTCAACGAGGGAGAGAGACGCAATGTTTCATTGTCGGAAACGGTGACCGTCTGCTCGAAAGACTTATACAGCGGCTTGACGACCTTGACATTATGCGGTCCGCTGGCCAGCCGGTCGCTTTTGGCGGGTGCCTGCCCCACCAATTTATTGTCGATATAAACGTATGCGCCGGAAAGGTCGCCGGAACCCGGCACCTCCACCCAGCCGAAAGCGGGGCGCAGGGTGACAGTGACCTCCGTCTTTTTGGCGGGGTCATTGACGGTAGCGCGACCGGCCTCGGGATGATAGTCCTGCGCCTGCACGCGGTAGTTATAGGTGCCGAAAGGGACGAACTTGCTGGCCGTGCCGTCGGCAACGGGCCACACCTCTTCTTCCACCTCGACCACGGCATGGGCGGGATCGACCTGAAAAACGAGATACTGCTGGGTCACCGCATTATGTACGACCGTCTGCACGGTGCCGGTGGTGAGCTTCAACAGATAGGTGCGCGCCTTAACGACGGAAAGCCCCAGGTCATAGTCGCGGATCGCGCCGAGCTGCGAATGAAATATCGAGATACGGCTGGTGCGGGCGGGGACATAGACCCAGATTTCCCCGGGCTGCTGCACCGTTTTCACCACGCCGAGCGAACCGGTATCGAACGTGAAACCCGTCTGCGTGGTCTCGACCTTGATGAGGGCGCACTTTTCGCCGTTCTGGTCAAGAACGATAGTGCCCTCCACGTTGGCGGTCATGTCATTTTCCAGCAGGCGAAAGGCGCTGACGGCGATGTTCTGGGCCGACGTCGGAAAAAGAAAGGTACAACAAAGAAGCACAACGGCCGACAGGCGAAAGGGCAAAGCGCTTCGCCATGAGAAGAAAGCCGCTGCAAACGTGTGTCGCGCAGTGATGTACATGAGAACCTTTTTAAATTGCATGTTTTCCTATCTATTTTTATCGTTATCCTTTCTTCCAGTGGTTGCCCTGACTTTATGCAGGCTTCGACCGCTGTCCGGTAAACCGGAACACTCTTTAGGGTAATAGTTACTTTTTGCTTTCTTCTGTTTTCCGTTATTGTGAAGAGATCAGGACTAAAACACCAGGCGCAGACCGAGGGCGTAGTTGCGGTAGCCGGGCGCGTACCCATTGCGATTAGCAACACGGCAATACCACACCAGGCTGCTCCAGCACCCTCCACGGACTACGCGGAAGGAACCCGAAGAAGGCCCCTGGGGATTCGTCTGTGCAGAGCTGCTGTAACTTCCATACCAATCCTGACACCATTCCCAAACGTTACCGCTCATGTCATACAAACCGAATTCATTGGCCCGCTTCGTACCGACGGCATGTGTCTTGTTGTCGGAGTTACCGTCATACCAGGCCGCAGTTTCTAAATTGTTGCTACCGGCATACTCATGCCTTTTGCTCTTTCCTCCACCGCTGGCAGCATATTCCCACTCCGCCTCGGTCGGTAAACGGAAGGACTGCCCTGTCAACACGTTCAGTTTGCGGATAAAGGTCTGGCAGTCGTCCCAAGATACCTGCTCGACAGGCAGATCGGCACCCTTGAAACGGGATGGATTTTCCCCCATCACTGCTTCCCACAAAGCCTGGGTCACCTCCGTCTGCCCGATATAATAAGAGGTGAGCGTGACGCTATGAACCGGTTTCTCGCGGTCATTCGGATTCTGCTGCTCCGCAGTAGCACCCATCCTAAAAGTACCGCCCGCCACCGGCACCATTGTAAAGCTCACCCCCTTGACCGTAAAGGTTCGCTTGGAACCCTCTTTCCCGGTCATGGCGAACTTAAACGTGCGGGCGGCATCCGTCACCGTGATGTTTTCGGTGAAATCGTTATATCCTTCGGCACGAAGCAGCACCTCATGGGTGCCGTAGCCCAATTGGCGGACCGTGGAAACCGTCCCCAAAGCGATGCCATCGACCCAGATCTCGGCTTGCGGAGCATTGCAGTCGAGCGTCACCGTCGTAAGGTTGCTGAGCGACCCCTCCACCATGGCCGCCTGCCCCTCGGTAACGGAAACCGTGGTCTTGTAGTCACCGTGATTCGCCTTGCGGACAGTGACCGTATGCTCGCCGATAAGCACCTGAGGCAGCAACAAAGGGGTTTGCCCCACGGCGACGCCATCCAAAAGGACGTCGGAGAAATCTGGGGTCGTAGCGATATTCAAACTGCCGTAGATAGGATCAGGAGCGGATAGTGAAATGGTTTGCTGCCGCTGTGCGGCAGTGATGGTGCGCGTGGTACTGGCAGTACGGTGGTTTTCGCGACGGGTCTCGAAACGGTATTCGCCCGACTGAAGCGGCCCCGTCCAGCTGCCCGTGCCTTTGCGCTCGCCGTTGACCCAGATTTCGGCAGCGGCATCGGTGGAGAGGGTCACAGTAGAAAAGTCGGCGGTCAGCGAGGGAGAGAGACGTAGCGTCTCGTTGTCGGAAACAGTGACCGTCTGCCCGAAAGGTTTATACAGCGGCTTGACGACCTTGACATTATGCGGTCCGCTGGCCAGCCGGTCGCTTTTGACAGGAACCTGCCCCACCAGCTGGTTATCTATATAGACGTCGGCACCAGCGAGGTCGCCGGAACCGGGCACCTCCACCCAGCCGAAAGCGGGGCGCAGGGTGACGGTGACCTCCGTCTTTTTGGCGGGATCATTAACGATAGCACGGCCGGCCTCGGGATGATAGTCTTTTGCCTGCACACGATAGTTATAGGTGCCGAAAGGGACGAATTTGCTGGCCATACCGTCGGCAACGGGCCACATCTCCTCTTCCACCTCGACCACGGCATGGGCGGGGTCGACCTGAAAAACGAGATACTGCTGGGTCACCGCATTATGTACTACCGTCTGCACAGTGCCGGTGGTGAGCTTCAGCAGATAGGTGCGCGCCTTGCGGACGGAAAGTCCCAGGTCATAGTCGGGAATCTTACCGAGCTGCGGATGAGAAATGGAGATGCGACTGGTGCGGTCAGGGACATAGACCCAGATTTCGCCCGGCTTCTGCAGCGTTTTTTCTACACCGAGCGAGCCGGTATCGAACGTGAAACCCGTCTGCGTGGTCTCGACCTTGATGAGGGCGCACTTCTCGCCGTTCTGGTCAAGAACGATAGTGCCCTCCACGTTGGCCGTCATATCGTTTTCCAACAGGCGGAAATCGCTGACGGCGATGTTCTGGGCCACCGTCGGGAAAAGAAAGGCACAACAAAGAAATGCAATAGGAAACAAACGGAAAATAAAAGATCCTCGCCAAGAAAAGGGAGCAATCGCAAGCGCGCGTAGAGCAGAAACAAACATATCGAACAATCTTTGCGCCTATAGCCCCCCGGATTCGGCATGAGAAACTCTGTTTTAGAATAAGCCATATATAAAAAGAAAAGCGGGGGTCTGCTCTCGCTGCCCGTCCCGCTACTCAAGGCCTTCGCATTGCCCTACTCATAGAACGAGCAACGTCGAAGCCCCACGCCGAATATGTAACCTAAGGCAAACACGACTGTCTTATACAAACAATCATGCTGCCGGGATGTTTACATACCCCCGGAGCATCTACCGTTGCTTTGTCCTTGATGAGTGAAGTTGCGAAGTTCAGAGTAGCCAAAGACAAAGCGTCAAGTAAACGCTTTCTTAATATATGTACCCCCGCCGCCCGTCCCCACGACGGGGACCTTCGGCGTAAAGGCGCTGCAAAAATACAAAAAAATATGAATACGCAGAAGCATATTCATTATTTTTTTTGAAAATGCGGCATCACATAGAGCGTCAGTACAGGAAACTGCCGGAATGCGGGCTGTTCGGATTCCCTCAGAAGCGCTTTCTGCTCCGCCGAATTCTTTTTCTCGCCCATAAGTACTCCTTCATTCCCATCATATAGTATCACCGGCCTACTCCTACACCCTCCCCGAATTGTAGATACTATCTTCCAGTCAGTATCCGGTGCTTGATTTAGCGATTATATCGGCAAGCAGCAAAAAATTACCACTTCCCGAACTGCCGTTTTCACCAATGATGCTCTTTGTAAGAGAATAAAAATCCCCCAAAGGGGAAACTACTTTGTACAATCCGAAAAAACGATAAACCACCACAGCAACCTCTAAAGAAAACATAACCTTACCATAAACCGAGACAATAAATCCGCAATAATATCATGAACCTCCGGACCGTAGAGGAACTTCTTGACAATTGACAGCGTCTTCTGCACTTACAGCTTTACTGCTACATACTATCAAGATCGGAATTTTCCGAAAATCCCGATTACCACAGATAGAGACTCCCCTTCACGCCTATTTTCCCAAGAGCCAACGGGCATGTTTTTCCGCCCACCGGATAATGGGATAGGCTACCAAAAGAGTTATGATTGTAAATAAGAAAGGCATAGACGTAATAATTTAAAAATATCTCTTACCACCAGAAAAAGCAGCATGTGCAAGCCCAATACAACTAACGTTCCATTGGAAAAAGTGGTAATAATCTTATTGTTTTGCAATCTGCTAAAAACAGAAGCCAAAGCAAAAAAGGCGATGACCGCATTGGCAAAACACAAGAAATAGCTCAATCCGAAACAGGAATCGGAGATGTCGACCATTCCATTGAAATAAGCAAGGGGTAAGAACAATAACACCAGCAAAAAGGTTTTCCATAGGGATAAGCGCAATCCGATGCGTCGCTGCTTAAGCAAGATACCTAATGACATAAAGGGGAAGGCCGACAGGCAAAGATAAAAATAATAATATCTGATATCGGACTCCCCCATTACAAAAGGACTTATGGTAAACCAGGCGATCAAACAAACCGAAATTGGAAGATGATACTTATATATGGGCGCAAAAATTTTAACATCGCCCAGCAAAAAGCGAATCCCGATCAATACAAATAAAAACCATTGCCCCGTAAACAAGCTGGGTTGCCCTGTATGAGATCGGTAATAGTTCTGCCAACAAATGATATCCCCCTGCTCAGAATCTAAAATCCATTGATGCCCGATGTTATATAACAACCGCAATACAGAAAAGAGAAGAATGGGTAACAAAAATGCTTTTAAAGTTTTAAACCACGACTTCGATTTATACAAATATCCTGAAACCATAAAAAATGCCGGCATATGGAAAGCATAAATAAATTGACGGGAAATGCCATCCAGACCGAAATGACAAAGAACCATCAAAATAATGCAGGTAGCTTTCATATAATCTACCCAAGCATAACGGATTTCAGCCGTAGAAGCAGCAATCATTGTCTATCGCTGTTTTGTTACCTTTTTTATTCTGTAAAATCTATTCAAAACAAGAAAATCCAGAAATTCCATCAGTAGGAAATTCCCATATTTCCTTACAGCGCCAGACGCAGGCCGAGATAGTAGTTGCGGAAGTCCGGCTTTCCGCTGCCGCGGAAGGTCACGCGGCAAGGGCCGGCACTGCCTCCGAAACAGCTGCCGCGGCCCACACGACAGGAGGCGGAGACCGCACCCTGCGGATCGCTCTGCGAGGCCTTGTCATAGGCTCCGTACAGGTCGGCACACCATTCCCAGACATTACCGCTCATGTCATATATTCCCAGCTCGTTGGCCAGCTTGGTAGCGACGGCATGGGGCTTGTCGCCGGAGTTTTTCTTATACCAGGCGACCTTGCCCAGATCGTTGCTGCCGGCATAACGGTAGCCCTTGCTGTTTTTTCCGCCGCGGGCGGCATATTCCCACTCAGCTTCGGTGGGGAGCCGGAATTTCTGGCCGGTCAGGGCGTTCAGTTTTTCAATAAATACCTGGCAGTCGTTCCAGGAAACCTGCTCGACGGGCAGTTCCGCCCCCTTGACGCGGGAAGGATTCTCGCCCATGACGGCTTCCCACAGCGCCTGGGTCACTTCCGTCTTACCGATAAGGTAGGAAGAAAGCGTGACGCTATGCACCGGCTTCTCGTCGCGGTCGGCCTTTTTCTGTTCTTTGGTGGCACCCATCTTGAAAGTGCCTCCCTCTACGGAAATCATCGTAAATTCCACACCGTTGGCTGTAAAAGTCTGCTGTGCGTCGGCATCGGCAGAGGAATAGGCGCTGAAGAACAGCGCGGCAGACATGGTCAGAAGAGATTTCAGATTTAAAAACTTCATTTTTCTCATAATTGTATTATTTTTAATGTTTTGCAAATTTCCTATTTGAGCTTCCACCTCTTTGCCCGCCCACCGCGTCGCACGGCCGGCATTGCAAAGAAACTGACAGGTTGCAAAATTAACAAAAAATATTGAAACGACACTGCTGAAAAAACAAAAAAATATGATGCGCACAGAAAAAACGGGCTTTCTGCGTGCATCACTCTAAAATCTGCCATTTGAAATTCTCAAATTCAGGCTTTCAGCAGGTAGAAACAGGAGGTCGTGGCAAAGTTCCTGAGATAAGGTACGGCGGCGACCGCTCCCCACAGGCGGTGGGGTGTCATCCCGAATTTGGTTTCATAATGCGGATTGATGAAGTAGAGCCTGCGGTCGAGAATGCGGTAGCCGACCTGCCCAGCGACCCGCTCGAATTTCTCGATGGACGTGCGCGTCTCCTTGATTTCCAGCATCTCGCGGACAGTGCCGTCCGACTCATGGAAGCGTTCGAGCACCCACCGATACATGCCGCGGGGCAACAGGTGCAGATACGGGCAATGGGAAACCAGCCAGCTGCGGCAGTTCTGGTGATGGCCGCCGAACGGCATCTGCCAGGCAGGGAAAGAGATGAAGAAAATGCCTCCCGGCCTGGCGAAACGGCGCATGTGCTGCAAAAAGCCGGTCTTGTCGCCGATGTGCTCGATAACATCATGGCAGATGACCACGTCGAAAAGATCTTCGGGAACCTCCATTTCAAAGAAGTTCAGCGCGGCGAAAGAGCCGGCCAGACCTTCTGCCTCGAAACAGGCCTCGGCAACGTCGGTATTGCCTTTGAACAGATCGACGCCGACAACGCGGCATCCCCGGCGGGCAAAAGGCGCCAAATTGCCGCCCACCCCGCATCCGATCTCAAGAACACGGGTCTCCTTGCCCAGCGGGCACATGGTTTCGACATAAGGCAGGAAATATTTTTCGCTTGTCCTGGCCAGTTCTTCAAAATATTGTTGCTGTGTAATACTCCTAACAGGCATTTTTATAGATTTTATTGAATGATCATCGGTTCATGTCCGATATCGACATACATTACGTCGATTGCAAATGTAAAATATTTTTCCGAGAAAGAGAAACTGAACGACAGATATTTTACAAAATAAAAAATAAAGCTTTCAAATATAAACGGATGAGCGGGCTTTGCAGAGGCTTTTCCTACCCGACAGACAGGAACCACTCCCGCCGCAGCCGAAAACGGCGCATAAAAAATCTGCGGCCTTCCCTGTCGGGAAAGCCGCAGCTGTTATCGATCGGGAGATCGTCAAAATCTCCGATCAGGCGTTAACCTTAGCCATGTGGGCGATGAGCTCGAGAACTTTGTTAGAGTAACCGATCTCATTGTCGTACCAGGAAACTACCTTAACGAAGGTGTCGGTCAAAGCGATACCGGCCTTAGCGTCGAAGATAGAAGTACGGGTGTCGCCGAGGAAGTCGCTGGAAACGACAGCATCTTCAGTATAGCCGAGTACGCCCTTGAGTTCGCCTTCGGAAGCGGCCTTCATGGCTGCGCAGATCTCGTCATACTTGGCAGGCTTGGCGAGGTTCACGGTAAGGTCTACTACAGAAACGTCCAAAGTAGGAACGCGCATAGACATACCCGTCAATTTGCCGTTGAGTTCAGGAATAACCTTACCTACAGCCTTGGCAGCACCGGTAGAAGAAGGAATGATGTTGCCGCTGGCAGCACGGCCGCCGCGCCAGTCCTTGAGAGAAGGACCGTCAACAGTCTTCTGAGTTGCAGTGGTAGAGTGAACGGTAGTCATCAAACCGTCGGTAATGCCCCAGTTGTCGTTAAGAACTTTGGCGATAGGAGCCAGACAGTTAGTTGTGCAAGATGCGTTAGAAACGAACTGAGTACCCTTCTGATACTTGTCGAAGTTAACGCCGCAGACAAACATCGGAGTGTCGTCCTTGGAAGGAGCAGACATAACGACATACTTGGCGCCGGCGTTGATGTGAGCCTGAGCTTTTTCCTTTGTCAGGAAGAGACCGGTAGATTCAACTACGTATTCTGCACCTACGGCATCCCAAGCGAGTTCGTTAGGATCCTTGCAGGCAGTTACGCGGATAGATTTACCGTTAACGATAAGCTGAGACTTCTCAACATCAGCCTCGATAGTACCTTCGAATTGGCCGTGCATGGTATCGTACTTGAGCATATAAGCCAAGTAGTCAACAGGGCAAAGGTCATTAATACCTACGATCTCAATGTCAGAACGAGTCTGAGCTGCGCGGAAAACGAAACGACCGATACGGCCGAAACCGTTAATACCAACCTTAATCATCTTAAATACTTTTTTTAATTTTGTTGTTAAGTGAGGCCGTGAGGCCCCGTTATTTTAATGTGAAATAATTTATTTAATTTTTACGACTGCAAAGCTAAGGATTTTTTTCAAGAATGCAACCAACGACACTGAAATTCTAAAAATTTAGCCTTTGCATTGTCACGTAGAGTTGTCAGAATATCGCAGGTGCCCCTTTCTATATTCTTTAACTCACTAATTATAACAAGGATAAGAGCGTTTTTGCCGTTTCAAAAGCTGTCAGGAGAAAACATTTTGACCGCCTGCCGGATTTTCCGGAGACGGTCAAAACCGGCAGGCAGGCCGGTATGGCAACAGGCACGGCCCGGATCAGCCGCAGGCGTTGATGTGCTTGAGTTTGTCAAGATTCAGCACCTTGATGCGGCGCCCGTCGACCAGCAGGATGCCTTCGGTAACGAAAGTGGAGAGGGTACGGATGGCGTTGCTCGTCGTCATGTTGGAAAGGGCGGCCAGGTCTTCGCGGTTCAGATATATATTGATGGTGCAGCCGTCGGCCTCCATGCCGTATTTGTCGATCAAGAAGACGATGGAGTCGGCCAGACGGCCGCGGATGTGCTTTTGGGTAAGATTGACGGTGCGCTGGTCCGATTCGCCCAGGTCTACAGCCAAAGTGCGGATAAAAAAGAGCGAGAAACGGCCGTTCACCTCCACGATCCTCTCTATGATATTCATCGAGACGCAGGCAATGACGGTCGGCTCCATAGCCACGGCCTCGGTGACGTGTCCCTGGCCGGCGAAGTACGAACGGTAGCCGAAGTACTGGTAAGGACGCAGCATGCGCATGATCTGGTTGCGCCCGCTGACGCCGTATTTTTCAAGTTTGACACGTCCCTTAAGCACGCACATCATATAAACGGACTCTTCGTCGGTATGATAAATAAATTCGCCTTTCCGGAACGTGCGTACCAGCGTATTTTCAAGCAGCAGCTCCCGTTGATCTTCTGTCAGATAATCCCAGATTTCGGACAAGGCTTTAGATAAATCCACATTCGTTGTCTGTTTCATAAAATTACCATATATAATTAAATCCGAAGGTCAGCATTTCTTTCATTTGCCATACCCGGCTGGCGGTGTGGTCGTCGAAGCGCGGATAGAACATGACTCTCGCAGAGAAATAGCGGTTGACCTTGAATGTAAATGTATTTTCAAATTCTCCGAGCACGCTCTCGTAACTCGTAAAGGCATACAATCGCGATGCCCAGGAAATGTCTTTCGTAATTTTCCACTCCAGCTTGCTTGTCAGCGAGGCACCGATCTGATTGAGCGACCGGTGATCCCGTTCTATGCCGTACTTTGTGACGTCGACCTTCTCATGGTGGACGTATTTCAGATTATACGACAAGGGAGCCAGCATCAATGAATAGGAAAGCGTTTTCTTTTTGTTTTCAAACTTGAAATCCATACCGACGCTGACATTCGTTTCGGCGGGAGAAAGAAATGCGGACTTGACGGTGTGGGAATTGGCCGGATAAAGGTTGAAAAGAGGCGTCTTGAAAGTCAGCTGGGTGGAATAATACCAATTCTTCCACGCTTTATAGCCATATTTCACATCGAGAAGGAACTGATTGTCGTTGACACGGGTCGGGTGAATCGTGTCGGAAGCGGTATAATACAATCCAAGCTTGACCTGCATCACGGTTTCAAAGGTAGTGAGCTTGTTCTCGTCATACCGCTTGATTTCAAACTTGTGGTCGCTGTAGAGGGTCATATTGTTTTCGCCGCCCTTATACCAGTTTTCGGACATGGCCGTCTGCGACATCTGTAAAGAGGTAAAGCCGCGATAGTGCCACTTGTCGGCATGCACTTTGTCGGTCAGCAGAGGGGCATATTCTATCGTATAGTCGACGACATCGATGCGCACACTCTCCAAGGCATGATGCACGTTCAGTTTTTCCTTCTGCGGAGCGCGGGCCATGCGCGTGCGCAGATATTGTACGGCAAACGGATTGGAGATGAAATAATTCTGTATCGCATGCTGCCGCATCCGATTCACCTCACGCTGCTGCTCGAAGTGACGGGCAGCCGAAGGGAATTCCCGCACCGGCCGCTGCGGCACGACAAGCTCCACTTTTACAGGCCTAAGCCGGGAATTGGGCACGCGAGGATCTATGATGACCGGCATACGGTAATCCAGCTGGGCATAAGTCAGCATCGAATCGAAAGGTATGGAATCGGCGACCAGACGGAGGGAATCAAGACAATCGGCAAAGGTGCGTTGCGGCGGCTCGGGAGCCGGCTGTCGCTTTTTCGGAGGTTCCGGCACGACGGGAGCCTGCACCTCGATGGTGTCCGGCAGAGGATTGGCGGCGGCATAGGCCTGCCACGAACTCCATAAGAGCTGATTCCGGAGGCGAAGCAGCTCCAACGAGTCTTTCAGCTGTTCGGCCCGGAAAAGAGAGTCCTCCAGGTAACGGATCCGCGCCTGCTGCAACGAATCGACCGCCTCAACGAGTAAAGTATCCGCCCCCGCAGGCGGCGCAACCTCCGCCCATACGCTATCCGCGACCTCCGGCACGACGGCAGGAACCGCTTCCTGAGCCATCAGCGGGACACAGCTGAAAAGGGAGATTATCAATATATGTAGAAAACACTTATTCATGATCTGACTCCTCACGTTTTCACAAGATGACCGATTCGGGAATGGCACGGCAATTGTATTGGCTGGCCATGATCTGACCATAGGCCCCGGCACTGCGCAGGGCAATCAGATCGCCGCGGCGGGTGACGGGCAAGAGCTCGCCGGTACCGAAGCAATCGGAAGATTCGCAAATGGGCCCGACAACATCATACACTTCCGTCCCTTCACGACCGGTGGCGGAAAGATTCTCTATCTTATGATGGGCATGGTAAAGGGCCGGACGGATGAGGTCGCTCATACCGGCATCCAGAATAACGAATTTTTTCCTGACACCTTCTTTGACATAAAGCACGCGACTGATCAGAGAACCGCATTGACAGACCACGGCGCGCCCCAACTCGAAGTGAAGCTCCTGCCCCGGACGAAGGGCGAGATGCTCGTGATAGGTGGCGAAATAGGTGGCGAAATCGGGAACCGGATGTTCATCCGGGCAGTCATAATCCACACCGAGACCGCCTCCCACGTTGATGCTTTTCAACACAATGCCACGTTGGCCGATACGGTCCTGCAGGGCGTTGATACGTTCACAAAGTATGGAGAAGGGCGTGAGCTCCTGAAGCTGGGAACCGATATGGAAATGCAACCCCACAAGCCGGACGTTATCCATTTCCAGCGTACGGGTAATCACGTCATCCAGCATTTCCATGCTGATGCCGAATTTGTTCTCGTCCAACCCGGTGGTTATATATTTATGAGTATGGGCATCGACATTCGGATTGACACGGAATGCTACATTCGCCTTCACGCCCAAGCGGGCGGCCAGGTGGTCGATAATCTCCAGCTCGGGCAAAGATTCGACATTGAAGCAGGCAATACCGGCCTCCAAGGCAAGCAATATTTCCCAATCGGCTTTACCGACACCCGCGAAAACGATCTTCGACGGAGCAAAGCCAGCGTTCAGACAGGCCCGGATCTCGCCGCCGCTCACACAGTCACATCCCAGACCGCTGCGTCTGACAATGGACAAAATGCCGGGATCGACATTTGCCTTGACGGCATAGTGCACATGATAGCCCGTGTATTTACCGGCCTCCTCATTAATGACGGAAAGCGTCTGTTCAAGAAGTCGTTTATCGTAATAATAGAAGGGTGTCTGTATTTTCTGAAATTTATCGATAGGAAATGGCATCGCTCAAACAATTTGGGTTTATTGAATAAATCCTGCACCAGCCGACGGGAAACGGCCGATGCTTTATCTCATGCAGATTACTCCTCCCCTCTCAGTCGAAGAGATGCTGGGAAAGAACCTGCAAGGCACGTTCCTTGTCGCCCGACTTGACAAGCACGGAGATGTTGTAATTACTGCCGCCGTAAGAGATCATACGTACCGGAACATCTTTCAGAGCCTCTACGACACGGCTTTCAAAGCCGAGGTTGTCCCACTTCATGTCACCGACGACACAGATGATGACCATGTCTCTGTCAACCGTAACGGAGCCGAGCATTTTCAGGTCATTGACGATTTCATCCAGCCGTTTGCTATTGTCGATCGTAAGCGAAACACCGACTTCGGAAGTCGTCACCATATCGACAGCGGTCTTGTGATGTTCAAAAACTTCAAAGACCTTACGCATGAAACCATAGGCCATCAACATCCGGCTGCTTTTGATCCTGATCGAGGTAATGCCATCCTTGGCCGCTACGGCCTTGATGATTCTGCTTTCGGTGTTGTTGGAAATCAATGTGCCGGGAGCCTCCGGTTCCATGGTGTTGAGAAGACGCACTGGAATATTGTACATCCTGGCAGGCGTGATACAGGTCGGATGCAGGATTTTAGCCCCGAAATAGGCCAATTCGGCCGCCTCGTCGAAATTGAGGAAACGTACCGGCTTCGTGCCCTCGACAAAACGGGGATCGTTGTTATGCATCCCGTCGATGTCGGTCCAAATCTGAATTTCCTCGGCGCGTAAAGCCGCCCCGATGATGGAAGCGGAATAGTCGCTGCCGCCACGCAGCAGATTGTCTATCTCGTCGTAGGCGTTGCGACAGATGAATCCCTGTGTGATATAAAGCTGCCGACCGGGCTGCGCCTCCATCTCCTGCCTGAGATGTGTTTCAATAAACTTGAAATCCGGTTCTCCGTTCTTGTCTATGCGCATGTAATCAAGCGCGGGAAGCAAAACAGCGTCGACTCCCTGCTGTAAAAGATACAGATAAAAGAGATTCGTGGAGAGTAACTCGCCCTGGGCCACGACACACTTCTCTTCAAAGATTGTGAACTGCGTATTGGAAAACGAGCGAAGATAGTCGAAGATACCATTAACGATTTCACAGGCACGGGACCTGAGAACAGCATCATTATAAAGACCATCTATGACGCCGTTATACTTTTCCTCTAACCGATGAATGATTTCTGCCGCACCGACAGCATTCTGTGATCGGTAATAGCCGGAAATCTCCAACAATGTATTGGTTGTCCCCGACATGGCAGACAAAACCACAACCTTAGATTCACCATCAGACTGAACAAGGGCAGCCACCTTTCGAATGCGTTCCACCGAACCTACCGATGTGCCACCGAACTTCAATACTTTCATCTCCAAAAAATATATTATACCTTAATCAATTACTGAATGTAGCGACAAATATATGGAGAAAGTTTAAAAAAATGCCTAAAATATCGCATAATTTTATCAAATCCAGATTTTAGCAGGCTTTTTTCAGTCATTCTGCCCCTGCGAGACGACAATTTTCAATACAGCGGATGAAATCCATTCCATGGGTTACGGCCGCCGGGAATCATTCTCCCATGTCATCCGGCATACCCGCTAAATAAAGACAGCGGCGGGCGCGGGTCACAGCCGTGTACATCCACCGGTAGAAATCCAGACCGAGATGTGCGGGGTTGATATAGGCCAAATCGAGATAGACGTCGCTCCACTGACCGCCCTGTGCCTTGTGGCACGTGACGGCATAGCCGTATTTGACCTGTAAGGCATTAAAATATCGGTTTTCCTTGACGGCCTTGATACGGTTGCGCAGTCCGGGAATGTCGGCGTAATCTTCCATGACCGCATAAAAAAGCCGCTGCTGATCGGCAACAGGTAATGAAGGACCGTCAACGCCTAACGTATCCAGAAGAATGATGACCTCGGTATCATAATCGTAATCGGGAAACGTGACGGCCACTTCGGCAAAGCGGAATCCGTAAAGCTCTATCGTGCGCCGCACCCGTCGCACTTCGATCATATCCCCGTTGGCTACAAAAGGCATGTCTTCAAACTCCTTGCACCAAAAATAATTGTTTTTGACAACTAACAGACGGTCTCCGGCCGACAATTCCTCCTCCCGGTCAAGAATACGGTTGCGGATGCCGGCATTGAAACGGTTGGCCCGGGCATTGGAACGGGTGACAACGATCGTCTCATCCTGGCCGGCATTGCTGTAAGAGGCGGAAAGATATTCCACCAGATCGTAACCGTCTACCCGCTTCACATCGGGAAACTCCTTATAATATATATGAGGTAATCCCTCGATTTCGCCGCGTCGCATCCGGTCGCGCAAGGCGGTCGCATTAAAAAGGATGCCGGAATCCAGCTGCTGACGGGCTACTTCGGTCAGTTCAGCCTGCAAAACCTCCAGCCCGTAACCGCGCAGACGCCTCTCTTCCAACGCCGGACTATGCGTCTGGCCGACCGGAGGCAACTGGGCGCCATCACCCACCAGAAGGAGCCGGCATTCAACGCCGCTATAGACATATTCTATAAGATCATCCAGCAAATTGCCTGTACCGAACGGAGACTGTTCGGCCAGAGTCGCTATCATCGAAGCCTCATCGCAGATAAATAATGTCTGCTTATGCAAATTGTCTGTAAGCTGAAACCCCTCGAAATCTACATTGAACTGCCGCTGCCTGTAGATGGTTTTATGGATCGTGAGCGCCGCCTTGTGTGCCATAGAAGAAAAGACCTTGGCCGCGCGCCCCGTCGGAGCCATCAGCACCGTCTTCATCCCCGCCTCCGACATCGCTTTTACCAAGGCCCCGACAAGCGAAGTCTTGCCCGTGCCGGCATATCCTTTCAGAATGAACACCCGGTCCTGCGGCACGACCTCCAAAAGGAACCTTGACAGCCGTTGCAACGTCTCCCGTTGCAACTCATTCGGGCTGAAAGGCAACTTTTCAATAATTTTAGCGGCAAAAATATCAAATATCATGACTTTTTCTCATAAATTTCGGTCAAAGATACACCTTTTCAAAAATAGTTATGTATATTTGCTCCGTGATTTTTGACAGGTTATCGTTTTCGGCGCCCGCCAAAAGCCATTTGACACGGCAAGTGCCGGAATTTATCACACAAGAATAATAAAAAACTGACATTAAAATTATAGAATCATGAAAATCGTTCTCAAACTTCTCCTCCTTGCAGCCGCAGCTGTTTTGGTGGTTATGTGTTATCAAAGCATTCAGATTCCCGTTCAATTTAAAGACCAGGCCGCAGCCCGTGATGCCGTTGTCATCCAGCGCTTGAAAGACATCCGTACCCTTCAGGAAGCTCACCGCGACAAGTATCAGACCTACGCCGCTACCTGGACCGATCTCATTAACTTTGCTAAGAACGACTCTCTTCCGATCGTCAAGAAAATCGGTTCATTGACCGACGTACAGCTGGTTAACGGTCTCAACGAAAAAGATGCGTGGATGTACCTGCAGAATCCTAAGAAATACAAAAAAGAAATCGAGAAGTTTGGTCTTGATCGCGAAACTTTCAGCCGCGATACGGTCTATGTCAACGTGCTTGAAAAGGATTCCACATTCCTGAAACGTTCCGACTTCAACATCGATTCCATTTGCTACGTTCCGTTTACCGCCAAGGATACATTCCAACTGATTCTCGGTAGCATACAGACACAGTCCGGCTACACCATGCAGCTCTTCGAGGCTAAAGTGGAATATTCAGTTTACCTTGCAGGCCTCAACGACCGTGAGCTGAAGAACAAAATCGATGAAAAGAAACAGATGGATCGCTTCCCCGGTCTCCAGGTAGGTGATGCCGAGCAGGCCAACAACAACGCCGGTAACTGGGAATAAAAGAACATCGAATGGACACAATCCAAAAAACATTATCCATCCGGCTACAACCGGATGGATTTTTATTTTCCACCCATAACATCACCGAGGATGACTCATTCTCACTGCAGGAAGTGCCGATAACTCCGGGACCGGATTACAATTCGCGGCTGAAGAACCGGATACTCGACACGGAGGAACTACTGTGCGATTATAAAGAGATACACATCACAGTGGCAACCCCCCGCTTCACTCTGTTTCCAGCTTATGAAACCGACGAAGCAATCGCCGGCCGTTTTTACGGACTGACATGTTCGGAGACACAAGTTCCGGAAACCCTATTACAGGAAATACACACAGGGTCCGGCATAGGATTCATTTTTGGTATAGATCAAGAACTATGTAACTTCCTGAACCGGACATTTCCGGAGGTCAAATATCACCATCCGCTGTGTATACTTCATTCCTATTTCTCTGAAAAAAGCAAAATGGGGAACAATGCGAAAATGATCGTGCAGGTCCTGGAACGTGGTATTGACTTGCTGGTTTACCGCAACGGACGCCTGCAACTGGCCAACTGCTACCCTGATAACGGTATCGAAAACATCGCCTATCATATCATGAACACATGGCTCAAATGCGGACTCGATCCCCATCTGGACCTCCTGCAGCTGGCCGGCAACAAGACCATACAGGCAAAATTGACGGAACAGCTTTCACCGATTCTGAAACACATCATGCCGGCCGTATTCCCGGCCCAGCTTTTCAGTCTCGGACAAGCCACACTGAACGCCCCTTGGGACACAATCCTGCTTACATTCTATCCACACCTGTAAAAATATATCGACAATGCGCATCATCAGCGGTAAATACGGCGGACGCCGTTTTGAAACACCCCACCATTTGCCGGCACGCCCCACCACGGACATGGCCAAAGAAAGCTTGTTCAACATTCTCACCAACCGCATGAATCCGGAGGGCATCACGGCCCTGGATCTTTTTGCGGGCACCGGCTCCATCAGCTTCGAGCTTATCAGCCGCGGTGCCGCCAAGGTCATAAGCGTTGAAAAGGGAAATATGCAGCAGACCTATATACAGAAAATCCATGATACACTGCATTTAGGCCACGAACACATGTTGCTACGCGGAGATGTGTTCCGCTTTATCAAAAGCTGCCGCGAACAATTCGATTTCATCTTTGCCGATCCCCCCTACGATCTGCCCGAACTGGACACCATTCCGCAACTCGTCCTCGACAGCACTTTGTTAAAAGACTCCGGACTGCTGGTCGTAGAACACGGCAAACACAGCGACTTCTCTTCCCATCCTCATTTCCGGGAAATGAGAAAATATGGCGCCGTACATTTCAGTTTCTTCTCAAAGCAAAGTGAAGTCGGCGACTAACGGATAATGGTCGGAAAAACCGGGATGTAATAGATAGACGCCATCCAGCGCAAAATCGCCGGAATATAAAATATGATCCAGTCTGAGCAGCAGATGATAGGCATCGTAAGTAAAGCCGAAGCCCATCCCCCCGTTCCACCAGGCATCTTGCAGACGGTTTCCCATAATGGTCTGCAAAGCATAAGACCCGCTCAAATCGTTAAAATCGCCACAAACCAACACAGGCCCTTCTGTCGCGGCAATGGAATCACGTAGCACACAGGCCTCGACCGCACGCCCCGCGTAACCGCGTCTGAGCCGCCGGAAGTAGTCACCGACACCATCGAACCACGAAGCACCGTCGGGCATCATGCGCCGCGCTACCGAATAGCGGTTAGACAACAGATGACAGCAAAAAAGTTGTACCGGCGAACCCTGTATATCCACTTCCATACTGTAAATATGCAACCGGTCGGATGCTCCCGGCGCCGAAGGATCCTCTTCTCGGGCCAGCGCATCCAGTTGAGAGGCTTCGGACGAATCCGGGTCCAGGACCAACCGCCTGATATGGCGTAACGGATAGCGGCTATACACAAAGCCGATACCGACGAACCGGTCGTAACAATTGGCTGCATGATAGGGATAACGAACCGCCAGCGAATCGCCCAAAGCCGAATTGGCGTGTTCATCATATTCCTCCAGAACGACAATATCCGCATCCACTTCATCCATAAAACGAACCATGGCACGCGCAGAATCCCGGTTCCGGGAAAGATAATCCCCCATGGAATTGACATTATAGGTCAGCACGCGCAATGAACAGTCAGAGGCCGGTCGCCGCGGCATCGGCGAAACAAGATGCACGGGACAGGTCTGCGTCCACCGATTCACCCCGACCAGCACCAATAAGAACAATACCGCCGCACGCCATCGCCGCAACAGCAACAAGGCCATCACCACAACCGCCAGCAGGCAAAGCAAGACCGGAACTAATAAAATCAGCATATTCTACCTTAAATATACCCCTCCACAAAACAACGGAAGGCGATACAGACTTTTTTCACGGGGCAAAAATAAAGCATTTATCCTTACCGGCAAAATAGGAACCGCAACAACGCAGATAGATTCACTTAAAAAAAACAAATTTAGCTTTGCATGCTGACAAAAAAGAATTATCTTTGCTACCTGAATGACTGCCGACACTCTGTTACCCCGTCGGCGGCAAGGAGCAAAACACCCTAAAACAGAAATTCCTTATGAAAAAAGCACTTTTAGCATTATTGGCTCTCTTTCTTCTGCTGAACACAGGTTGTAAAAAGAGTTTCCAGGAAATGGTCATACCGGAAGCTACCGGGTCTCCCTATGACCTCTACATTGTCATGCCCGACAACACAAAAGACTCCGCCCTCGGAGACACATTGAGGAACATCTTCGAATATCCGATGGAATGCACGCCACAGGGCGATTCCTACTTCAAAGTATATTATCTCACCCCCGATAATTTCAACTCTTCGGTGATCCGCGTAGTGGGCAACGTGATCGTGGTCAATATCGACCCAGCCAACGCTTCCGAACCCTTGCTCACCATCGAGCGCAATACCTACGCGCAGACGCAGGTTATCTTGAAAATGTATGCCCGCTCGCTCACGGAACTGGCCGAATATCTGCCAGAATATCAAGAACAGATTCGCTCGCTTTTCGTAAAGGCAGAACTGAGCCGCCGCAGCAAACTATTACAAAAAGAGTTCAATCGCACCGCCACCGACCGTTTGCATTCATTACAAAACGTCAGTATGATGATTCCCAAAGAGCTCAACGTGCCCGGCTACGGCCAAGATTCCACCTTCTTCTGGTGTACCAACGACGGCCCGCGCAAGCGCAGCGATATCGTAGTCTACTCCATCCCCTATACCGACGTCAATGTATTCTCTCTCGAGGGGGCTGTGGCCGTACGAGACTCCGTGATGAAAGCCAACATCGAAGGCGTAGGCGACAACAGCTACATGACCACCCAGAAACGAATTATCATGCCCGAATACAAGGCATTGAACATCAATGGAAAATACGTAGGCGAACTGAAAGGCTTGTGGAGAATCGAAAACGGCCTGATGGGAGGCCCATTCATCTGCCATATCCGGCTCGACGAAATAAACAAGAGGGTGGTCTTCGCTGAAGGATTCTGCTTCGCGCCTCACGATGAAAAGCGCCTGCTTATCAGAAATCTGGAGGCTGTGCTATACACCTTGAAACTACCCTCTGACAATATGTGTCCCAACATCGAAATAACACTTGAATCCAATAATGAGTAATCTACTGAAAGTGGGCATCACCCACGGCAATATAAACGGCATCGGCGGCGAGCTGATTCTGCGCTTCCTCTCTGCGACCGAAGTGCTGGAGATCTGTACACCCGTCGTCTTCAGCACCATCACCGTCATGAATGAACAATGCAAGGCCTTGGGGCTGGAACCCATCGCGTTCAATGTTGTCGGAAACTCCCGCGATATCATCGACGGCAAAATCAACCTCATCAATGTCTGCTCAGAAGAACTGCATACCCAGTGGGGCGAAAAGAATAACACCGCAGACAAAGCGGAAATCAGTGCGCTGAAAATGGCTATCGAGGCCTATAACAAGAACGACATAGACCTGCTCGTAACCGCTCCTGGCAATCTTAGAAATGACCTGACGGCCAATGCGGCCACCACCTTCATCCAGCAACATCTGGAAAACGAAGCTACGGTTCCCTACAACAGCCTGCAAGGTAACGGAATACGCCTCATCGCCCTGCCCATACAAAAGAAACAGGAAGGCGACGCCGAAACATTCAATGCCGAAACGTTTATCGGAGATCTCAGAAATATCCATCAGGCGCTCAGAAACGACATGACCGAATTGCGGCCGCGCATCGCTATCGTCACACCGGCCGTAAGCGATACTCCGAAGACGGAAGAGGGCGCCGCACAGGCACCAGACACCGATCTGCGTGCCACCTTGAATGAACTGCATAAAGAGGGAATACTGGCCTTCGGTCCTTATGAAAGCGGCCGCTTCCTGAATGAAGAGCTGTATAAACATTATGACGCCATCGTTACGTGGGGAAATAAAAAACAGCTCCAGACGCTGACTGACCTCATCGATCCGGACAAGGCTGTCGGATACACGATGGGATTGCCCATTGTACATACCTATCCCACCGACGGAATTTCCTATCAAACAGCCGGTAAGGGCACAGCCTCCGCAACAGCGTTGCGCAACGCCGTATATCTGGGCATCGACATCTGCCGCAACCGCCATCTCTATAAAAAAGCGACACGGCGACCGCTGGAAAAACAATGGATTCCAAGAGGTAGAGACGACTTTAAGCTGGATCTGACCAAAGAGGATACTTCTAATTGACACTTCCGGACATCTTTCAACTCCAATCAATCCGTTTCAGAATCATGCCATCATTTATTATAGAAGGCAGGCATCGCCTGCATGGCGAAATACAACCGCAAGGAGCAAAAAACGAGGCTCTGGAGGTCATTTGCGCCACGCTGCTGACTGATCAGACCGTTACCATCGACAACATCCCGGAAATACTCGACGTCACCAACCTGATAGAGCTGTTCCGCCAAATGGGCGTCGAAGTCCACCGCCTGGGTTCCGGCCGTTTCAGTTTCACCGCGGCCGACATCCGTATGGATTACCTCTCTTCCCCCGATTTTTGTCGGCGTACAGCGGCCCTACGCGGCTCGGTCATGATTCTGGGACCTCTGGTAAGCCGTTTCGGTTACGCCATCCTTCCGCAACCAGGCGGCGACAAGATAGGCCGCCGGCGTCTGGACACCCATTTTTTGGGATTGGAGAAGCTGGGTGCCACATTTACCTACAATGCGGAAAAACATCTCTATGATATCCGGGCTCCCCGCGAGGGACTGAAGGGGCGATATATGCTGCTCGACGAAGCGTCGGTAACAGGTACGGCCAATATCGTCATGGCCGCGACACTGGCACAGGGGGAAACCACGATCTATAATGCGGCATGCGAACCCTATGTGCAGCAGCTTTGCAAGCTGCTTGTAAAAATGGGTGCGGATATCAGCGGTATCGGCTCCAACCTTCTGACTATCCGCGGAGTGAAAACCTTGGGCGGCGCGGAACACCGCATCCTACCCGACATGATCGAGGTAGGCAGTTTCATCGGTATGGCAGCCATGACCGGTTCCGAAATCACCATCAAAGAGGTCAGCATCCCCGATCTCGGAATCATCCCTGATGCGTTCCGCCGCCTCGGCATTACCGTCGAGCAAAAGGGAGACGATCTCTACATCCCGCAACATGAACACTACGCCATCGAATCCTTCATCGACGGCTCTATCATGAATATCGCCGACGCCCCCTGGCCCGGACTTACCCCGGATCTGCTCAGCGTTCTTCTCGTTACGGCGACACAGGCGAAAGGCGCCGTTCTCATCCATCAGAAAATGTTTGAAAGCCGCCTTTTCTTCGTCGACAAACTCATCGACATGGGTGCACAGATCATCTTATGCGATCCGCATCGCGCCACAGTCATCGGTATCGATAACCGATATCATCTCCGCCATGCCGATATGACCTCACCCGATATCCGCGCCGGTATCGCCTTGCTCATAGCCGCCATGAGCGCTGACGGAATAAGCACCATCCATAATATCGGCCAAATCGACCGAGGTTATCAGAACATCGATTTGCGCCTTAACGCCCTCGGAGCCAGAATCACCCGCACAGAAGAGGCCTGACACACCGCTAACGGGACAGCACCCGGACCATTTCATAATGTTATGATCGAAAAAGAACAACTCATCGCCATCGGCCGCATCGGGAAACCCCATGGGCTAAAAGGAGAAATGACGGCTATAATCGAAAACGACATTTTCGATAGGGTAGAGTCCTGCCCCTATTTCATTTGCGAAATAGAGGGTATTTTCGTGCCGTTCTTCATAGAAGATTACCGATTCCGCTCCGACAGATCCATGCTCCTGAAATTGGAAGAGGTCGATACTCAAGAAGAGGCCCGCGAATTTTCCAACCGCCTCATCTATTTCGACCGGAAATGCTTTACTGCGGAAGAAGCAAGGGAATATGAAGAAGAACAGGCTGACAACTCAGACAATTTCATCGGTTATCACATCGTCGACCATCGTTTCGGCGATCTGGGAGCCATCACCGCCATCGACGATCAGACCGTCAATGTTCTTTTCATCATCGACCGCGAAGAGGGTGAATATCTCATTCCCGCAGCAGACGATTTAGTGGATAGAATCGACGACGACCGGCGCATTATTTACATGTCCCTTCCTACCGGACTGATCAACCCGGATGAGGCGGAAAGCGAATAATGCAGGAAAATTTGCAAAAACGGAAAAAATACCCTATCTTTGCACCGCAAAATAGAAAAACGGGAGACAAATTCCCTCACAACAGTTATATAAAGTCCGTCCATCCGGTCTGATACACTCGACCGGCAGGAACCAGACAAGCCGACAGCACCAGTTGCCGCCGCTTTCGAGGATAGTATATAACTTTTTTTGTGTCCGAACGCGACCCATACGGTTCTCTCCTGTAAAAACATCCATCAAAGCTACGAACAGAACATGACCACACAACAGGAAATAACTTCTTTCATTGAACGGCAGGCTCCACTCCGTCTCCAGGAAGAATATGACAACAGCGGCCTGCAGGTCGGTGATCTCCGGCAGGAGGTAACTCATATTCTGGTCAGCCTGGATGTCACCGAAGAGACCGTAGCCGAAGCTCAGGCCATAGGTGCCGAAATGATTGTAAGCCATCATCCTCTCCTGTTCCGTCCTCTCAAGAAAATTTCACCCGGGGACTATATCGGGCGGACTGTCATGTCCGCCATACGAGCCGGCATCACCTTATACGCTGCCCATACCAATCTGGACAATGCGCCGAAAGGGGTCAACTTCAAAATAGCTGAAAAACTGAAGCTGGAAAAGGTCAGACCGCTTGCACCTCTGCCCTCCGACCGCACCGCCTCTTTGCCGGACGACTTCATCGTCGACTGCGGCAGCGGGGTAATAGGCAATCTGCCCCAGCCCATGAGCGGCGAGGATTTCGTCACTCTCGTCAAAGAGATATTTCACTGTTCCTGCATCAAACATACCGACGCCCGGAATGAAATACGTCGTGTGGCACTCTGCGGCGGCGCCGGCAGTTTCCTGATCAATACTGCCATCCCCCAGAATGCCGATGCCTTTCTGACAGGAGAGGTCGGATATCATGCCTTTTTCGGCCACCCGGAACTGATGATACTTGAAGCCGGACATTATGAAACGGAACAATACACCTGTCAGCTCCTGGCCGAAATGATTGGAAGTGCATTCCCCGATGTTAAATGCAGCATCACCGGCCGGCAACCGCATCCGGTCATTACCGACTAATCGAAAAATGCCGTCAGAAACACATCATTCCATCATCGATAATTTATTCTAACAATATAAAACAAAAACATTTACAATTATGGCAAAAGCTGAAAAAGAGTACACCGTACCCGAGAAATTAGCAAATCTCTACAAGCTCCAAACCCTCGTCTCCGAAATTGTCCGCATTCAAGACATTCGCGGAGAGTTGCCCCGCGAAGTGGAAGATCTTGAAAACCTGATCGCCAACCTTAACAAGGATGTCGAAGCCTATCGCGCCAAAATCGGAGAGTTCCAAGAGAGAATCAGAGGCAAACAGCTGGATATACAAACCGCTGAAGGCCTTATCGAAAAATACACGGCCCAGCAGAATGAGGTAAAGAACAACAAAGAATTTGAATTCCTGTCAAAAGAAATCGAATACCAGTCTCTTGAAATCGAACTCTGCAACAAGCGTATCCGCGAAGCCGATGCCGCTATCGAGGAACTGAAAGCCAAAGAGGCCGCCACGCTTGCAGAAATCGAAGAGCGCAGTTCGGATCTGGATGTCAAGAAAGGTGAATTGGACGAAATCATTGCCGAAACCCGCAGTGAGGAAGAGACCCTCCGCGAAAAAGCCAAAAAAATTGAGAACACAATAGAACCGCGCCTCTTGACAACATTCATGAGAATCCACAAAAGCACTCACAACCATCTGGCTATCGTCCCGATCGAACGCGATGCCTGTGGCGGATGCTACAATAGAATCGCTCCGCAGCGTCAGGTAGATGTGAAGATGCATAAGAAAATCCTCTTCTGCGAATATTGCGGACGTATCCTCATCGATCCGGAACTTGCCGAGGAAAATGAGACCCGCCGCCGCCGCAAATCCGTGCTTACCCACCTTTAAGTAAAGATCCTATGCCACAGCCGACACGTCAGCGCATCACCCGGCCACGTCAGCCGGAAGTCCCTAATCTCGGAAAGATACAACCACAGGCACCGGAGGTCGAAGAGGCCGTTCTGGGAGCTCTCATGCTCGAGAAGGACGCCTACTCCGTCATCAGCGACCTGCTGAAACCCGAGACCTTTTACGACTACAAACATCAGCTCATTTTCACTGCCATCCAAGAGTTGGCAATGAAGCAGGAGCCGATCGATATGCTGACAGTGACCAACCAGCTACAGGCCGACGGCGTAATCGACGAAGTAGGCGGAGCCTATTATGTCGCCACACTGACGGCCAAAGTCGGATCGGCAGCCCATATAGAATATCATGCACGCATCATTGCCAAAAAGGCCCTGGCGCGCCAGCTGATAGGCTTTGCAAGCAAAGTCGAAACCCAAGCATTCGACGAGACGGTAGATATCGAGGAGCTGATGCAGAGTGCCGAAGGCGAGTTGTTCCAGATCTCTCAGCACAACATCAAAAAGGAATCCATTCAGATCGATCCCGTCATCAAAGAGGCCTTGGATAAAATAGATCAGGCGGCCAACAGGCCGGAGGGACTCTCCGGCCTGCCGACCGGCTTCCATAAATTAGACAGTATGACCTCCGGATGGCAAAATTCGGATCTCATCATTATCGCGGCCCGTCCCGCCATGGGTAAAACAGCATTTGTTCTCAGCATGTGCAAGAACATGGCTATCAATTACAACATCCCGGTGGCGATGTTCTCTCTTGAAATGAGCAACGTGCAACTTGTGAACCGTCTGTTGCAGAACATCTGCGAAATTCCCGGCGACAAAATCAAAAGCGGACGTCTCACCCAGGAAGAATGGAACCAGTTGAACACCCGTGTAGCCTCACTCTATGGCCGCCCGATTATCGTCGATGATACACCGTCGCT
This sequence comes from uncultured Prevotellaceae bacterium, assembly GCA_964567855.1. Taxonomy (GTDB): domain Bacteria; phylum Bacteroidota; class Bacteroidia; order Bacteroidales; family UBA3663; genus Liminaster. The sequence goes on from CAZMOE010000001.1 coordinate 129,641, forward strand.
TTCCGTCTTCGAATTAAGAACCAAAGCCAGGCGTCTGGTCCGGGAAAAGGGAGTCAAATGCATCATGATAGACTATTTGCAGTTGATGAATGCCAGCGGCATGCAGTTCGGATCACGAGAACAGGAGGTCTCCACGATTTCGCGCTCTTTAAAAGGATTGGCCAAGGAACTGAATATCCCCATCATTGCCCTTTCCCAGCTAAACCGAGGCGTCGAAGCCCGCCAGGGAGATGGTAAAAGACCTCAGCTTTCCGACCTCCGTGAATCGGGAGCCATCGAACAGGATGCCGATATGGTTTGCTTCATCCACCGTCCCGAATACTATAAAATCTATGAAGACGAAAAAGGCAATGACCTTCGTGGACTGGCCGAAATCATCATCGCCAAACATCGTAACGGCGCTGTAGGCGACGTCAGACTGCGTTTCCGCGGTGAATTTGTCAGATTCCAGAATCTGGATGACGACACCCGCATCGACCTTACCGATCCCAATATGCCAGCTATGACAGGCAGCACCCCCGGAAGCAATATCCCGGTAGGAGAACCCGCCGTACAGACGTTCGGTTCCAGAATGAACAGCAGCTATCCTCCCACACCTCCCATCACAGCCGACACCACAGGGGCGTTTCTCACCCAAAACAAAAATGACGACGTCCCATTCTAAAACCACAGCATCATGTTAAGAAAAATCATCATAAACACCTGTCTTTGTCTGGCTTTAGCCTCAAATTTCATTACCACTCGGGCGCAAGAACTCGTCAGACCGGACTATACACTCATCAAACGGATCACATCCAACCAGCAAAGCCCCCATTTCTTCCGCAAATTAATGGATCGGTACCTGGAAAATGACACCACTCTGTCGATCCTACAATACCGCTACCTCTATTACGGATTCACGCTACAGGAAGATTTCAAACCTTATCAGGAAGAAACACTGCCGTTGATAGACTGCCGCCGCAATATGATTAAAACCGCAGCCGATAAAGCGATATGCACACATGCCATAGAAATCGCCCAAAAAGTTTTAGATGATAATCCGTTCCACATGCCGGCCATCAGCATGATGGCGCTTGCCTATTTGCAACTTGGAGACACACTCTCCTATCATTTATGGGACTGCAAGCAAAAGGGTGTCCTCGACGCCATATTGTCTTCCGGTGACGGCGATACTCCAGAGACCGCATTTCACGTCACAAACATCGAACACGAATACGAAATCATCAACCGGCTCGGATTGCACATCGAATACGATTCGCTATGCAATGAAGGCGTTGAATATCTGAAAGTAAAGGAAAATTCTTTAGGAGAGCGCGGTTTTTATTTCAATTTCGAGGCCTGCAATAGCGTCTACCGTAAAAAATACGAATAACCTCATTGTCCCGATAACCGGAACTGCCTGAAATCAACGGGAAAAATGTATATCCAATACAACCGGCAGATGATCGCTATACCCACCCTCATAAGAAAAACCTCTGTAGGTGCGCATCGGACGGGTACCCAGCTGCCCGGCATCTTCCGTCAGCATCCATGAGCAGGAAAAGATTCTGACATCGGAAATCTGCGGTAGCAATATGCCGTTGCACCAAAACTGATCGAGAATCTCCCATTCTCCCCGATACTTATAAGTTCCCGTAACGTTGCCGCCGCGCCGAAGCCGCCGGTCAAGCGACAGCATGAGATTGTACAGCGCAGCAGAATCTCCTGTTCCTCCATCCTCAGGAGGCATCTGCAATTGCAGTTCACGGACAAGTGACGACGTGTGAGGCGTATCATTCATATCCCCCATTACCAGCAGACGCGGTTCCCGCCGCACCGCCGCCAAAGAATCGGCCCACCGGCGTATTGTATGATGAGCGGCCTGCCGGGCAGGCGCAGAGGCCTTGGTCCCACCCAAACGGCTTGGCAAATGACAAACGAGCATATCAAGCGTATCTCCATCCAGAGAAATTCCCCACACATGCAACAGGTCACGGGTAGGACGACATCCGGCCGGTACGGCAACGCGTATCGAACAATCTCCTAACAAACGGAATCTCCCCGGCTGGTAGAGCAAAGCGACATCCAGACCACGCACATCAGGCGATTCAGTCATCACATACCGATACCCCAGTCGTGCAAAAGGCGAATGCTGCGTCCACCGGACCATCACACTATCATTTTCAACCTCTGCAATCCCGATCAGATCGGGGAGCCCTTTTTCTGCAGCAGCCGCAATGACACGGGCCAACGACAAAGCCTTCCGACTGAAACGCGATGGCGTCCACCGACGTTCCGCAGAAGGCAGAAAATCGTTGTCCTGCCTCTCAGGATCATCTTCCGTATCGAAAAAATTCTCCACATTCCAAAACATCACCTGCAGCCGGTCATCCGCAACCGCCTCCTGGCCCATGGCCGCTTCTTCCTGACCCGGCGGGACAAGCATATACAGACATAGCAGCAGTAACCGCCGCGCGGAAACGGCCATCCATAACGAAAGCAGGGCCTCACGCATTGCCTGAGGAAGCGGTATCTTCATAGGCCATAGTTTTTTTACAGAATCTTCGGCCAAAGATATTCATTAAACTGGAAAATTGCCTTTTGGAGATGCTTTTTTCAACAATAAAAAAGCAAACGGCGTCCAAAGAAGCATGTTTATCCTTGTATATGGTCGCCGGATAATATTTTTAACTATCTTTGTGGCATTCTTTTCAAAAAGATCGGCCCAAGGTAGCCGATAATAAAACAACATTAATGGAAGAAATCAAAACATTTGAGGAACTCGGTGTCAGCGCACCCATTCTCCGCGCCATCGAGGAGTTAGGTTATGAACAGCCGATGCCTATCCAGGCACAAGTAATACCCGTCATTTTAGGAACAAGTGGCGACGGCTCTGCACGGGATGTCGTAGGTCTCGCCCAAACCGGCACAGGTAAAACGGCCGCATTCGGCCTGCCGTTGTTACAGTCCATCGATCTCGGCCACCGGGCACCCCAGTCGCTGATTCTCGCCCCGACACGAGAATTATGCCTGCAAATTGCCAGTGACCTGCAGGACTATGCAAAATATCTCAAAGGAATCAGCATCCTGCCCGTCTACGGCGGCAGCAGCATCGGTAGCCAGATCAGCGCACTGCGTCGCGGCGTACACGTGGTAGTCGCCACGCCCGGCCGACTGATCGACCTGATGGAACGCGGGGCCGTCAGCCTGCAGGAAATCAACACACTCGTCATGGATGAGGCCGATGAGATGCTGAGCATGGGGTTCTCAGAAGATATCGAGACCATCCTTAAAGGAGTACCCGAGCAGCACCGCACGATGCTCTTCAGCGCGACCATGCCCAAACAGATCGCCAATATCGCACAAAAATACATGGCCGATCCCGTCGAAATCACCATCGGACATAAGAACGAAGGGTCGGCCAACGTAAACCACGTCTACTATCTGGTGCATGCCAAAGACAAATATGCCGCCTTGAAACGTATCGTGGACTACTACCCGAGTATTTACGGCATTATCTTCTGTCGCACAAGAAAAGATACGCAGGACATAGCCGCCCAACTGATGGCCGACGGATATAACGCCGACGCGCTGCACGGCGACTTGAGCCAGGCACAACGTGACACGGTAATGCAAAAGTTCCGTCTGAAAAATCTGCAACTGCTCGTAGCCACCGACGTAGCCGCCCGAGGTCTGGACGTAGATAATCTGACGCATGTCATCAACTTCGGTCTGCCCGACGATATAGAAGTCTATACACACCGGAGCGGCCGAACCGGTCGCGCCGGCAAACGGGGTACGAGCATCTGCATTATCCACATCAAGGAGCGCAGACGCCTTTCGGAAATAGAACGCGTCATCGGCAAGCAGTTTGAAAAAGGTTATGTGCCCACAGCCGAAAAAATTACGGAGAAACAACTCTTCAACCTCGCCGACCGGCTGGAAAAAGTCGAGGTCAAAGAGGATGAAATCGACAAATATCTCGACCCGATCTACAAGAAACTCTCCTGGTTGTCGACCGAGGATCTCATCAAGCGCATCGTAAGTCTTGAATTCAACCGCATGATCGAATATTACGAAGACTCTACGGAGTTAGACATTCCCGAAGAACGCACGAAGCGCGAACGAGGCAGCAAGCGTGAACGCAGCGGCAGCAGCAAAGGGGACTTCGGCTCACGCGGCAGTTTCGCCGAGAAGGGAGATCATACCCCCGAACCGGGTTACGCCCGCATTTTCGTCAACCTCGGCAAACGGGATGGTATCAATCCCCGCGCCATCATTGCGCTGATGAATGCCAACGTGCATCACAGAATCGAGATGGGCCGTATCGATCTCATGACCAATTTCTCCTTCTTCGAAGTTCCGGAAAAGGAAGCCCGCTTTGTTATCAAGGACATGGACGGTATTGATTTCAATGGTCGCAGGCTCAGTGTCTCTCTCGCCGGCAGCGATGAGACCGGAGGCCGCAAAGGGACCGGTGCACCGCGATCCAGCCGCTTCGGACACAATCGGGACAAACACGGCGACAGGGATTTTTCCGATACCAAAGGTTTCGGCGGACGCCGGGCGACAGGCGGACGCAAATCCTATAAACATGAAGATGAGAAAAAAGACAGCGATTACAAGAAAAAGAAAAAATACTGAACTTCCGTTCTCTATCTTACGGCATAAAACCGTAAGATAGAGAACATATTTTTAAATTCTGCTTGAAAAGGCGCCCTTTATCCCGATCCAAATCATTCGGAAATCATTATATAAAAACAGAACAACAATATGAGAAAAGCATGCGTTTTTGCTATGACTGCATTACTGACCGGAGCCTGCAATGCTCCACAAAACCAAGATAAAGAAACATCTTGGAGCGTAGACAGATTTGCCGACATCGAAGTGCTTCGTTACGAAGTTCCGGCGTTCGAGACCCTCTCGCTGCAACAAAAGAAGCTCATTTACTGCCTGACGGAAGCCGCCTTATGGGGACGTGACATCCTTTGGGACCAGAATGGCAAATACAATCTGACCATCCGTGAACTTCTGGAAACCATTTATACCAACTATAACGGTGACCGCAACAATCCGGAATACAAGGCCCTCGAAACCTATCTGAAACAGATATGGTTTGCCAACGGCATCCACCATCACTATTCCACGGCCAAATTCAATCCGGAATTCAGCCGCAACTTTATCGAAGATCAAATATCCCAGCTTTCAGAGGAAAAATTGTCCACATCCCTCTCCTGCCGCCTTGCCAAAGAACAGGAAAATGTCATGCGCGCTCTTTTCGATCCTGAATATATGAAGATCCGCGTCAATCAAACCGACGGGCTCGATCTGATCCAGACCTCTGCCGGCAACTATTACGACGGAGTCACTCAGGCAGAAGTAGAAAAGTTCTACGGAGCCATGAAAAAAGCTGACGATACAACCCCGGTGATGTTCGGACTCAATTCCCAATTGGTTAAAAACGCCAACGGGAAACTGGAAGAGCGCGTCTGGAAAGAAGACGGCATGTATGGTCCCGCCATCAAACAAATCGTCGGATGGCTGGAAAAAGCCCACGAAGTGGCCGAAACCCCGGAACAGGCCGCAGTCATCGCCCAGCTTATCACCTATTATAAAAGCGGCGATCTGAAAGACTTCGACAAATATTCTATCCTTTGGGTAGAAGATCTGAACTCCAGAATCGACTTTGTCAACGGCTTCATCGAAAGCTACGGCGATCCCCTCGGTCTGAAAGCCAGCTGGGAATCTATTGTAAACTTCAAAGACTCGGCCAATACCGCCCGCACCGAAATCATTTCCGGCAACGCGCAATGGTTTGAGAACAACTCGCCGGTAGATCCCGCCTTCCGCAAGCCGGTAGTCAAAGGCGTCACCGCCAAAGTCATCACAGCGGCCATTCTTGCAGGCGACTGCTATCCATCTACCCCTATCGGCATCAATCTGCCCAATTCCAACTGGATCCGCGCCCAGCATGGTTCCAAATCTGTCTCTATCGACAACATTACGGCGGCCTATGACGCAGCAGCCCAGGGTAACGGCTTCAGTGAAGAGTTCGTATGGAGCGATGCAGAACGTGAACTTTCAAAGAAATACGGCCACTACGCCAGCAACGTACACACAGACCTTCACGAATGCCTCGGACACGCCTCCGGTCAGCTTCTGCCCGGTGTAGATCCCGATGCGCTGAAGGCCCATGGCTCCACGCTTGAAGAGACACGCGCCGATCTGTTCGCGCTCTACTATATCGCCGATCCGAAAGTCATCGAACTCGGTGTTATGCCCGATCCGGAAGCCTACAAAGCCGAATACTACTCCTACATGATGAACGGGCTCATGACGCAGCTTGTCCGCATCAAACCGGGTGACAATATCGAAGAAGCCCACATGCGCAACCGCTCCCTGATCGCCCATTGGGTCTATGAACAGGGCAAGGAAGACAATGTTGTCGAGATGCGCAAGCGTGACGGCAAGACCTATGTCGTAATCAATGATTATGAAAAACTCCGCACCCTCTTCGGTCGCTTGCTGGGTGAAATCCAGCGCATAAAATCGACAGGCGACTATGAAGCAGGCCGTCAGCTGGTAGAAAAATATGGCGTCAAAGTCGATCAGGAACTTCACCAGGAAATCCTGGCCCGTTATGAAGCGTTGCATCTTGCTCCTTACAAAGGCTTTGTAAATCCCCGCTATGAACTCGTAACGGATGCCAACGGCGAAGTTACCGATGTCAAAGTCGTTTATGGAGAAGGCTACATCGACCAGATGCTCCGCTATTCCAAAGACTACTCCGCATTGACACAGCCAAGTTGCTGCAACCAGGCGGGATGTACAACCGCAGAATAAAATAAAGCCGGGGACCTGTTCCCCGGCTCTTCCTGTTTCTATGGTCAGTTCAGAACTGTTATCGGAAATACACGCTCAATTTCGCCGGCAAATGAACGCCGACGTGGCACATGCCCTGCGGGAGCATGGAATAATCTACCGCACCTGCTTCGGAGTTCCGTCCATGCGTCTGCGGGAGGTAGCGGAACGCTATACTCCCTCCGCGGAACTGGCGGAAACACTTTGGAACGAGGAGATCAGGGAATCTAAAATGCTGGCAACACGGCTTTACCCGTCGACCGAAATGACAGCGGAGACAGCACTGCGATGGATCTCTGAAATCCGCTATGAAGAAATTGCGGATCAGGCCTGCATGAATTTGTTCGTTCACATTCCTTTTGCCGTATCACTGCTTGAAGAATGCCTGCTGAGCGGCACGCAGAAACCGGCAATGGCCCTCTACTGCGGACTGAAAATGGCCGCCCGTCTGCCACTTTCGCAGCTGCCGGCCGAAATTCTGCCTCAGATCCAGCAAACGGTAAAGCTGCTTATGGAAACGGCCCCGCAGACCTCTCTCCGAACAGCCGCTTACTGGGCCCTTGAAAATTTGACAGAAGCATGAAGAAAAAAACGACAGTCGGCGATTGCCCCCCGCATCATACCAAGCCCGCACATAAGTCTTCGGGATGCTATGAGACCGCACTACGTAAACGCGATGCTATCATCAAGGGATTGCGACTGCGTAAAACGACCGACGGACTGGAAGAGGCCCTTCAACGACTGGCCGCCTACCTTCAGGAACACGCAAAAAAAAATACGGCGGAGCGCATATTTATCCTGACGAAGCTCTATCAGTTGACCGTTCCGGCAGACATCGAAACCATACACCGTCTGCTGAGTGAAGAAGGCCAACAGGTAAGCATTGCTACGGTTTACAACACCATGCAACTGCTCACCGACGCCCGTCTGGTAAAAAAAATCGAACTGGTAGAGGGAGGAATGGCATTCTACGAGCGTGCCATCGGCCTACCTCCACATTTTTTCATCATCTGCAATAAGTGCGGCAACATCACACCGGTCTACAAGCCCGACCTACTGGAAGAACTGCAAAAAGATTGTCCTAAAAACTTCAAAACAGAAGACTTCTCGCTCAACGTGTACGGGCTTTGCCACAAATGTCAACTGGCCATCCGGAAAGCGGAACTCCGCAAAATGGAAAAAGAGGCGAAATCGCAATCAAAGAAATAACAAAAACATCTCAAAACATACCACATTTCAACAAGCTATGAAAGTAGACGTACTGCTCGGCCTCCAATGGGGAGACGAAGGAAAAGGCAAGGTGGTCGACGTATTGACCCCACGCTATGATGTAGTAACCCGTTTCCAGGGAGGCCCCAACGCCGGTCACACGCTGGAGTTCAACGGAGAGAAATACGTACTCCGCTCCATTCCTTCGGGTATCTTCCAAGGTGGCAAGACCAACATCATCGGGAATGGCGTAGTCATCGACCCATTGCTCTTCATGATGGAGGCGAAAGACCTCGCCGCCAGCGGCCATGATATTACAAAGCAATTGTATATCAGTAAAAAGGCACATCTCATCCTGCCCACCCATCGTATTCTCGACGCAGCCAATGAGGCCGCCAAAGGATCTGGCAAAATCGGCACTACCGGCAAAGGCATCGGTCCCACCTACACCGATAAAATCAGCCGCAACGGTCTGCGCGTAGGCGACATTCTCCACAACTTCGACGAAAAGTATGCCGCAGCCAAAGCCCGCCACGAACAAATGATCAAAGCTCTGAACTATGATTATGACATCACCGAATTGGAGAAACAATGGCTCGAAGCCATCGATTACCTGAAACAATTCAAGTTCATCGACAGCGAACATGTCATCAACGGCTATCTGCGCGAAGGCAAAAGCGTCCTTTGCGAAGGTGCGCAGGGCACATTGCTGGACGTCGACTTCGGTTCCTATCCCTTTGTCACCTCCTCCAATACCATCTGCGCCGGAGCCTGCACCGGCCTCGGCATCGCGCCCAACCGCATCGGTGAAGTATTCGGTATTTTCAAGGCATATTGCACCCGCGTGGGCAGCGGACCTTTCCCGACAGAACTTTTCGACGCCGACGGCGAGAAACTTTGCGCCATCGGTCATGAATTCGGAGCCGTCACGGGCCGTCGCCGCCGTTGCGGCTGGATCGATCTCGTCGCCCTCAAATACAGCATCATGATCAACGGCGTTACACAGCTCATCATGATGAAGAGCGACGTCCTCGACACCTTCCCGACCATCAAAGCCTGTACGGCCTATGAAATCGACGGAGAGGTAACCACCGAATTTCCGTTTGAAATCAACGATTCTATCCGTCCTGTCTATAAAGAACTGCAGGGTTGGAACTGTCAGCTTTCGGGTTGCACCTCCGAAGCCGATTTCCCGCAGGAATTTAAAGACTACATCGCCTTCCTCGAAAAGGAACTCGAGACACCGATCACCATTCTCTCGGTAGGACCGGACCGGGACCAAACGATCGTAAGAAAATAACAGCCGTCTGGTAAGACTTTGCCCGTCGCCGCAATGCGGCGACGGGCTTTCCGTCAATAGATACCCCTTCCCAGGACACCGCGGCCGCCTCATATCCTGTAGGAAACCGCAACCGCCGCAAAGGAGGCATTGAAAATGGCATTTCCGGTGCACGAAGCAGAAACTTTCAGGCTACCATGAAAATATATGCCCCCTCATTTCCTCATTTCAGGATAAATGATTACTTTTGCGAACGAAAATTTAATAAATTTTTCATCATCCACTTACATCGTAACGCAAAAAATATGTACAAAAGAATATTACTCAAACTGAGCGGTGAATCGCTCATGGGCGCCAGACAATACGGCATTGACGAAAACCGCCTCGCCGAATATGCGGCCCAAATCAAGGAAGTCGCTGCTCTCGGCATCCAGATCGGGATCGTCATCGGCGGCGGCAACATCTTCCGCGGACTCAGCGGAGCCTCCAAAGGCTTCGACCGGGTAAAAGGCGACCAAATGGGTATGTTGGCCACGACAATCAACGCCATTGCCCTCAGTTCCGCACTCAACGCCATCGGCCAAAAAGCGCGTGTCCTCACAGCAGTCAATATGTTCCCTATCGGCGAACATTACAGCAAATGGAAAGCGATTGAAACTATGGAAGCCGGAGAGATCGCCATTCTTGCGGGAGGAACCGGTTGTCCCTATTTTACAACCGATACGGGCTCGGCCTTACGCGGCATCGAAATCGAAGCCGACGTCATGCTGAAAGGAACCCGTGTAGACGGTATCTATACCGCCGACCCTGAAAAAGATCCGACCGCCACGAAATTCGACAAGATCACCTACGACGAGATTTATAACAAAGGGCTTAAAGTAATGGATCTCACCGCCACAACACTCTGCCGCGACAACAAATTACCCATCATCGTCTTCAACATGGATAAGAACGGCAATCTGCTCAAGGTGATGCAAGGCGAAAATATCGGTACACTGGTCACCATCGACTGAATCCGTACCCGAAGAAAAACCGAATAGAAAATTATCAATCATTTCTCAAACAGGTCAACCGGCAAACACATCAGATCTGGCCGCCCGAAAACCGCGACCGCTGTTGACAGTTGACCCATAACTCAAAAAATTATGATCGACGTTAAAAAAACGCTTAAAGACGCCGAAGGAAAAATGACCGGCGCCATCGAACACCTTTCCGATAGTTTCGCCCACATCCGCGCCGGCCGTGCCAGCGTACGTCTTCTGGACGGAATTATGGTAGAATACTATGGCAGCAATATGGAATTGAGCCAAGTTGCCAATTGTTCCTGCCCCGATGCCAAAAGCATCGTCATCGCCCCATGGGAAAAGAGCATGCTGAAAGTAATCGAAAAGGCCATCATCGACTCTCCGCTCGGTATTACACCGGAAAATAACGGCGAAGTCGTCCGAATCGGCCTGCCGCCTATGACCGAAGATCGCCGCCGCCAATTGGCCAAGCAATCCAAAGGTGAAGCGGAAAACGCCAAAGTCGCCATCCGTAACGTGCGCCGCGACGTAATCGAAATGCTTAAAAAAGGCATTAAGGACGGTCTGCCGGAAGACGTGGAAAAAGATGCGGAGAACGATATTCAGAAAATCCACGACCGCTTCATCAAAGAGGTAGACACCCTTTATGCCGCCAAGGAAGAAGAAATCATGAGCGTATAATACCACGACCTCGTCGCGACTTACCCAAATACCGGGACTGAAAGACAGCACATCATGATTCTTCCTGTTCCGGTAACAATGGATTCCGCGAAAGCAAACACAACTATCATGACAGGACTGGTCATCAAAAATACAGGAAGCTGGTATTTGGTAAAACCGGAAGAGGGGACACCCGAAGAGGGCGGGCCCCTCTTGCCGTGTAAAGTGAAGGGCAACTTCCGACTGAAAGGTATCCGCACGACAAATCCCGTCGCAGTCGGCGACAGAGTGGAAATCGATCCGAATCGGGACGGTTCCGCTTTCATTACCCGTATCCTGCCCAGACGAAATTACATCATCCGCAAGTCAAGCAATCTTTCCAAACAGGCCCACATCCTTGCCGCCAATCTGGATAGTGTAATGTTGCTCACGACGATTGCCCACCCTGCCACCTCTACCACATTCATCGATCGTTTCCTGGCCACTGCCGAAGCATACAGGGTTCCTGCCATTCTGGTGATCAACAAAATCGACCTTTATGATCAGGAAGAGCAAAAATATGCCGACAATCTGCAATATCTTTACGAATACATCGGCTACGAAGTCCGGCAAATCTCAGCTAAAACCGGTCAGGGCATCGACGCGCTTCGCTCCTTGCTGAACGGTAAAGTCACCCTGCTGTCAGGACACAGCGGCGTAGGCAAGTCATCACTCATCAACACTCTTTTACCCGATATCGACATCAAAACCGGTGCACTCTCCGATGTCCATGACATGGGCATGCACACCACTACCTTCTCCGAAATGCACGCGCTGCCCGACCACGGAGGTTATCTCATCGACACTCCCGGCATCAAAGGCTTCGGCACTGTAGATTTTTCCAAAGAGGAGACAGGACACTATTTCCCTGAAATATTCAAGGCCTCCGAAGAATGCCGCTTCAACAACTGCACCCATATCCATGAACCGGGCTGCGCAGTTTTGAAGGCCGTCGAAGAGCATCGTATCAGCCAGTCCAGATATACCAGCTATCTGAGTATTCTGGAAGATGCTTCCGAAGGAAAATATCGCGAAAGCGAACGTTAACCCATCTCCGGCCGTTATTCTGCCAAAACACATTTCCTCCATATTGAAAAAAATATTCCTTTTTTTCCTTCTTCTGACAATCATTACCGGCCGAATGCAGGCCAATCCCGTTTCTCATAAAATCCAGGCCAACGCCGGATCTGCAAAACTGGACACCATGCTTATGCACTTCAACCACAAGATGAAAGAGACGGAAAAACGGGGTATTGCCAAACTTGCCATGGAGGTTTATATCAAGGGAAACTCTCATGCCACCCGTCGCGGGACCCTCTGCAAACTGATCCCTAATCTGCTCCCTTTCGAGAGCGGAACCGGCGAAACATTCTTCGAGGCCCTTTGCCAAATCAGCTATCAGACACCCTGTAACCAGCAAATTACCCCGATTGCCTTTCGCAGCAATAGCAGGAAAGGCGTCAAATTACTCCGCGAAATTTATCCGGTCATCTTTCCCTTCTATACGATTTCCCTCAGAAAAGACGAGCGGTACTATGTCTTCCCATTTACTGACGACGGACTGGACGAATATGAATACTCTTTGCAAGATACTCTTGACATCGACGGAAAAAGATACTATCGCATCGGCTTCAGACCTCGTGTAAAACATCATTTTCTCCTTGAAGGTAATATCACTGTCGATCCGGAAAACGGGCAGACCTATTCCCTGAACTGTTCCGGTCGTATCGATTTCGGGAAATTCCGCATGGAGATGATCTTCAATAATTACGGAAGGCATTCTGTTCCGATCCGCAGCCTCATTGTCGTCGACTACAACTACGCGGGCTGCGGCGGCACCAATACATACGAATGCCTGTATTCCTACAAGCAGTTCTTAGACAAAGTGGAGTTCGACGAAAAATCCCAGTCGCTGAATCTGACAGATGTTTACAAAAACGATCCGCTGCAGAAAGTCAACTGGGATAGTATCCGCCCCCTCCCGCTTTCCCCCAAAGAAGAAAAAGAGCTTGAGACCCCCACGATCAATAAAAATAAACAGGGTCGTTCTCTCTACCAGGCTATTCCGGAACGACTGATGTCCTCATCCAACATCAATGCCTTCGGCACCGACCTGAAGATATCGGGCCCGCTTGACCCTGCGGCCATAGGCTATGACAAATTTAACGGCGTCAGCATACGTGAAAAGCTCCGCTGGTCATATCTGTTCAATAACGGCCAAAGTGTTATCGTCCGCCCGCAAATCGGATACAATTTCGGCATTAAGGAAATACGTTACAAATTGACGGCAGAATGGATTTTCTACCCTGAACGTCGCTGCGGTCTGCAATTATATACTGCCAACCGCAACAGTAGCTTCAGCTCGAAATTCATCGACGTCGTCAACAATGCTCTCGACTCCGTCGGCACTAAATTCAAGGACTTAGGCATCGATTACTACCATCACTACGAGACCAGAATAGAACAATCGTTTGAAATCTCCAACGGGCTCATGGCCTATGCCGGTTTACTTTACAATTACCGCAATCCCGTGAAACGCGGATCCCGCGCCATCTCACCCGAACATCTCGACGAACTTGTCCAGGACCATTACGCAGACATGAATCCCTATCTCCGCCTTGAATGGACGCCCCGCCTCTATTATCACTACCGCGGCCGGCAGAAATTATACATTGCCAGCTACTACCCTACCTTTTCTCTTGAACTGACCAAGGGCGTCAACGGCATTCTCGGCTCCAAAGGCGACTATTTCCGTGCCGAACTGGACGTGGAGCAGGGCATTCCGATTACAACCAACCGCCGCCTCTCCTACCATGTAGGCATAGGCGCGTTCTTCCGGCAGCAAGGAGAGTATTTTGTAAACTACCGCTATTTTTCACGCGGGCAATATCCTGAATCCTGGAACGATAATATCGGAGGGACATTCCACCTGCTCGACGACTATTGGTATTCCTCGACACCGGGCTATCTGCAATCACATGTTATGTACGAAAGTCCGTTCCTGCTACTGCATCAGGTAAAAGCGGTATCGAAATATTCCATCAAGGAACGCATTTACCTCAGTGCCTTATATGCCCGAAATAAAAATTCCTACACCGAAATAGGTTATGGCATGGGCAACAATTATTTCAATATAGGGATTTTCAGCGGATTCGTAGGCCTGGATTTTATGGATTTAGGCATTAAAGCGACCTTGGAAATCGATCAGCACTGGTAAATTCAATACATCAGCCCCTCCACCCAGATCGCCTTGGGACGGGCAGGACAATAGTACTCGCAGGCGCCGCATCCCGTACAACGTGAAACCATGACCTGAGGCACCTTATGCCCGTTTTTCTCTACGAGGGTGATGGCCTTATGAGGACAATGGCGCGCACAATTGCCGCATTCTACATCATCGGTCTGCGTGATACAGGTCTTACTGTTGAAATTGGCCCACCCCAGCTTGTCTTCCCTTTTCTTCTCTACCGGCAGCGGTCTGATAGCCCCGGTCGGGCACACCTGCCCGCAAATATTGCAGTCAGGCCGGCACCAGCCGTTTTCATAAGAAACCGTAGGCCTTAATACACCCTCCCAACCATATTCCCGTACGGCCGGCTTAAGAATATCCGACGGGCAATGAGTAATACAGAGGTGGCAACTGGTACAAAGACTATGAAACCGCTGGCGCGACACCGTGCAGGGAGGCATAATAGCCCAAAAACGCTCGGCAGCAACGCGTCCGTCCATTGTCGTCCGGATTTTCTTTTCCCATCGTTCTCCGGAGGTCGTTTCATAGATAATTCCGGTCTGGGCCAAAGCCGCACTGCCGGCTGCCAGCACCCCTGAGGCGGTTACCAGAAAACGCCGACGGGATTCATCGATATTTTCTTCTTTCACAACAGGAGCAGAGGTTTCTCCGGCTAAAACGGACACGCTTTCTTTCCGGCGCAGACCGAAACGCAGGGCACTGTTGGGGCACCGCTCAAGACAATCGAAACAAACTACACAACGGCTGTAGTCGATGCGCCCGTTTTTCATATCCATGCACGAAGACTTACACCTGCCGGCACACGTCCCGCACTGCTGGCATCGGGTTCGGTCAATACGGACTTTCAGCAACGAGTAGCGGCCCAGGCTCCCCAACAAAGTTCCGACAGGGCAGAACGTATTACAATAACTCCGCCCCCACAGCCATGCGCCCAGACCGATCCACAACAACATCAGGAAGGCAACGCCGGCCGCAATCCAGCTCTGAGCCAAAAATTCCTCACGCAGCACATACCAACCCGTCAATTCATTGAAACCGGCCACCCAATTTTTCAACGGCACCCACAACGGACGCAGCAAATGACCGACCATGCGGGCATAGGTACTATAGGGATCCAGCAAAGCGGGGATATACAAAAAGCCGGTAGCATAACACACGACAGTAACCGTCAGAACGGCATAACGCAAAATGTTCTTCGGGCGGCTGTAAGCGTTCACCTTCCGGGGACGAAACAGGCGGGACAGTCTGTCGATCAGATCCTGCAATATTCCCGTCGGACAAAGCACGGAACAATAGATCCGCCCCGTCAGAAGAGTCAGCAACACCCAGAAAAGAAGCACGCCCGCATTTACGGCAAGCAACGCAGGAATCAGCTGCACCTGTGCCAGCCACGCCATACGGATCACCCCGAGCAAAGTCAGTGTAAGCAGAGAAAAAGTCAGGACGGCTATAAGTATTCTTAGTTTTCGAAGCATAACGGAACTTAATGAGTTTTCAATCCTTCAACCAGCATGTCGATCTGGCGCAAGCGCTGATCTATATCGATGTGCTGCGGGCAGGCAGGCAAGCACTTCCCACATCCTACGCAATGGTCGGCGCGCTGCAGATGGGGGATCCTATTGGCGTAATCGGTCAAAAAATGCTGCCGCAACTCCTTATAACGGGGATGATTGGCCTGCCGCGGATCCGGCAATTCCTGCCAGCTGACTGCCTGATTGTAAATTTCAAAATTCAAAGGTATATCCACACCATAAGGGCAGGGAACACATTTGCCGCAACCTATACATGGTATCTTGTCAGTCGTCCCCGTTTCAGAGCGACCGCTGCTATCCCGCCGGTGGCCGCTGCGGCACGCCGGCAACCCGCAACTCATGCCGACAAGCCCGGCCACACCGGCCAGCAAGCGCCTGACAGCAGATCGCCGAGAGATAAATTCTTCGCTTTTCTCCATTTTCGATCAAATATGAGGGCAAAATTATAAATTTCCCACCAATAAATCAACGTCCAATCGTTTTTTTCGCTTAATTTGCAAATCGTTAATCCTGAAATCAATTATTCATAAAAAGTTTATACCATGATCCATTCGTTTGCCAGACTATCCACACTTTGCGGAGGCACCCTCTTCTGGGCCGCTTTGGCCACAATGAATGCCGTTGCGCAACCTGCCTACAATTTCGGTAAATTACAGGCCGAAGCGTTGAACAGAGGCATCGTAGCCGTCCGCTCCTGTCCGGACAGTATTTTCGTCTCCTGGCGTTATCTGCAGGACGATCCGGCAGATATCCGCTTCGACCTCTATAGAAACGATACCCTTGTGGCGCAAGGGCTCTCCGTTACCAATTTTTCCGATGCCCGCCGGGCGACCGGCGCCGCCACCTACCGAGTAAGGGCCTACGGGACACAGAAAAAAATCGCCGATCGGACGGCCGACGGCACATATACTCTGCCGGCCGACGCTCCGACAGGCTATATCGAAATTCCGATCGACAGACCGTCCGATGGTAAAGTGCCCGTCATGGCTAACCAACAGCGCCCACGCACCAACCGACAGAATGCCCCTCACGGACGTGACAGACAACGTCCCCCGCAGCATGCCAGACAATGGAGACCCGATGACGGGACCTATACCTATACGCCCGGCGATGCAAGCATCGGCGATGTGGACGGCGACGGTGAATATGAAATCATCCTCAAATGGGATCCCTCCAATGCCCACGACAATGCCCACGACGGATACACGGGCAACGTCATTTTCGACGCCTACAAACTCGACGGCCGGCGATTATGGCGCATCGATCTCGGACGCAATATCCGCGCCGGCGCCCACTACACCCAGTTCATGGTTTATGATCTTGACGGAGACAATAAGGCGGAAATCGTAATGAAAACCGGAGACGGCGCCATCGACGGATTGGGAAAAATCATCGGTGACTCCGCCGCCGACCATCGCGCCCCCAACGGCCGTATACTCACCGGCCCGGAATATCTGACCGTTTTCAGCGGCGAGACCGGAGAGGCCCTCTACACAACCGACTATCTGCCCGAACGCGGCGACCTGGCCGGCTGGGGCGATACTCGCGCCAACCGCAGCGACCGCTTCCTGGCCTGCGTAGCTTATCTGGACGGTATCCGGCCAAGCGTCGTCATGTGCCGGGGATATTATACCCGCACCGTACTTGTTGCCTGGGACTGGAACGGGCGAGAACTGAAACAAAAGTGGATTTTCGATACCAACGATCCGAAATGGCGCGACTATGCGGGACAGGGCAACCACAATCTCCGCGTGGGTGATGTCGACGGCGACGGCTGCGATGAAATCATTTACGGCTCGATGGCCGTAGACCACGACGGCACCGGTCTGCATAACAACCGGACAGGCCACGGCGATGCCATACATCTCACCGGATTCATTCCCGGCGACCCGCATCTACAGGTATGGGACTGCCACGAAAACAAGCGCGACGGCTCCACACTCCGCGACGCCTCCACCGGAAAAATTCTTGTTCAAATTCCAAGTGATATCGACGTAGGGCGCGCCATGGCCGCCGACATCGACCCGACCAATCCCGGCGTAGAGATGTGGTCTATCGCCTCAGGAGGCATACGTAATTACAAGGGAAAAGCAATCAACAAACACCCGAAACAACTCAGTATCAACATGGCCGTCTGGTGGGACGGCGACCTGCTCCGTGAACTGCTGAACGGCAATACGGTTTCCAAATATGATTGGAAGAGCGGAGAATGCAATCCTGTCGCCGTCTTCGACGGCTGCCGCAGTATCAACGGGACGAAAAGCACTCCCTGCCTGCAAGGCGACCTCCTGGGAGACTGGCGGGAAGAGGTTCTGATGCGTACTGAGGACAACAGCGCCCTGCGGCTCTACATCTCGACCATACCCACCGATTACAGATTCTGGACGTTCCTGCAGGATCCTGTTTACCGCATCAGCATCGCAACACAGAACGTCGCTTACAATCAACCCACACAACCCGGCTTCTATTTCGGTCCCGATCTGAAAAAAGGAAGCACTTTCCGGGGAACCGTCATCAGATAAACAGACCTTAATCATAAATGTCATGAATAAAAAACTCTATTTATCACTATCGCTTGCCGCTGCAGCCATACTGCTCCCGTCATGTAAAACTGCGACACAGGAAGCCGCCAACCTTTTGGCATCCGAAATGGTTATCAATGACAGCAACACGCCATTGCATCTAATGCAACCGCTATACTCTACCCCTTACGGCATCCCGACGGAATCGGATGTAAAGGCGAATATGGATCGCGTGCTGCATTATCTGGAAAAAGTCACTCCGGCCAAAATAATGGATCTGGCCACCGGCCAAGAAGTTTCTGATCTCGACATGCTGCCCGACAGCGCCCATCTCTATCAAGGCGACTTCCGCCTCACCAGTTACGAATGGGGCGTCACCTATGCGGCCATGGTAACGGCAGCTGAGGTAACCGGCGACAAGGCCTATGAAAACTACATGCGTGACCGGATAAAGCTCATCGCCCATGTAGCACCGCACTTTCGCAAGACATTGGCCGATAATCCGCTGCTGGATACCCAAATGCGCCGCGTAGTGATGCCCACAGCCCTCGATGATGCCGGCGCCATGTGTGTGGCTATCATCCGACTGAAGATGAATCAGGACATCGGGGAAGATTTTTCGACTTTGATCGAGAACTATATCGACTACATCATGAACAAAGAGTACCGTCTGGCCGATGGAACCTTTGCCCGCAACCGGCCGCATCACAATACGGTCTGGCTTGACGATATGTATATGGGCGTGCCCGCCTTGGCGTGGTATGGACGCTATAGCGGCAATTCACGTTATACCGATGAGGCCGTTCGCCAGATTCGCGGTTTCAAAAGCCGCATGTGGGTACCCGAAAAGAAGCTCTTCCGCCACGGCTGGGTAGAAAGCATGGACGTACATCCGGCCTTCCATTGGGGCCGGGCCAACGGCTGGGCCATTCTCACCCTTTGCGAAGTGCTGGATGCCATCCCGGAGAATCATGCTGCCCGTCCGGAAATTCTGGATCTGCTCCGTCAGCATGTAGCCGGCCTGACCGCCCTGCAAAGTGGAGAAGGCTTCTGGCATCAGCTCCTTGACCGCAACGACAGTTACCTCGAAACCTCGGCAACTGCTATTTACACCTATTGTATCGCCCATGCCATCAATCGTGGATGGATCGACGCCGAAGCCTACGGACCCGTAGCCATGCTCGGATGGAACGCAGTCAGCACTCAGATCAATGAACATGGACAGATAGAAGGCACCTGCGTCGGAACCGGAATGGGATTCGACCCGGCTTTCTACTGCTACCGCCCTGTTCACGTCATGGCGGCCCATGGTTACGGCCCCGCCATCTGGGCCGGTGCTGAAATCATCCGATTACTGCAAAACCAGCACCCCAAAATGAATGACAGCGCCGTACAATTCTACCGCAGCGAGCAAAAGACCGACGAACCGATCTTCAGTGAAGGTGTCAGTGGCGGCGAAATCTTCTGATCGTTCATGAATATTCATTGCCGCCAAAGCCGGAAACCGTCCGACAAGCGACACAACAGTTAATAAAATCTCAGAAACACCCATTCATAACCTTTAAAAACTAACAAAACACATGAAAAGAGAAGCATTCAAAATGTTCCTGAAACCAGGATTCAAGGAAGAGTACAAACGTCGTCATGCAAACCTTTTTCCTGAGCTGAAACGCCTGCTCAGTGAAAGCGGCGTCAGAAATTACAGCATTTATCTGGATGAAGACACCAACATCCTCTTCGCCTACCAGGAGTTGGAGGGTGAAGGCGGCTCTCAGGACCTCGGCGGCACAGAAATTTGCCAGAAATGGTGGGCATATATGGCCGACATCATGGAAACGAATCCCGATAACTCCCCGATCAGCATTCCCCTGCCGGAAATGTTCCACATGGACTAAGAATATAAAGGTTCTGATAATAAATATCCCCCGACCGCTTGTTTCATGGCAGTCGGGGGATATTGTGTTACCGTCATCGATCGACAACGACACGGCTCGTAAAACCATCCGTGCGCTCAACCCGGACATGAACCGGGATACGTTCTTTCAGTTTCTCAACATGACTGATGATACCGATCTGCCGCCCTCCAGCCTGCAGGTTCTCCAAAACAGAAAGGGCTTTGTCGAGAAATGTTTCCGACAAAGAACCGAAACCTTCATCTATAAATAGAGATTCTATATGCAACCCATTGTCATTGAGCTGTGAAAGTGCAAGACTGAGCGCCAGACTAAGAATAAAAGTCTCGCCACCGCTGACGCCATTAACAACCCGACAGGCTCCGCCATCGTCAAGATCGCGCACCAGAATGACTAAACTGCCTGGCCGGCAATGCAATTCATAACGCGGGCAGAGCTGACGCAACAGATGGTTGGCCTGCTCCAAAAGCAACTGCAATGTCCATGATTGAGCAATATTGCGAAATTTCTCGCCATCGGTACTACCGAACAATTCATCCAGACTGTTCCACCGGGCATACACCTCAGAAAGCTGTTCCAGCCTGCCGGCCAGATTTGCATGAGAGATACGGTTTTCATCATCTCTTTTCAACTGAGCGAGACAGGTATAATATTCATTCTCTATCTGTTGCTGTTTCCGACAAAGATCTTCATAGGCAGCCTGCATTTCCTCGGCCGGAAGTTCCGGCCGCACAGGCGACTTGGCATGCTGTTCATAGGCGGCTTCGGCCTGATGCTTCCGTCCTGCGGCCTCCGCCTGCCGCTGTTGCAATTTCTCCACTTCGAGACGAAGGGCGACAACACGCTGACGACTGGAAGAGAAAGCAATCAATCCTTCCAGATCCATAACTGGATCATCTTTATCCCGTAAATCCCGATTGTATTTTTCCAAGGCGACCTGAAGATATTCCAACAACCGGTTCATCTCGGCCTGTGCCACCTGAATCTGTTGTCCAAGGGTCCGATCGGCGGCCTCCTGCTCATTAACAATAGCTTGACAACGGTGATTGGCCTCTGCCAACCGCCCGGTCAGCAAGGTTTCCTGTTTCAGATTGTCGGCGTAGGCCTGTTCTGCTTGACGAAGCGAGACTTCCCGACGGGAGGCCTCTTGCAGCGCTTCCTGCAGACGGAGGCGCTCCGCATTGAGACGGACCTGCTCTTCTTTCAGCCATTTCAGCAATTCCATGTACCGTTCCGGAACCTGATCGGCCATCTTGGGAAACAACCTTGCCCATTGCCCGCAAAGAGTCTTGACCTTGACAACTACGGCCGACTGTTGCCGCCGAGATTGTTCCAATGAAACTCCGGCCTCCTGCCATCGCCGATGCAATGCGGTCTCTTCCCCTTGGACAGCGACCCATTGTGCATGAATTTCATCCCGCTGCCGGCGTGCCTGCCCGATAAGATCGATCAGCAATTCGTCCGGACTGATCCGGTGCTCCAGACTTCCACACACCGGACAAGGCTGCCCGGGTTCAAGCCGGGCGCGGCATCGCCGGGCCCAATCGTCCATAGCCGCGGCCTGCTGTTCATACAGCCGATTGGCACTTTCAAACTGCTCCCGACGGAGGGAGAGTACCGACTGTAATTCTTTCAGCCGCGCCGGAAGCCCCTCCAATTCCTGTTGTAGCTGCATCCATTGCACACGGATCATCTCTTCTTCCTCAAGTGATGCCGCCATCAGAGTCAGAACAGTCACGGCCTCCATCCGTTGCCGGTCCTGCGACTCCAGTTGCTCCAATTGCTGTTGCAACAGCTGGCGCGGCATTTCCTGAACAGCAGAGATTGTTCTCCGTCGTTCTTCCTCCAAAGCAGCATGCGCCTGCTGTACCATTGTCAACGCTTGCGTCAGACGGGCAACCTCGGCCTGCAAAGCCGGCAGCGTCTCCTGCCTCATACGCAGGGCCTCTGCACGGCGTGTCTGGCACTGCCCGATCTCGTGGCGACGCATTAGAAGCTGTTCTACACGGGGAAACAGATCTGCTAAGCAGTCATAACGATGCAAAAGCCGGAAACGTTCCTGCATCTCCGGCGAACCGGTCAAACGATCCAAGGCCGTACATTGCAGCCGGGCCTCATCCAAAGACTGCCGGAGCCTGAGCTCATCGCGCAACCATTGAAGTCCGGCCTCCAGATTCCGGCATTGCTTCTGCAACTCCTGCCGACGGGCAGAAAGCCCTTCGCAACCAGTGACAACAGCCGCACGCTCTTCCGGTGTAAACAGCCGCACCGTCCCCAAAAGGGTCTGTGCATCCTCTTTGTCACGCCTGGCCTGCAAAGTATGCTCATGCAGCCGCTTGGAAATCGTAGAATAAATATCGTTACCGACCAGCATCTCCAGAATTTCACTCTTATCTTTACGTGAGGCCCGCAAAAACTCTGCGAATTGGTTTTGCGGCAACATCACGGTCTTGATAAACTGCTCATAACTCAGGCCGATGACCTGCGGAATGACCGTCTGACATTCTTTCTGACTGGAAGCGATAATCCGGCCATGGGTCAAATCATGCAATTCGCGGGTCTTGGCCTGAAAGCGTCCGCCCAATTTCCGACGAGCCCGCGCTACCGCCCAGACGGCTTTATAAAGAATACCGTCATCGGCGCGAAAAGTGACCTCCGACGAAGCGGAAACACTCCCGCGACGCACAATATTCAGCACGTTGCCGACAGCCATATCACCATTGGCCTCGTCAAAAAGGAAGCGCTCGTTGGCCGCAACAGAATAGCGGGAAACCTCGTCATAAAGAGCGATGGTAATGGCGTCCAGCAAGGTAGTCTTGCCGGCACCGGTATCACCGCAAATCAGAAAGATGGATTCACCGCCCAGCCGGCCGGCGTCAAAATCAATATCGGCCTCCGCAATCGAAGCCAGATTCTCTATTTTAAGTCGTAAGATCTTCATTGCCGGATTTCCTCCACTACCTGGTTAAACAATGCAAGTTGCCCGTCGGTCATCGGCACACCGGTCTGCTCTTCATAGTAGTTCTTCGCCATGGTCAAGGGATCGATAGCCCGTAATTCGGACACATTTCTGATCTGTATGCGCCGGCTCTCCTGATTCGTCTCCGGATAAGTATATTTGATATCGCAAAATAAGGCCTGTTTGCCCTGCAACCTCTGACGCACCTGATCTTTCAGATCCGGGATGGCCGGGCCCAACTGAAATATCTGAGCCTGTACATAAGCGCGCCGGTCGGCAGGAAAATCGGACAATGCCTGCAATACCGTTTCAGGAGGAGCCGGTTCCAAGGGCACACGGCAGAGGGGAATCAACGTCGGATAATCGACCCGGCGAAGGTTCAGGATGCTGCCTGAGATCAGCTCGCCGACCACGACACCATGGGGATAGGTCTCTTCAAAAGATATGGGAATCGGGGCTCCGGAATAAAGAACATTTCCCCCATCTTCACAGCGACCCGGACGATGTATATGCCCCAGGGCCACATAGTCGAACATGGCCGACAACGGTTCCAAGTCTATTATATCCTTTCCGCCTATCCCCTCCAGGGCCACCCGGTCCGGATGAGATACCGCAGAAAGATGAGCGACAGCCAACACCGGTATTTCCCTCCCGGCACGCCGGCGGTCGATTTCATTTCGGAGTGTTCTAAACCATTGCAGCACACGCGCCTGATAGTCATCCTCTCCCTCAGTCGTATGAGGTAAATTTCCTACGTATGTATGAGGCAAGGCGGCTACATAGGCCACCGGCCGACCGGCGTTTTCTATCGTAATGAGATGCTTTTCATAAGGAAATCCCGCCTCTCTCCGTTCAAGATGGCCGACCACAGCGACATTCAGCGCTTCCCACAAGCGGTTGGGGGCCTCCAGACGCGAGGCACTGTCATGATTGCCGGCAATGATAATAATCTTCATCTCCGGGCGAACCTGATGCAATGAAACCACTGTGCTATAATAAAATTCCTGGGCCTCCACAGTAGGCATGGAGGTATCGAAAATATCGCCGGCCACCAACAGCACATCGGGGGCTTCAGCCGCTATGGTGGAACGCAAAGCATCGAAGAAAGCGGCAAATTCCTCTGCCCGCGAATGCTGATAAAGGGTATGACCCAGATGCCAATCGGCCGTGTGGATAAATTTCATAAGGCAAAAAGTCGCCGGCAGGCCGCCCGATCAATAATTTTCAGTGCGTGCGGCATCCAACTTCAAAAAGATAAATAATAATATGGTAAACGACCATAAACCGGAACCGCCGTAACTGAAAAACGGAAGCGGAATACCGATGACTGGACATAAACCGATGACCATCCCGATGTTGATAAAGACATGGATTGCGAAAATCGACACTACACCATAACCATAGACCTGTGCAAAAATCGTACGTTGTCGCTCGGCAAGGTAGATCAATCGCAAAATCAAAATACCGAAGAGCACCAATACAGCCAGAGAGCCTGTAAATCCCTCTTCTTCTCCTATCGTACAGAAAATAAAGTCCGTATGCTGCTCCGGCACGTAGCTCAACTTGGTTTGTGTTCCTTCCAGATAACCTTTGCCGGTCAATCCTCCCGAACCAATGGCTATCTTGGCCTGATTGACGTTATATCCCGCCCCCTTTAAATCTTCCCGCATACCGAGAAGAACCTCGATACGCCTGCGCTGATGGTCATCCAGTTTATTGAACGCCATCTCCACAGAAAAAAGGAAACCGATAAATGCAAGCGAAAATAAACCGATAGTCAGATATCGCTGATATTTGTAAAAAAGCCACAGCCAGAAACAATAAAGCACATCGAACAGACAGACGGCCCATGTCACCCAACGGTATTTCCACTCAAACGGCAGCGGAACAAAATTTTCCAAAATATAGGCACAAAGAAAAGCCACGGAAGCCACCCCGAAAGTGATCCAAAACGCCTGCGGTTTCTTGGCATAAAACAGACACATGCCGGAAATAAGGAACGGGATGATGGTTAACACGATGTTTTGTCCCAGAAGCAGTGGTTCGCCTGTTTCAATATCCACACTATATTTCAGACCCAGAACAAATATCATGATGGCCGTAAAACCGCTGAACAGCACAATTCCTGACATTCCCTGACGATAAAAAAGCAAGATAAGCGAAAAATATACCAGCGCAGAACCGGTTTCTTTTTGTGCAATAATCAATCCCACCGGCAAAAGAACAATCAGACAGGCTTTCAGAAAATTCCAAGGCTTTGTAAATTTATAATTATAGCAGTTGAACAGCCATGCCAGCATCAACACGGTGGCTGTTTTGGCAAATTCCGCCGGCTGAATTTTCACACTGCCAATCGGCAACCAGGAATGCGAACCTTTGGTTTCCGGTGCAATAAATATGGTCACCAGCAAGAGAATCATCATCAAGACATAAATGACCGGCGGGTAAGTCATATAGATTTTCGTATCGACGCTCATGATCACGATCGCAAGCGCAAATGCCATCGACATCCATATAAACTGTTTCCCCGCAAAGTGCTGGAAGGTAAACATGGAAGAATTATCATAATCATAACTGGCAGCATGAATCGTCAGCCATCCGGCCACCACCATGATAACATATAAGACAATCGTCCACCAATCTATCGACTTGAAAAATTCTGCCTTACGTACCAACATAACCGTAACTATTTCTTTAAATGTATAAACTGAATCGTTGAAGAGGTGAGCATCCGGTCTTCGACATGCTTACGACTTTCGTCAATCTTTCCGTTAAGATACTTCTCCATTACAAGGCTTCCTATAGGAACGCCGTATGTAGCGCCGAAGCCGGCATTCTGCACATAGACGCAGACAGCAATCTGCGGATCATTCATAGGAGCAAATCCCATGAATACGGAATGGTCCTTTCCATGAGGATTCTGCGCCGTTCCGGTTTTTCCGCAGACCTCGATTCCCGGAATGCTGGCGCCGCGGCAGGTAGCACCGGCATGCTGATCGCCTAAAACCGCAGAACGCATTCCCTGAACAATGTAATCATAATATTTACGATCGATCATCGGCCGGCGGGCAACCAGAAAAGTATCCGGAATTGCCGTATCTTCGATAGCCTTGATGACATGAGGCGTATAAAAATGCCCGCGATTGGCAATCGTGCTCGCTAAATTGGCGATCTGTAACGGTGTGGCCAAAATCTCACCTTGCCCGATCGAGATAGAAACCACATTCAGAGATTTCCATTTGTCAGTGCGAAAGGCCTTATTATAATATTTGACATTAGGAATAAAGCCGCGGCCCTCGTTCGGAATATCGACGCCAAGTTTGTAACCATAGCCCATGGAGACCATATAATTTTTCCAGACATCAAACGACTCCTGAATATCCTTATATTTTCTATGATTGTCGATCATAGCACGAAAAGCGGCACAAAAATAGGCATTGCAAGAGGTCGCAATAGCAGGAACGAGAGCTACTGGCGAGGAATGAGCATGACATCCCAATTTGAACTTGCCGACCCGGTAACCGCTGGTACAGGAAAAAGTCGTCGAAGTCGTAATGATATTTTCCTGCAGGGCGATCAGCCCCTGGGTAGGCTTAAATGTGGAACCGGGCGGATAAGATGCAGAAATGGCACGGTCATAAAGCGGCTTGTAAGGATCTTTCACCAACTCTTGATAGTTCTTTCCACGCTGGCGGCCAACCAGACGGGATGGATCGAAAGTCGGACTGGAAACCATACAAAGAATCTCGCCCGTCTGCGGTTGAATCGCTACCACGGCTCCGACCTTATTGACCATAAGACTTTCAGCATAAGCTTGCAAATCGGCGTCGATAGTCAATGTCAGATTTTTCCCTGGAACCGGTGCCAAATCATATTTTCCGTCTTCATACTTTCCTTTCACAATACCGTGGACATCACGTAAAAGAATTTCTTTTCCTTTCTCGCCACGGAGATATTTCTCATAACTTTTCTCTACCCCCAGGTCACCGGTGTAATCTCCGCGCTGATAGTAATCGTCTTGCTGCATATCGCGTAACGAGACCTCCCGTATATTACCCAAAATGTGCGGAGCGATCTTATACTTATATTGGCGGATAGTACGGTTCCGAATCTCAAAACCAGGGTACTTATATAGTTTTTCCTGCAAAATGCCATAATCCTGGCCGGACAACTGCGTCGCAAATGTCTGAAGTGTATAGGCCGAATACCCCGGATTCTTTCGACGGTCCTTAATATCCTTCATACGACGGACAAATATCTCCTTAGTGATGCCTAACGTGTTACAGAAATCAAGGGTATCGAGCCCTTTAACCTCTCTCATCGTTACAACCAGATCATAAGCCGGCTGATTATAAACCAACAATTTTCCGTTGCGGTCGTAAATCATCCCGCGTGCAGGATATTTGGTTCTGGTCAGAAACGCATTGTCCATAGCCTGCCGTTTCAGATCCTCATTCATCACCTGCAGGAAAAACAGACGTGTTACATAAATCAGCAGAATGACCACAATGATTCCGCCAACGACGAAACGCCTTTTTTCCAGTTCATAATCTTGAAGCATACCCTTTTACCTTTTAGCAGCAAGTTCCAGAACCAAAGACAACAACAACGTCATCAAGATACTTATCAGTATTTTCGTGAGAACTATCTCCCAATGAAAAACCGAAAGTGCCTCTACTGTATATAAGATAATACAATAGAGAGAAATAACAGTCAGAGCATAACGTAAGAATACCGACATTCCCAACAAACGTAGTCCCGGCAAACCGTTTTTCACCTCATCGGAAACGACAAACAGATGTAATAGCGGAACCCGCATCCACATCATTGTACAACCGGCCAAAGCATGCATCCCCGGAGTATTACAGAAGCAGTCGACACACAAACCGGCCAAAAAACCTATCAAAATCTGCACGCCGCGCGGCCATTCTACCGGAAGTTTCACCAGCATGCAGACATATATCAGTGCCACACCGCCTAACAAATGCAAATGATTAAAGATCAGCACTTGTAAGACTATACAAAGCAACATATATAACAAACTATAAATCGCTATCATAATATGGAATGATTAAAATTATTTGCGGCAAACTACAAATTAATTTGCAGAAACCTGCAATTCCTTTTGTTCCTGCTGATAAGCATTCATGATGATATGCACATCATTCAAGCGGCTGAAATCGGTAAACAGCGACACCTTTAATGTGATAAAATTATTATCATCCTGGGAATAAGAATCGACAACCGTCCCGACCGGTACCCCCTCCGGAAATGAAGTAGAATAACCCGTCGTCACTACTGTATCGCCCGGTTGGCAGGAAATCGTTCGCGGTAAATCCTGCAGCAAAACATAACGATAGTCACTCCCATCCCACATCAAAGATCCGAAAAATTCACTATTCTGTAACTTTGCACTCAAACGGAACTTAGGATTCAGCACACTAATGACCAACGAATAATGATCGCTGACAGAAGAAATAATACCGACGATACCATTATGATCGGCCACACCCAAATCTGGCGTGACACCATCCACTGCGCCTTTGTTTAAGGTAATATAATTCTGAGCCTGAGTAATACTATTATTAACCACATGGGCAACCCGATAGTCATACTGACGTACCATCCCGTTTTCTTCGGCTGCCAGTTCCGCATAACGAAGTAATTGCTGCCGTAAAGCGAGATTCTCAGCCTCTAAACAGCCATTCAATTCCAACAAATCTTCATTGATCTGACGTAAACCGAAATATCCGGTGAAGTTACTGACAAAAGAATTGATTGTGCCGGTAACATCATTGGCGCTGGTCAGCCAGACACTGCGATGATAGGGATTCTGTCCGAATAGCAAGAAGCAACTTAATACGGCCAAAAACAGCCACGTAAAAAACGGGCTGTTTTTGGTAAAGAAGTGAACCAGATTCCACATATCAAGATCCTTTTATCGAATCAGGAAAGGATAACGCTCAATATTTTGCAATGCCGTACCCGTGCCTTTGGCTACGCTGAGCAGCGGATCTTCCGCCACGTGGAACTGAATACCGATCTTATCCTGCAAACGCCTGTCCAGACCGCGCAACATAGCACCGCCACCGGTTAAATAGATGCCATTTCTCACAATATCGGCATACAATTCCGGCGGAGTAGCTTCCAATGCGGAGAGGACGGCCGCTTCAATTTTCGATATCGACTTTTCAATACAATGAGCGACCTCCTGATAGCTGACAGGAACCTCCATCGGAAGCGCGGTCAACTTATTCGGACCTCGTACGATATAATCTTCCGGCGGAGTATCCAACACGGTAAGGGCGGAACCCACATTGATCTTAATCTTTTCAGCTGTAGCCTCGCCCACACGAATATTATGCTGACGGCTCATGTATTCCATAATATCCTGGGTAAGATCATCGCCGGCAATACGAATGGATTTGTTGGAAACAATACCTCCCAACGAGATCACGGCGATTTCAGTCGATCCACCTCCAATATCCACAATCATATTTCCTTCCGGCGCCAGAACATCGATACCAATACCGATTGCAGCAGCCATCGGTTCATAAATCATATATACGTCACGGCCTCCGGCATGTTCGCTTGAGTCTCGCACGGCACGAATCTCCACTTCAGTAGAACCGGACGGGATACATACCACCATACGGAGTGAAGGAGCGAAGAAACGATTCGTCTTGAAAGCCATCTTGATCATACCGCGAATCATCTGTTCCGCTGCATAGAAGTCGGCAATTACACCATCTTTCAGCGGGCGGACAGTTTTAATACCCTCCGGAGTTTTTCCCATCATCTGCTGCGCCTTATGGCCGACAGCAATCAATTTGTCATTGCGCGACTCCAAAGCGACGATAGAAGGAGCATTTACGACAATTTTCCCATTATGTATAATAATCGTATTGGCCGTACCAAGGTCAATAGCGACTTCCTGGGTAAGTGAAAATAAACCCGAAAATAAACCCATTTTTTAATTTTCTGATTTTGAGTTACTGACTTGTTGCTAACACAATCCTTTTACAAAAACAATGTCACAGATGAATTGTTCATTCCATTTCTCGGACAACGACATGAGGCATTATTTCTGTTCAGCAAACCAAGCATGGATTGAAGTGTCATAGGAAGACGACACGCCAAATGCCTGCTCGGCAAACCACAAACGATCTTCATAATCGGAAGCGGCGCCCTTAGAGGCCAACATATCAGACAATGCCTGATATTGAGCTTTAGAGGCCACGATAACCACATCTTTAAAATTCTTGGCAGCAGCACGAATCAACGAGATACCACCGATGTCTATTTTTTCGATGATACTTTGGAAATCGGCACCGGAAGCCACCGTATCGACAAATGGATAGAGATCCACGATCACCAAATCGATTTCCGGGATTTCATACTGACTCATCTGCTCCTTATCACCGGCATTGTCACGACGGCCTAAGATACCGCCGAACACCTTCGGGTGCAAAGTTTTCACACGACCGCCCAAGATAGAGGGATAAGTCGTCAAATCCTCAACCGCATCGCATGGCACTCCCAATTCTTCGATAAACTTTTGGGTTCCACCGGTAGAAAGCAACCGAACGCCTTCTACGTGCAATTTCTTTATAATCTCATCCAACCCGTCTTTATGATACACAGATACGAGGGCTGTCTTTATTTTTTTTACGTCACTCATGGGGAGAATAAATTCGTTTATTATTTAGGAGTTGCAAATATAACGAATATTTCCGAAAGACAATCATTTTTACAGCCAAATTTTATCAGAAATTTCTTTCCCCCTATTTTCAGGCTTAAGGGCTCTTCGAGCTGAGTGTGCGGATGCTGATATTTAGGACAATATCCGAGTGCAAATTTCAGGCAGTGGGAAGTGAACATGACCGGAACCCGGTCGACCGGAGACAATTCAAAAGCCGCTGCCACCTTTTCCAAATTCATATTCTGAAGGAACTTTGCGGCACGATGGTTCATCACATTGGCCAGGTAACTATCCGGCACAACCCCTGAGGCCTCCAAACAAGCGGCCGAAGCAATATAATCCGGTGCTATAAAAGCGCGTCGCAATCGGGAGAAGTACTCTTCCCGTTGTTGCAAAAACCTTTCGCAAAGCTCCCGCCGAACCTCTGACAATAAGGAAGATGGAATGAAATAATCTTCCGGTCCATCAATACGGATCTCCAACTGTCGCAACAGGAAGCAGGTATCACCCAATTTGGAAAGCTGCCGCCGATAATTTTCCCGTTGCGGTTGCCTTGCTGTTTCAAAAACAGCATCCCGCCTCACCTCTGCTGCCACTCCGTGCCCGTCAGACAATCTTAGAAACAAACCGCCAGAAGAGATTTCCAAGCACATGTCAACCGGCACTTTCCTGACCGCAGAAGGTTTCTGCAGCAACTGATCGAAAACATAATCCAGATTTCTGTAAACCGTCATCCCCGGACACAGTTGCGCGGTAATAGCGCTTCCACCGGCAGGATAAATCCGATGAGCATTTATATCATTCTTATTCAAACGGAAACCTAAAATATTTCCATCGGTTTTTTTAGCAACCAAACCATCTCCGTTGTGTAACATCGCGGCCTCCTCCCCCATAAGAAAAGCCTCTTTTTCCACCCTGCGAATCACACCGATTCTTTCTCCCACAGACTTGGGAGTGTCCATGCTCCAGATCTCCTCCAAACGTCCCGACTCGGTTTCCCGACCACCGCGGATATAATAAGAGGTAAAGCCCCGATTGAAAGAGGCCTCCGGACGGGGCTCGAAAGTATAAGTACAATGACCGTCGGAAGCAGCCCGCCACTCGCCGGAATGTCCCTCCAAAATGGCATCCAGTTTTTTCCGATAGTAGGCGGTCACATTTTTTACATACCCCATATCTTTCAGTCGTCCCTCGATCTTGAGAGAAGAGACACCGGCCTCAATCATTTCTTCCAGGGCACTGCTTCGGTTCATGTCTTTCAAAGAAAGAAGATGCTTGTTGCCGACAAGCGTTTTTCCCCGTCCGTCCAGCAGATCCATCGGCAGGCGACAAGGCTGGGCACACTCACCTCGGTTGGCCGAACGACCGTTCAGCGCGGCACTCAAATAACATTGTCCACTCACACTGACACACAGCGCCCCATGCACAAAACACTCCAGCTCCACGTCTACTGCCTCATGAATGGCCCTGATCTGCGCTACCGACAGTTCACGCGCAAGCACCACCCGCTTCATACCCAACTGCTGCAGAAGACGC
Source organism: uncultured Prevotellaceae bacterium (assembly GCA_964567855.1). Taxonomy (GTDB): domain Bacteria; phylum Bacteroidota; class Bacteroidia; order Bacteroidales; family UBA3663; genus Liminaster. Next base: position 162,107 of record CAZMOE010000001.1, read on the forward strand.
ACCTTTTCTACCGTCCGGTTATCCATCTGCGTACTGGCATGCAATTCTACCGGAGGCAATTTCATCGAAAGCAATCCCCAATCCTGTACAATCAGCGCATCGACACCGGCTTCATACAATTGCCAAGTGAGGCGACCGGCCTCTTCCAGTTCCTCATCGGTCATAATGGTATTGAGAGCCACAAAAGTCCTGGCCCCGAAACGGTGCCCGTAGGCCGTCAGCCGTTCTATGTCCGCCACCGTATTGCCCGCCGCCGCACGAGCCCCGAAACGGGGAGCACCGATATACACGGCATCCGCACCGTGATTAAAAGCCTCGATTCCTATTTCCGCATTCCGCGCCGGCGACAGCAATTCTATCTTTCGCATCCTTTTCCAATTCTGTTTTAACTGCTTTTGCCGGCGAAGATAATCAATAAAATTTAAACCGACCAGCTACAGCATTTGTTATCGTTGAAAAAAAGCAACAAATATGAACAAATCGGATGTCGCCGTCATCGGCCTGGGAGTCATGGGCTCCAATCTGGCTATCAATTTAGCCTCGCGCGGCTATCATGTTTCCGTCTTCAACCGCCATACGGAACGGGTCCGGGATTTTCTGACCAAACTGGAAAAAGATTTCGGGGCCGGCAGTCCATACGCTACTCCCGGCGGTCGTTATGACTATAACAAACTCAAGGAAAATCTCACCATGGCTTTCACTTTCGACCAGCTGATGGGCCAATTGGCCGAACCTCGTCGGATCATACTCATGGTCAAAGCAGGAGAGGCCGTCGATGAAATGCTTGTCCGCCTCCGCGCCAGGCTTTCCGCAGGCGACGTGATCATTGACGGAGGCAACTCTTTTTATAAAGACACCGAGCGGCGTTGCGACTCTTTCCGCAGCACCGGAATCCATTTCATAGGATGCGGCATTTCCGGCGGAGCCGACGGAGCATTACACGGCCCGTCCATCATGGCCGGTGGAGACGTGAAAGGCTGGTCTGCCGTGTGCCAAATGCTGACCGATGCGGCCGCGGTCGCTCCTACCGACGGCCAATCCTGTTGCCTATGGATGGGGAAAGGCGGAGCCGGCCATTTTGTCAAAATGGTGCACAACGGTATCGAATATGCCGAGATGGAGGCCATCGCGGAAATTTTCGATCTCATGAAACGAGGACTAAACATCGGATACTGGCAGATCGCAGAAGTCCTCAGCCAATGGGAACAGGCCGACGAAGGAGGTTATTTGCTGGAAATTACGAGCCGCATTCTCCAAAAGAAAACCGAAGGATGCCACCTGCTCGACGCCATTCTTGACGTGGCCCATCAGAAAGGTACCGGCCGATGGTGTATCTCTGCGGCCATGAATTACGACACAGACGTCAGCCTGCTGTCCGCCGCCGTCATGCAGCGGTCGGCATCGGCACAGAAGGAGCTGCGCACCGCAATCGCGGAAAGCTATCGGATCGACGATCTACACCCGCTCTGCACGGGTTGCACATCACCCACACCCTCCGACAAAGAGCATACACAGGAGCTTCCAATCCCAGACAAAGAGTCTATACGCAAAGCATTTAAAATGTGCAAGATGCTCATATTTTCACAAGGATTCTCGCTATTACATGCCGCCTCAGGAGAAGAAGATTACGGTCTCTCGCTCGAAGATGCCGCTGCCGTATGGCGTGCGGGCTGCATCCTGCGCAGCCCGCTACTTGAACGAATCAAAGGAGCCTTCCACTACGATCCTCAATGCCCATCGCTTCTGCTCGCCGGAATCTACCGCAATGAATTGCCGGCCTGTGTCGACGCACTAAAATCGGTCGTGGCCTTTGCCAATAGCATGCATATCCCTTGTCCGGTTCTCTGCACAGCACTGCAATATTTTCTGACTATGGCCACAGCCCGATTGCCGCTTTATCTAACGCAAGCGCAAAGAGATTATTTCGGAGCACACCAGATAGAACGCACCGACCGACCGCGCGGAGAGATGTTTCATCTTGAATGGGAAGAGACGGCACTATGATTCTCACGATTTTCGGCGCTACCGGCGACCTCTGCAACAAAAAACTGATTCCGGCACTCTACGACCTGTTCATCCGCAAACTCCTGCCCAAAGAATTTGCTATCATCGGGGTAGCACGCCGTGGCTGGAGTCCGGATGACTTCCGCCAGCAGGCGCAAACCCGCCTGACTGCCGTTCACAAAACTGACGATCGCATGCGCGAATTTCTAAGCCGACTCTATTTTCAGTCGACCGACGTCCGCGAACCGGATCATTTCCTACGGTTGAAAAAAGAGATAGAAATCATCCGTGAAAAATACCAGATGTCACGCCATTACCTTTTCTATCTCGCCACCAGTCCGGCTCTTTACAATGTCATTCCGGAGCAGATAGCCCGATATGGTCTCTCGGCCCCAGACAATGGATGGAGCCGTTTGGTGATCGAAAAACCGTTCGGCCATGATCTCGTCTCCGCCCGGCGACTGTCACGAAACCTGAGCCGCAGTTTCCGCAACGACCAGATTTTCCGCATCGATCATTATTTAGGCAAAGAAACAGTTCAAAATCTCCTTGTTTTTCGTTTCGGCAACGGAATTTTCGAGCCTTTGTGGAACCGACAGTTCATCAGCCACATCGAAATCACGGCTGTCGAGGATATGGGAATCACCGGACGCGGCGGTTATTACGATCAAGCCGGAGCCCTGCGCGACATGGTGCAGAACCATCTCATGCAACTCCTTTCCCTCATCGCCATGGAGCCTCCCGTTTCTCTGACCGCACAATGCCTGCACGACGAAAGCCGCCGAGTTTTCTCATCGCTGCGGCCCGTCACGGAAGAAGAGGTCGCCCGTCAGACGGTCCGCGGACAATATCTTGCTGGACAGGGCCGCATGGGCAAAAGCATTGTCGCCTACCGCGAGGAACCGGATGTTATCCCCTCTTCGCGCACCGAGACATTCGTGGCATTGCGGCTACAGATCGACAACTGGCGCTGGAGCGGCGTCCCTTTCTACCTGCGGACTGGCAAGGCCATGCCCACCAAAGTGAGCGAGATCGTAATACACTTCAAGCCCGCCCCGATCTGCCTGTTCAATACCTGCCTGGGGCGTGAACACATGAACCAGCGCCTCATACTCCGCATCGCCCCTCATGAGGGTATCCAGCTTCAATTTGCACTCAAACGGCCCAATGAAAACGACGCGGCATTCACCTTTGAACCGGTCAGCATGAATTTCCAATATGCTGAATATGAACATTCCTTCCTCGATGCTTATGCGCGGCTATTGCTCGACTGCATCCGGGGAGACCAACTGCTGTTCACACGCTCCGAAGAACTGGAGGCCATTTGGGAATTCCTGACTCCGATACAGACCCAATTCCGCGACAATTCCCACCTGCCGTTATACGGGTATCCGGCCGGCACCTGGGGCCCGGAAGAATCGGAAAATCTGCTGAAAAAAAACTGGCAATGGACCAATCCATGTCAGAATCTCATACATTCCGATCGTTACTGTCTACTCTGACAAACTTATAATCAAAAAAATAACACTTATTTCCGGGCACCTTACATAATGGAAACAAAAGGCAATGGGGTTATGCCGCAAAACTTCAATTACGACACAACCCCATTACTTATTCTATTCGGGAAATACGGCTTAGTAAATTCCGATTTTACCATTCCATTTCAAAAACCAATTATTGGTATTGTTGAGGTCGGCACTTATTGTGGTCGTACCCATACTGCCATTTCGAGCGTATATCTTTTGAGCAAGATATGACGGGTCACGGCGATATGCCACACGCATGAGATCGTAGAAGCGATAACCTTCAAACGCTGTTTCAAGCGCCATCTCATCGATAATCATATCCTCTACTGCCAGTATCTGTCGTTCAACAAGGCCTTCTGTCTCACTGTCTTTATGGACATTTAAAGCATAATCGATAACATCGCCATTGTCATCCAACACTTCTACGGTATCAATAACAGCTTCTCCGTAAGGCATCTTGTAATAGTCGTTGAATGCAGACTCGCCGCTGCCACGACTATGAATACCTATGTGATTATAGTTCGATATTCGATCGTTATATTCAATACCGGGAATGCCTGACCGCCATGAGGCGACAATGTATGTTGACGTCGGAAAACCGAATTCTTCAAGGACCGTATTTTGATCGGTCTCGTCCAGGAATGGAACAATACAGTTCTCTATAACAGCATTGTTGACGCCCGAAGCGAGAATATGATATGCGTAGCGCGGGAAACCGGCACGGTTCATAGCCTCGGCAAAGCGAAGATAAACCTGAGCGCGGCGGTAAATGTGAATGTTACCATTTTTAGTGTAGGACTTACCCATAGCTTGATAGGTGAAATGTTCCCCCTTACCGTTTACCGAATTTTCATTCTGTCCCCATATACATGCCAAGCGGAGGTCTCCATCTAAGTAGTCAGGAAGGTTCTTCGGTGCGTAGAAGAACTTTTCTGCTTTTGTATCATAATAGCAATATTCTTGCGCAGCAGAAAGTTCTTTCATCGACTCCGACGGAACGAGTTCAACTTCCAGATTGTCGCCAGATCTATACTCTGAACAGAAAATGCCACGAAGCTCGCTATAGTTGCCTTCTGAACGAACCGAGTCCATCGGAATGATGGTTACCGTCTCACAATTTGGTGCGCCCGACTCGTCCACAAACATATTAAGCCATGAAGTGTAAACCTCTTTCCCATTCCATAAAGAATAGTTATCCCACCAGGATCCATAGCCAGACATTGGATAAGCAGAACTTACTGTCTTGCCATTACGATTCCTTATGTAAGAATAGTAGCGTTTGGCTGCATTGAGATAATCGTCTTTAGAATGGAGAAGAGAACCGCGCCAAAGATAGAGATCGCCGAGAATAAGGTTCAGCTGAACGTAGAACAGACGAGACGGTGTACTCTTTATGTTGCCATAGGAAGGATAAGTGACGTTATCGTTATCCGCAAGATTCTGAAGACCATCCTCGTTGAGGAAATAGTCGCAGATTTGCCGGATGTCGTACATCGGGTATGTCTTCTCGCCCCCCTCCTTGGAAAGGATGGGTTCAGTTACGAAAGGTACCTTGCCGTAAATTGTTACAAGCTGGAGATAAGTCCACGCCCGGATAGCCTTTACAACGGCGTATTCGTTAAGGAAAACGTTCTCGTTACGGTTATTGGTCATTGCCGTATCAACGTTTGCAATGAAATAATTGCAATTGTTAATGATGGCATAATATTCACGTGGCGAGTTGTACTTGTTATCATCTCCGACATTAAAAAGGGCAAGGTCGCGCAGATCCTTGGATGTATTGTTGGTGATGTCAACAAGGTCGCCGCGTGCTTCACCGAGAAGTACAGTACGGTCGGCAATGGCCTGCATCTTGTTGAGTATCCCTATAACAGAATAGATAGAGTCTCGCGCGGTTGAAAGATGATTTTCGCCGGCATCGATGACCATGTTGGAATCTACATCAAGGAAATCCTCGCAGGACGTGGTGACCAGTAATGCTGCTGAAGTAACCGACATGAGAAGAATCAGCGAACGGCCACGATTTATAATTTTCTTGATTATATTGAATTTATCCATAATTAATTTTCAATTATCAATTGTCAATTATTATTTTCAATTATAGCTTGATCTTTATACCGCCAACAATGCTGCGGCTTGACCCGAGACATCCGTAGTCGATTCCCTGTCCGATGACTGAGGCACCTGAAGAGAACTCCGGATCTGTACCGAGATACTTGGTTACGGTGAAGAGATTGTTTCCTTGGATCCAGAACTCAAGTCCTTGAAGGAACGATGTCTTGAGAGGAAGATCGTAACTGAGGGTTACCGACTTCAACTTGATATACGACGCATCTTCTATCCAACGGTCAGAGAAGCGAGAGTTACCCATCTCATCCTGGAAAGACAGTTTTGGAACAGACGTCTCCTGACCTTCCATTTGCCAACGTTGTGTAAGGGCCGTTGTCTGATTCAAGAAACGGCATCCTCCTTCAAGCTGAGAGCGCATATAGTTGAACGCATCATTGCCAAGACAATAATTGAAATTGACATCAAGGCGGATGCGCTTCCAAGTAAGAGAAGTGAAGATGTTTCCATAAAAGTCAGGATTGGGATTACCTATTACAACCTGGTCTTTCTCATTAATCTCATTATCACCGTTGACATCATCAAAAATCATGTCGCCGGCTCCGAAATAGTGTTTGTCAACACCATTCTGGTCCATGATATAGAGACCTTTCTGCTGGGCCTGCTCTGTTGTTGAAAATACGCCTTTTGTACGATAGCCATAGAAGAGATTGGCTGCTTCTCCCTCCTTGGTAAGGATCGTTGCGTCACCCACCTCTGTAGTGAAAGATGTCTTTCCTTCACTAAGACCGAGAGATTGGATCTTGTTCTTGTAATGACCTACGCTTACACCGATTTCCCAAGACCAGTCCTTTGATGCTATAGGTTTGCCAACGAGGGTAGCGTCGTAGCCGGTGTTCTCCATCTTGCCAGAGTTCGCCCAGTTCGTCTCAATACCGGTCAAGAAACTAAGTGACTGGAGTGTCAGAAGATCTGATGTGGTGGAAGTAAAGTAGTTAAAACCTGCGCTAAGCCTATTGTTAAAGAACTTACCTTGAATACCGCCGTTGGCACGAGCAGTAGTCTCCCACTTGATATTCGTATTGCCGACTCCGGATATTGAAATTCCTGCAATAGAATTAAGATAAAGAGATGAGCCGAAGAAACTTCTTGCAGCATAAACGTCTATGTTGTCGTTGCCGCTAATATCATAACCGGCTGTGATGAGAAGGTGGTTCACGTAGTCGCTCTTCGGGAACCAAGATTCATTTGTGAGCACCCACGATGCCTGCAATGAAGGGAATACGCCCCACTTGACGCCGAAGAGTTTCATACCGCCATCGGCTTCCTTGCCAAAGCGTGAAGATGCCGATGTGGTAAGATTGAGCTGCGCATAGTAACGCTCGCGATAACCATAGTTCGCCTGAAGATACATATCGATGTTTTTCCATGACTCGTCGACACCGAATGCCTTTGGATTGGCAAGCGAAGCGCTCATGAACGGAGTCTTGTCACTACCAGTGTTGTAGCCCAACTGCTGGCTGCGAGTGAAAGACTCAATGTTCATGCGGAAGCCTCCAAACAAGCTGACAGAATGAGCACTGAAACGATTGTTCCATGAGAGCCGTGTGTCGCTGTGAATAGAGTTTTGCTTTGAGGCAAGCGACTCAACCTGATTCTCACGAAAATCTGATACTGATGACACATAATAGCTTGGCACACCGTTTACAGGAATGTAATACTTGTTGTTTGTATTTACAAGTGTGTAGCTGAAGAGTGAAGAAAGAGACAGATTATTACTGAAATCCCATTTTGGAGTCACCGCCAGATTAAGCATAGAGTTCTCAAAACGATTCTTGTTCTCGGCCTCAGCATACTCATTAAGAGCGTATGGATTAGCTAAACGATAGTTGTAATTATCGTAAAAATAAAGTGCCTCATCAAGATACGATTCGTCTGTTATGTCAAGGAACGAGTCCGAGAGTTTTCCGTTACCATAAGAATATGGACTCATAAACGGGGCCTTTGCGTAGGCAAGGAATGATGGTGCCGTAGGAGTGCCTTCGTCATAGCCTTTCGGGGCAGCATCGTCACGGATATCTCGTGTAAGATCAGAGAAAGATGCATCGAAGCGGAAAGAGAACTGACTGCTCAAATGTATATCCGTGTTGAAGCGGATATTCAAACGATTCATATCATTATAGCGGAGAGTGCTGTTTGCTATGGTATAGCCTACAGAGAGATTATATTGTGCGATGTCGTCACCACCCTCAATCTTTACACCATAATCCTGGGTTGTTGCAGTACGATATACTCCGTCTTTCCAATCAGTATTGTTGTGGTACTGGTTGTAATAATAGTAGTTAGGGTCAGCGTTCAAAAATTTGAAGTTGGTAATCTTAGTACCTGTAGTCTTCAACATTTCTGAAGCATAACCGCGATACTGTTCAGCATCCATCATATCGTAGAACTTAGGCAACATGGTAACACCACCCGAAACGCTGGCCGTGATACGCGTTGCCATTGACTTGGAGCGTTGTGTATTGATGATGATAACACCATTCGCACCACGTGCGCCGTAAAAGGCTGTGCCGTTTCGCATCACAGTAATGTCCTCGATATCCGCCGGATTGATGTTTGACATAATGTCATTGACAAAACCGTCATGGAGAAGTTCTCTGCCATACTGCTGTTCAAGAATAACACCGTCAACAACCACAAGGGGTTGAGCATTCACATTCAGAGAATTCAGTCCCTGTATGAACGTTGTAACACCGACGCCAGGCGTTCCGCTGTTCAGCTTCGTATAGGCGTATGCCCCCAACTTGTTCTCTACTTCCTCCTTAATATTTATAGCATTGCTATACTTGAGGTTGTTTGCCGTCCTATCTGAGAGTACATTTACGTCTTTCTCATAATCAATGGCGAAGTTGTCAGCATACAATTTTGCCGTCTTCTGATCCTCTCCATTGGCCAGTCCCAGCATAATAGGATTAAAGTCTGGATACGTGACATAAATGGCAGAAGCGAATGTCGGCACATTTACGGTGTATTCACCGTTGTCATCAGTCAAAACACTATAGCCATCCATGCCGTAAGTTGACACCAAAGCTCCAGATAACGGAGTCCCCGTTGAAGCGTTCACGACCTTACCTTTAACGACCCGTGTTTTATAGTCCTTTTTCTTTACCTCACGCTTAACAGTCTTAACTTCCTGTTCATCGTCCAGGGTGTCCTGCGCATGCACAAAGGTAGGGCATGCCATAAGCAGTGTCAGTCCGAATAAAATATATTGTTTCATTGCTATTTACTTATTAACTTATGAATAGCTGTCAATTATTATTCTTCATCATGCGGTTTCAGCACTATGCAGTCAAGGCGTAAAGTGCGGTTGGCCGTTTTCTCATACGCCGAACTGGTCACATAACTCTGGAAAAGAAGTTTTACCTGTGGCTCGCTGGTGTTATCAGAACATGTGGGGAAGACTACAGTACCGACAAGGATAGAGTCTACCTTTGTAGGATCATTCTGAAGATTCTGGCCGTAAACACTACTCTTTGAATAGTTGGATGTAGGTTCATTCTTGCCGTCAAGTACCGGATACTGCAGTTTATTATCCTTAATATTAATGTAATAAGGCTCACCATTCTCATTGTGGCACTGAAGTGCGCAACGGAACGTGATTGGCAATTTCTGAATGTCTGTTGCATTGATATTGCCAGCCTCAGCAGGCGCAATCACTACATAAACATCGTATGGCACATTGGAAAGCACGTTGCGTACATCGAAAAGAGCCTTAGAGAAATTTAAAACGCCGCTTGGGGTAATCTCAATATAAGAATTTCCTGAAACCTTGTCGTAATATGGATTATCAGAGGAAACCTTTACAACCTTACCAAAGTTGGTGTCACCGCTCCTGTTATTGCTGGAATAAATATTGAGCGTATCCAAAGTGGTTGAATTTTCAGCCTCCATCACAATCTCACGCAGGAACGTACTCTTCTCAGGAATGTTCCATGTGGTTGCCTTGAACAACTTACCATTGCTGCACTCCATCTCTTCGCAGTTATTCAACACGCCATTTTCTCCGAATGGATCATAATACAGATAGTATTTCTTATTATACGAACCGTATACGGCTTTGCGTCTATCATATGGAATAGCGTTTGTTGACATCAAAGAGTCTGTCTCGGAAGCTGTTGCATTCTGGAAAATCTTCTCATTGCTTGTTTTACTGAAGACTGTACCTTTAAGGATTGCTTGGCGCGGGAAATGATACTCGAACGAGTCACGTTCGGCAACCTTTTTGTCATATACATAATATTTAGAATACTTCGTTACCAGATCGGCCCATAACTGATTGTCAGGCACCACCATCCAGTAGCAAGAGTCCTCACTAAAAATAATTGAATTAAGATATTCTTTATCTCTAAGAAGCTGATTCTCGACATATATCACAGAGTCGAGATAATGCGTCTTACCATCGATAATTTCTCCAGGAACAGAACTTGCCGAATTCAGTTTCTCTTGATTAAACATGGAGATGTAGGTCCAAACACTGTCAATACCATCGACCTTGTCAAATGCCTCATAGACATTGGGATGATAATCTGCGATACTATCAATAATGTAGAGGATGCCGTTGGCAGTAATATTATTCTTGGAAAGGAAATTGCGACCAGCGAACGCGTCTTTTGTAAAGCTCAAATTCTTACCACTCATCATGCAAATGACAGTGTCCGGCATCGCAGTGGAAACAGAATAGTTGTAGAGTGAGATATGATTCCGGATGAACTCCCGAACAACACGGTTATCCTTCTCTTTTACTCCATTGGCGTTCTCAAAGTTATACAGCTGAATGAGTGAGTCGCGCTTATCGTCGGTGAGCATTGTGTTGGTAGGTGCGAAAACCGTGAACACCTGGCTTCCACCGAGTGACGCGTCATAATTTGCAGCCTGAAGCACTTGCATGAAGTTAGACAGCGACTCTTCATTGCTGATAGCCTGCCACAAAGAACCTTCACCATGCTGAGCTACAGAATAGTGCTCGTCCCATTGATCGGTACACGATGCGGTGACACCGATAAATAGAGAAACTGCTAATATGGCTTTATTTATTTTCATATTGTTTATTGACTAATCATTATACATTATTTTAATTAGAGGTCGTCCTCCGATTGACCATCTTCACCACCTACACCATACACACTTTTTGGCACAAGCTCAATATAGTCGAGCATCGCCTCTTTATTGCTGGCGTTCTTTTGCGAAACGTTTTTGATGCGAAGTGTATGTACCTTGTTTAAGTCATCCTTGGTCACTGTGACATTGCAAAGCACCTTGCGCACGGTAGAAGACTGCTGTGCAAACTTCTCACCGATGGAAGGATCATTGTCTGTAGCATGGAAAACGGAATAAGGACCACGATAATAACCTTTGTTCTTCAGAATCTTGAAGTCTGTCTGTCGCGCCTCATCATCATCTCGTATAGAAGAGTAAGACGGGAAAGAAGAGCTGCCATAGATTTCTGCCGAATTGATGAGCAGGTCCATATTCAAAGGAATACCTGTCACCTTGCCGTCGAAGTAAATCTGCACAGCACCACGAGGAGCTGTTGTCATAGGTGCGAAACCAAGACGCAACTGCCACTCTCCTTCGAACGGGAACGGAGGGAGATTGAATGTGATATCGAAGACACCATTAGCCACCATCTCGTCACCATGCATAGAGTAGAAGTTCAATCGAGGACGACGATAAACGAACTTAGCGTCAGTACCGGCAATGACAACCCCCTTAAGATAACCGTTAGGGAAATAATAGTTGTAGCCAATGTCGTCATCTGTAAGGTTCTTACGAGAGTAATCGTTCCATTTACCGTTCATTCGCAGATTGTTTGTTGCAATCTCCGGGAACAGTGTAGAGAAGTCCATACGGATACGACAGTTGTCAACGACATCCCGTGTGATATTGTCAAACTTGAGAATATCGCTGACATAGAAATAAATTCCGTTTATAGCGTCAACAGTCTCATCCGGATTGAAAACATTCACACCCTGCTCATAATAATTTTCGCCATCATATCGACGATTTACATAGTAACCGTTCATTATATCGGCCGGTCCTACCCACTTGAGATTAATAAGGTGTTCGGCCTTAATCATTGTGCCTGGGAGCATCGTTGTGTACCAGTCTGTTGTATTCGCATAATCAGGATCAACTCCAAGATCTTCTCGAACAGTGAGATAGTTCAGACCTTGAACGTTGCGGTCGAGAATGTGATACGCCATAAAGCGATACAGCGGATTAACCGGATCGTCGAGATGATCGATACTATGACCTTCACTGTTTACATCCTGGGGATACATGGCATCATAGATGCTGCATGCCAGATTGTATAGGTCCTCAATGTCTGTCACATTATATTTCTGTCTCAACGTCTCGTCAGGTACAACGAACAATGTGAAACCGTAGTTCTTTGTCTTTGGAACAATGGCCCATTCCGCACCTTCAGCTCCAGTGTCGTAGCTGTAATACTCCCTGTAATTGTCCGGAGAGTAAGACTTGTCGAGAAGCATGGTGTCGAGAAGCATCTCGAAACCGGTACGCTTCAAGGCCTCATAAAAGAGACTTGCCTTTTCATCGTTCTTGACGTGATTTGCAATAGACTTTACCGAGTTAGGGATTACAGCATTTATTCTCTGGACGATACCATTCTCTACAGAGTCGTCCTGATGGACGAAGTAGATCTGAGCATCCTTGTTCAGGACAATGACTGTATTGCCATTCTCGTCAGTCCCATGCGAAACACTGATGTTACGCCTCATCATATTCAGAGTGGAGAGGATACCATTATCGAAACGCCACATGTCGAATGTGGAATATATAGAGTTCACGAGGTGCGTACGCGCCAACGTGTCACATTCCGCATCAGACAAGTCGTCCAATGAATGTGCCCCGATAGATTCGAGATAGTTATCAATGGCCTTATTGCTTGGAGCAAAACATGTATATTTACCATACACGGAAAGCTGGTCCATAAGTCCCGCACGTTCCACAATCGCTGCAAACTGGCTCAAATCTCTGTTATTCCGAAGATATTGGCTCATCATTTGCCCTGTGAAAGTGTAATAGTTCTCTGCGTCGGGATCGTCGGAACACGACGGCAGGGAAATTGTGATCAGGGAAGTGAGCCCGACGAAAAACAATATGTTGAATATAAACTTCTTCATTGTGTTATTCTTATTAAGAGTTTACAACTATATTACTATTCATAACTGCTATTTTCACCGCTTCCGAATGCAGGATTCTGGGTTATGTTCTTGTTAACCTTCAATTCGTCAAGATTGTATGGCCAGAAGATCGCATCCATTCTCTGCATCTTGCTCTTCACCACAGAAGCTGTCTGAGGATCTTTATTAGTCACCTTATTACTGAGGTATTCCGTGTTATCCTCCCGCATTGAGCGACGGACAAGATCGAAATAGCGTTTGCCTTCGAACATGAGTTCTCGGTTACGCTCGTCATAAATAAGGTTTGTAATGAGTTGCTTTGTAGTGTAGTTTGTAATATCCAGAACATGCTTGTATGGAGTAGGCTCGATGAGAGAGCGCTTGTTGACAGCATCGACAAGTTCAAATGCCGCCTCAAGAAGATCGTAGTCTTCATCTCCCTCTGCTATAATCGCATCGGAACTTATCTTCTGTGCAATAGCCTCGGCTTTCAGCAACATGATGTCGGTAAGTCGGTAAAGGATATAATTTGACTTATTTCGGGACTGCTTGCCATTATCATAAGTACTGTACAATGATCCATACAAAATACCGCTCTTATAAGGTGTTGCCGAACTTAGAAGTTCTACCAAACCTGCCGTAGCATACTTGTTTATGCTAGTCGGGGTTTCGCCTAAGAATCGTATATTTTCATAAGAACGCCCGTCATACCCTTCATTTTCCTTGGCATAAACATTGTAGAGTTTATCACGTTCGTCATTGGCAACGTATGTTGTAGGCTTTACAAAAGGAACGTCACGACCAATGCCTCCATAGAAGAAGCACACAGGACCATTACATGGATAATAGCCGTTAGTATCGTCCTTACGAAAATTCAACTCAAATATGGACTCCATACTGTTGTTGTCAACGAAAATCCGAGTGAAAGCATTTCCGTATAAATTGAATCCTTTATAACGGGACTGGATAAGAGGGAATCCGTTAAGATACTCGAAGGAACTCGCTGTATAGCCATTTTCTTTTGCATCCTGCCTCTTCTGCAAAAGGATAAGGTCGGCGTACTTGATGCAATTGTCATAGTCTTTCTGCCAAAGATACAACTCGCAGAGAAGAGCATGAATCATCGACTTGGTCACGCGATTACAATTGTAATCCCAATATTGAGTTATGTTCTTCTCAGGATACTTCGTCAGAGAATTATTCACTACTCCCTCAAGAGAAGCGATGAGATTGGCAAGTACCACATTGAACGGAGTTGCTGGCAAATCAAGAGTTTGGTTATCATCAAGGAACACCTCTTCCGAATAAGGCACATCGCGGAATGTGCGTATCAGATAAAAATAGCACAATGAGCGCAATGCCGTAACTTCAGCAATATGTGCGTTCAGTTGGCTCTGTGTGTAGGATGGATCCTTTGCCGCCACATCCGGAGCATATCTAATAACTAAATTGCAGCGGTTAATGACTCTGTAGAAAACATCCCATCGAGTATAAACGTTACTTGCAGTGATATTCTCTTTGAGAAGACGCTCAAGGTTCACATCGTCGGTGATCGTACCATTGTTGATGATATTCTCGGAACGAAATTCGCCCCAAATCATCATGCGGCTTATCATCTCGTATGACTGCATCTCAGTATAACAGCCGGTAATCATAGTCTCGACATCTTTTTGCTCATTCCAGAACTGTTTCTGAATAATTTCGTTTTGCGGCTCGATTTCGAGGAAGTCACTACAACCCGCCAATATGCCACCTGCTAAAAGAAAAGTTGCAGAAAGGCCGAACTTCTTAGCCTTATTTAATATATCATTGTGTTTCATTGCTTTCAAGATATAATAGTTAGAATTCAATTCCAAGACTAAACGTATAAGAACGTGCACGAGGAGTCTGACCATAATCTATTGCAGGACTGTAACCGTGGGCCGAGATGTCGGGGTCTACTCCGGTGTACTTTGTCAAGATTAAAGGGTTGTTTGCCGAAAGATGGAAACTTATTCTGTTAAGTCCGAGAGACTTCAGCTGCTTCTTGCGGAGAACGTATGAGAGCTGCACGTATGACATACGCAAGTAAGAACCATCTTCTACAAAACGATCGCTAATCAGAGTGTTGAAATTTGAGTCTGCACCATACATAGCTCGTGGAATGGTTGTTACATCACCTTCTTTACGCCAACGGTAGTTCACAGCCTGGCTCTGATTGTTGTTCGTACTCATTGCTTCTGCATCGAGGCGGGCAAGATTGATAATGTCAACACCGATACGATAGGTGAACTGGGTACTGAGACGCCAAGCCCCATAACTGAAGTTGAAACCGAAACCACCCAACAGCTTTGGAAGTGAAGAGCCAAGGTAAACGATGTCAAGAGCATTTATCTGACCATCGTTATTTATATCTTCATAAATGGCATCGCCACCCTTGAACTTGTAATTCTTGCCTGTACCATCGTTATTATAATTGAACATCATCTGGATAGGATCACCTTTGTCGTCACGAATGATCTTACCATTAGCAGTGAGAGCAATAGGTGCGGTATTACCTGCATCAATGAACGCCTGCTGCTGGGCCGGCTCCATGGCCTTGATTGTTTCATACTGGTACATGTAAACACCTTTTGATCGGAATCCATAAATGGCATTGAGAGG
This sequence comes from uncultured Prevotellaceae bacterium, assembly GCA_964567855.1. GTDB lineage: Bacteria > Bacteroidota > Bacteroidia > Bacteroidales > UBA3663 > Liminaster. The sequence continues at coordinate 177,555 of CAZMOE010000001.1, forward strand.
GTTGTCCAACTGTACGCGAGTAAGAATTTCACGATTCTCATGTCTAAACGTAGAATTCATGCTCTCCAGCACCGTCGGGTCCATCTCTAACAGCCTACTTCTGTTGTTAGAGAAGTTAACATTCATGTCCATCGTAAAATCACCGACCTTTACGAGTCGGGTTGTGTTGATATGGAATTCCCATCCTGTATTGCGAAGCTTACCCGTATTGTAGTATGCCAAAGAAGAGTAACCGGAGTTTGAAGGGATCTTGAAATTTCCCATAAGCATATTGGAACGTGTTGAACTGAAGACCTCAAACACGACCTTCATACGATCGTCCAAAAAGGCAAGATCAAAACCGAGGTTGTAGCTGCTATTCGTTTCCCATTGAAGGTTTGACAAACGAAGATTATATGGAACTATAGAGGTCATGTCAAGGTATGTCGGACCCGTAACATATTTAGAGGTATAGAGGTAGTTCTGATTTGGCGCATTACCTACCAAGCCCCATGATGGACGTATAGAGAGCATGGAGAGCCATGAACGTACGTTCTCCATAAACGGTTCGTCGATGATGTTCCAACGGAGAGACACAGAGGGGAAATAACCCCAGCGCTTGTCCGGACCGAATTTCGTTGTACCGTCGGCGCGTAAAGAAACGTCAGCGCTATAACGGCCTTCCTTGTATGCATAGTGGGCAAGGAAAGTAAAGAATAACGAACGCCATTCGGAGAAACTTGAACCAAGTCCAGTCACAAGACCTCCGGCATTGGGACTCTCGATACCTCCCGATGGAAGACCACTACCATTAGTTGACTGCCAACTTGAAGTTCCCGATGTCAATTCAAAACGCCCAAGGAACATTGCCGAATGATCACTATTCTTAAACGCGGGAGTAAAGGTTAGAGAATGCTTTGTTGTGAAACTTACGCTCTTTGAACTATACACATAAGAAGTGTTATGACCGCTCGACCATTCAGTCGTCACAAGTTCCGAAGGATAGAACTTGTCAGTATAATTGTTGAACACATTAGTATAAACACGACCATTCCATGTCAAACGGTGGTGCCCATTATCCATACCAAGAAGTTCATAGTTGATGATAAGTTCCGGGTTAATATCAAACCTCGATGATACATTTTTCGCAAGATAAGCACTTGCTACCGGATTGACATATGTGCGCTGGTCTTTCTCAAACACGCTGCTACCAATATGCGGGCCGCTCTGGATCATATTGTAGTACTTGCCAGGAATGTCATTGCCATAAATATCCTCTTCATAGATACTCATGTTAGGCATTTTCTTCTGTGCAATCTCAAGAAGATTGTCAGAATTCTGATAATTCTTGGTACGGATAAGCGAGAAGTTGGTAGACACACGGATGCGTTGGCTGACATTATAGTCAAGATTCACACGCGTAGAGAAACGTTCCAATTTCTGAGCGATCACGGAACCGGTTTCATGGTCGTAACCGGCAGAGATACTGAACTGCGCTTTCTCACCACCACCACGCAGTGAAAGATAATGGTTCTGACGAAGACCCCATTGGGTCACAGCATCGCGCCAGTCTGTGTTGTCATTATATTGGTTGGCTTCCGAGAAACTTGACAGAGGCAGGTAGCTGATTTCCGGAATATTACTTGCCGCATCATTCTGGGCCGGGTTAAAATATGCTTCCTTAAGGAGCATTGTATAGTCGTCGCCGCTAAGTAAGTTCATGCCCTTGGGCTGATATGTACCGGTCATTTTCATGGTATATGTAACAGTGGGTTTACCCTTTGTACCACGCTTTGTAACAAGTTCGATAACACCATTACCACCCTGTGAACCGTAAACTGCTGTAGCCGAAGCATCCTTAAGCACGCGTATATCCGCAATATCGTCTACGTTGATGTTAAGGAGTTCCGCAAACTTCTCATCGCTTGCCGAGGCAGGATCGAAAGAAGAAAGGTCAACCTCTCGCACGTTGCCGTCAACAACGATAAGCGGATTGGCATCGGTCAAAGTTGACAGAGAACCAGAACCACGAAGACGCATCGTGGAACCAGCACCAAGGTTACCGCTGTTACCTACAATGTCAAGACCTGCGATACGACCTTGAAGGGCCTCATCAATCGTATTGACCCCAAGACCGTCAAACTCTTTTGCCGAAATTCCCTGATATACGTAAGTAACCTCGCGTACTGGAATAGGCAGAGAGTTAGTATTGTTACCATTGACTTTTCTTGAGGTTTTCACCACAACTTCCTGCAACTGTGTTTCAGACACCATCTTGATGTCGTACGTAGTGCGATCAAAATCGAAAATCTGCGTCTTACAACCCACAAACGAAATACGGAGTTTGTCCTTTGGATTCTTCACTTTCATGGAGAAGTTACCTTGAAAGTCGGTTATGACAGCCTCTATAATACGTCCGTTTCCGTCCACTTCACAGATAGCAGCACCAATCAGCGGACCAAATTCATCATTAACGGTACCGTGAACAGATGTAACCTGTGCTACTGCCGAAGAGCAGAGCAACAGCATACATGCCATTAACAGCATTCTGTATCGACGGTTTATTGCATTTATGATTTGTTTCATAACTTGATGTTGTCATTAATTATTTATTTTTACGTCATCTTCCCATTTTGTAAGCTGGCTGTTATCATATATAAGAACGCCGTCAATCTTGTGTACAACTGCGTGAGAAGAAGACGTCAGCTCTGCGGTTGCTGTGCCTCTTTTTTTAATCCAATATTCACGAGCAAGTTTGTTATAGAAATTGCCGCTCTTGACAACATGACATTCTTCGCCGACATTCCCTTTAACAGTCAGGTCTGTCGCATTGGCTGTAACATCGAGTGTGTAGAATCGATTGTTATTAAGGTTCAGTTTGCCCGTCTCGTAACTCTGCGATACGTGTTCGCTATTGATAAGTACCGAGTTATCCTGAATATGATAGCGTAAGAAATTATTTATGCGGTTTTTGATCGCCTCACGTTTCTTCTTGGCGTCTTCATCTCCAGATTCTTCTGCTTCAGCAAGATCATCATACTCTGTCCATGTCGGAAGATAGCCTTTGTCGATAAGCTCCTTTATCTTGGAATCTTGAGGCACATAAACTGTATAGTTGTAACTATCGAATATCTTTATATTCTTATTGTCACTACCGGCCGGCTCATAACTACCTTCTTTAGTTGCAAGCAGATCGGAAGATGAAAGCAAATAGTAGAAAAGTGTGTCTGTAGTATCTTCCTTAAGAAGCTGATATACCGACTTTGTCGTAGACATTGGAACAGCAACGATCTTGCCTTCCATTGCTTCTGCCGAACTTGCGCCATATGTGACCCCATTTCCCTTTTTCACGATACAAGAATCCGGGAACACGAGAGACTCACCCATTTCTATCTGATAACCTCCATCAATATACTGCTTGCCATCCTTTTTATAGGCTCTCAGTACACCGCCGGTTTTGGTCTTATAATATTCCTGACCGTCAACAATATCACCGATTATAATATTATTGTCGATAAGGTCATACAGACGGTTCTGGACGACATCCTCCGGAAGGACTGTGGAGATCGTCGATGTTTGTACTCCAGAAGGAAGTACTTCGTACGACATACCCTGAACTTTTTCTTCCGCATAATAGAATTCTATGATTCTTTGCGTCGGCAATCCATAGCTACAAGGGTCAATAATTCTGAACACCCTGCTTTTATTCTGAATCATCGAATGTAAAGATACAGTCGTGTTGTAAGGAATGATAAGCGAGAAACGCGACTCCATAGAAGAGAGGTATGGACTGAAGTCATTAGCTGACGAATATGTACTATAATATCCTGTAAGAGCATGATTGATAACGCTGTAAGTACCGTTAGTCTGAAGTTCGGCAGGATAGATTACAGTGTCGTATGAGTCTGGTGAATATACCTGGTTAACAATATATATGACACCGTTACAACACATGATACATTTTTGGATATCCTCCTCTTTGATACCCAATTCACGCTGAGAGGTGTAGTCAAGCACAGATGAGAACTTTGAAGGAACAGAACTTACGAAAGACTCAAGCATGTTAACATTGATAAGTTTCGCAAGCACCTCATAGTCGATATTCTCCCAAGTGCCATAACGCTCTTTAAGGTCCTTACCGCCTCCGTTTTCAAACCACGCATTGACAGCGGAATCTGTAGGAACAATCATCACAGCGGCATCGTGAGCCATCGTCTGTGTAGATGTCGGTACCTGATATTGGTTCCACCCCGGGTCAAAACGAAGGGTTCCAAGCGCGTTGAGATCGTTCTCAAGTGAAGCTCCCTTCAGGAATGGAGATCTTACACCTGCCTTATTATATCCTGTGAAATATCGAAGTTGATATAGCGGTTCTTGTGTGTTGTATGTATTCTGAAAATTCCTCAAGGTGGTACCATTGATTTCTTCAGGACAAGAATAACGGTCTATAGCCAGTGCCCACATCTTCGTGTTAGGCTCGTTATGAATGGCTTGCGCCATATTGACAACACCGTCAATGACACCGTCAATGACATAGATATAGCCATTCTTACAGGTCTGTTCACTACTGATTACTTTCTTACCGCTAATCCAAGCATCTGTCGTAGTGTTTGATTCTCCATTAGATATGCGAAAAAGGTCTTCGGCTGTTATATTATTCTTCTCCATGAAGTCGGGCAGGAAGTGAATCATAGGAGCAGATGTCGCATCCTTACAAACATAGAGAGTCTTTCCATTTTCTCTAAATTCAGCCCAGACATCCTTCGTCGGGTCGCCCATAGGATTCACAGGCATATTTTCCACCGGGATCGTCGCAATAGAGTCATAAATGGTGTTGGCGGTTTCACGTCGCATACAATCACCTTCCTCCGGCGGATTACCACTGACATTAGACATGAGATTAATCAGGTATGCGTTATTTATCATCGAATTGTGAAAGAGCTGCCTCTTCTCTGTCAATGACAATGTCTCATAAGACAGTCCCTTCTCCGCAAACCATTTCTCATACACATCGTCTGGGGTAACGAAAAGTGTTTTCGAACCAGTACGCCCTAAAATCTCCTCGTAACCGAGGTCTTTAATCAAATTCAGCGTGGTGTTGAAGGTACGTAGCTTCCCATCATTGGTCACAATACCGTCTTGCAGACGCTCATAAATGGAGTTTCCCAACCATTCGGGCTGCCCAGTAAGGATGTCCTTCTCACAAGACTGTAAAAAGCCTGCGCCCAAGCACATTCCCACAACCGCAAGCATTCCAAGAAAGCTTCTTCTTGATCTCTTCTTAAAGCATGCATGTTCCTCCATAGAGATTCTCTTGTTCATGTTCGGTCGTTATTATTCGATTAGTATATGCTGTATTAGATTTTTCTTAATAAGTGGAGCATTACATTTTAACGCTCAAAAGATGTTGGCAATAAGCCTTTGGGATTGTTCCCTTTTTAGTAAAAGAAAGGGACTGGCGAAGGATTTCCCTTCCCCAGTCCTTTGTCATGAATTTGGTTATTTAACCATTACCTTGCGTGTCTTGCCGTTACTCATACGAATGATGTTGAGACCCTTTTGGAGTGTAGAAATCCTAACACCAGAAGCATTGTAGATAGCAGCAGGAACTACAGCAGTTTCTGTATTCGTAATGTTTTCAATAGACGTTCCGTTATTCATGTTGTCCGCTGTATCATCTTTTGTACTGTTAACACCATAGCACAAGAGTTCGAAATCGTCTCCAGAGAACCAGCGAGCCTCCATGGGAGTATCGGTAGTCTTGAAACCGATAGTAACAACATCGCCTTCCTCAATAGTAAAGAATACAGAGTATTCGTCATAAGCAGTAGCGTCCTCTTCCTTAGGCTCAACAGCGACAGAAGGAACTACAGGCTTACCTGCAATCTCGGCGAAGAGATATGCACGTCCTTTCTCTCCGTTTGAAGACTGGCCATTGAAAGAGTTAGCAGCCTTAGCTTTCAACTCATACTTAGCAGCCGGAAGTCCTGAAATTTCCTGAGTGATAGAGAACTTGAGATCTGCAGCCGTACTGATCCAGAACTCGAAAGCATCGGTAAACTTAGGACCATTACCACCGCTCTTTGTCCAAGACCATGCACCATACTTACTGCCGCTTACAGAAATACCGTCAAAGCTTGCATCCTTAATGAGAGATGTCATTTCTACCGGATTCTCGTCAGAACCAAGGAACTCAGGGATAGCAAGAAGCTGAATCATTTCCTCGATAGCTTCAACAGCCTCTGTAGCTTCTGCATCTGTGTATTCGCCGTTCCAACCTCTGTATGCTGTCTCCAAAAGAACGCCGGCATCAGTCTTGGTCTTTTCAGATACGCCGATAGACTCTGCATTGCTGATAGCTGTCTCAAGGTCTGCAATTGCGGTTTCAAGTCTTTTGAAAAGGTTGACAGAGGCTTCTACAACTTCGCCATTGAGGCTGAAGCAAAGGGCAAGTGCTTCAAACTTCTCGTCAACAGTACTTGCGCTTTCTGCCTGTCGAATAGTATTTTCAACCAATTCCCGAACATCTTTACCAACCTTCTTGTCAGTAAGATCAAGAGCAGCCTTTGCATCCGGGAGAAGCTTGTTGATAATAGCCTCATCCTTGGCACGGAATGTCAACTTGAAGTTATCGAAGATAGCCCAGTCGCTGCCACCCAGATGACCCTTCACACCGATGCGAAGCTTGTCGCCATCCTTTGCAACGAGTCCGTATGCAGAAACCTGATAAGCGCCGTCAGCGAATGCTTTTGCAGCAGTAGCCATATCGTTAGGATAAGCATACTTGTTATACGGGTCTACAGAGAATCCGCTCTCATAGAAGTCGCAAGTGAATGTCTTTGTTTCAGGATCATATACACCTTCACGAGTATAATCATATACACAATTCAAAGGAGTCTTGTTAGAGTTCATGTAAACGTATGCGAGAGGATTCGGACATCCAGGCTTATATGTGTGAGCATCCTCAGTGTCCTCAAATACATTATACCAAGCGGTCTTATCGGCATTGTCATCACGATACTCGCGATAGAAGCCCTGCATAGAGATTTCGTAGAGACCTACCGGCACAGCAGCCTCAACGACCTGATATACATCGAAGTCAGCATTCAATCCATATTTCTCACCACAATTATTGTTGATAACAGGGTCGCCGCTCCAACCATCCTTTGAGTTCATTTCCGGATTGCTGAGGTATCGGGTAAAGTCTGCACCGCTCTTAAGACACTGCATAGCAGCGTTAATCATATCGTCAAGTATTTGAAGTTGCTCCTCCAGTTCTTCTGTAGTAAGCTCCTTGTCGTTGATCTTATCCTCAGCCTCCATCAGATAGTCGCTAAGCTCAGCTACAGCTGTTGCTCCCTGATCAAGACTTTCGTCCTGAAGAGTCTCCTTGGCGATTTCCAGTTTTGCAATAAACTTAGCCCACGCAGCCTTATTCTCTTCAACCGCAACAGAAGCCTCCTTAAGTGCTGCAATTGCAGCTACAGCATCATCCACAGTAGTGACACCAGCCAAAGCAGCCTCAATAGCAGCATTATAACCAGCAAGAACGCTCTCCGTTATCTGTTCATCTTCATCATACTGAGGCACATTTGCCTTAACATACTCTTTATAAGCTTCAACGCTGTTACCATGGAAGAGAAGTTTGAAATCGTCAGCCTTGAACCACTGCCAGGACTCCATACCGATAGTCATAGTACCACCGACGTGAGCAGAGACGAGCGTGCCATAAACGCCGACCTTCTTACCTTCCGGCGATGCCTTAACATCAATAGTATCATTATCAGCGAAAAGTCGGGAAGAATTTGCACCGTCCGAAGCATAAAGCGCTGTCAAAGTGTAAACACCTACCGGCATGCCGACAAGTTCCTGCTTAACATCAAATAACATAGACTCGCCTTTCCAAGTGTTGAACACATAATCGCCATCAGCCTTATCGATGAAATAAGTATCATTGCTGTTTTCCTTTACGCCAGTGTCGCTACCCTTAGCCGCAGTCCAATTGCCCATAGAACCAGACTCAAAGCTTGGATTGTCAATACTAGAAGTCATGTCAATCGGAGAATCCCATGTAGCATCAGCGCCGGCCGCATTACGAACGATTTCCTTTACTGCTGCTGTAGCTGCCAGAAGTTCCTCTGCTGTAGACTCCGGATTATTGTAAACGGCTTCCTGAGCAGAAAGGTCGAGATTAGGATACTGTGCTTTTGCCTCATCGATAGCAGCCTTGAGTTCAACGGCGGCTTCGTATGTCTCTACAGCAACGATGTATTTATTGTATTCTTCTTCAGAAACAGCATACCATTCTGTAGAGAGTGTCTCATCCGGATAAGCAGAGGTAAAATAGCAACGTGTGTCTTTTGTATCTGCAGCACGTACACCGAGCAAACCTTCAACGCCATCATTTCCGATAGCGAAGTTATTGCCGTCGCCGGGAGTAATTGTCCATGTACCATTGTTTTTGCCATTGTTGTTGTCAACCCAAACACCAGATGCATCGTCACAGAACATACGACGCCATCCCCATTCGCAAGGCTGACCATCATTGTTGCGCTCTACCTTATCGATAAAAGCATAGTAAGGAACGGTCTCGTCCAGCATTTCGACTTTCCATCTGTAGCCATAAGTTGGCAACACCGAGGCACGGGTCATCCAATCATTATCTCCCAAGAGGAAGCCTTCAGCGCCAACATTGTAAAGGTATTGCTCTGTTGCTCCATCTGTCGCAAGCGGTTGGCTTACAGGAGCCGCAGGTTTTTCCCATGCCATAGCAGCAGTGAACACCGATACGAAGGCACCGACTAAAAAATAAAATTTTTTCATACGGTTTTAAATTTAAGTTTTTGAAATATGGTTAGTTAGTTCGCATTATTTGCGCTACAAAATTAATTAAAGCGACCAAAACTACCAAAACTTTCTTTGAAAAAAGTTAATCTTTCGCAAATTATGGTGAAATTTATGGTAAAAAAACAATTATTTTCGAAAGTATTGCCCCCAAAATACCTTCTTTGCATCAAGAGAAGATAGAATTATACATAATCCGATATCAATACTTAGTGTAAATTATAGCGCAATTTGACAAGCCGCTTAGATTGTAGATATAGACTGCATTTTATTGACAATGTTCATTCGCAGTCTATCATTGTAGGGCATTTAAGAATAGAAGATTTATAATCTACGTCTATCAAAAAATGATAACCGCAGGCCTTTACCGGATATAAAGTACTTTCAGTAACATTATCAGAGCATTTCTTTAACCCAATAATCAATTATAATCAAGAGTTAGAACCTTTCTAACTCTTGATTGATTAATTCGAAAACTATTTCTATTTGACTATATTACCGCACTATTGCTTTCTTTCCCCTCTTTATCAGGACCCCCTGCGAGTTTTGGGTCGCAATTGTACCGTCTATGGTGTAAATCGTCCCAGCAGTATTACCATCGATAAAGATACTTTCGATACCCGCAAGTCCCTCCGTCAGCAAATATTCACCTGCCCATGAATCAAGTATCGTGAGGTTTTCTATTTTCTGAATATATCCGCTGAAGTCTTTTATCTTATAGCGCTCGGTAACTTTCTCCCATACACCGTTTTTAAGAACGAGCGCATTCAATGGATATTGATATGTACTGTTACTGAACTGTCCTCTTAGTCCATTGGAATTGGTCTTTGCCGATTTTGCTTTCTCGCCGCTTTCTAAGAAGACCACTTCTGTCCCAGTTGTATAATATATATAAGGTGTACCTGCCTCAGTTGCATCAACCTTGCGGATTGCAATCTTCGATTGGTAGGCAGTGATGCCTGCTATTTCATAGAATGAGGTATTCTCAGGGATGGATATAGCATATGGCAAACATACGGTTCCCCATCCGGATACATCTACGGAATCCCTGAAGGCTTGTATCTGACGAAGCTGGAAATCAGTGGCGCACCACCATTTGGATCCAGTAAAACCAACGGTCAGGGCATCTTTCTCTGTTATATATATATAAGGTGTATGCAAAGGTTCCCACTTCTCACTGTCTGCAAATGTCGGGATGTCGAAAACGCCACGACTTATGATCGGAGTTGACAGAGAATCGTCGCGCGACACAATAAAGCCGTGTTGGTCAGCTACGCAAAAGTGTTGCGTGGCTGCCTTCATTTCAAAAGAATAGAAACCGTGATCGAGTTTTGTCACTCTCTGGGTTGTCTCCATTGCGGTTTCTTTGGCCTCGAACGGACCGCTCTTTAGGGCCGTTGCGTTGAGGACATATACAATTGCACTTTGGGTCTTTTCGTAAAGAGCCGCATAAGCCGCGTTTATGTCGCTTGCAGCGGTGGCAGCATTCAAGTTGTCAAGAAGAGTAGAAATTTCCTCGTAACCGTCAACCTTGATATTAATGGCAAGTTCCGCATCTGCCACCAAAGCAGGAATCGCCTTAATGGTTTTCATCGCTGCAAGTGATGCCTTAATATTCTTTTCAATAAGCAGTGGGTCAGAACAGGAAGCGATCAAGTTGTCAAGTTCCTCGTTTAGCTGCAGGTATTCGGTATTGTATGCCTTGAAAGCCTCAGCCCTTTTCTTTACCCAATACAGAGCGTCTGACATAGCCTCTTCAGGGGTAGCGAAAAGTTTTGCGACGACAATGTCGTCAAACTGGGCCTTGGCTGCCAAAGAGCGCAACTGGATAAGAAGAATATTGTCCTCCCCCACCTTAAATGCAGAGCCTTGCTTGCTCCATTCTGTCGTGGCTGAAGCCGACGCCCTTGTGTTGAGCTCAAAGTTTACACTTGTCGATGTAGCGATTTTTTGATTCTTGTCTGCGCCATTACGTGCCCCCAACTGTGCATAATAGCAGGCGTTCTTCTCCAACTCAAGCACTTTGCGGACACTCTGCTCCGACGTCTTGTCGTCACTATTGCCGTATGCCTGCAAGTAAGCACTGCCGTTGATACCACCAACAGGAACAGCCTCAAAATACGGCTGCGCCAAAGGCTCATCCTTACCGTTTGTCCAGTCAATAAGGCCGAATTCAAAATCACCATTTATGAGCATGTTGCCACCCATATACATCGTCTCTGAAGCGACAGTAAATTCATCCCCGGCCTCAACCTCATCACTTACGGTTTGGGTAATATTGGTGTAACGTGAGGTTCCATTGGCATCCACAACCTTTATGCGATATTTGAATCCTATCTTACCGTCAATAGTAATCTGATAATCGCTTTCCTCTTCCTGCAGTTCCATTATCTTGATTTTCTGCCATCCGGTACTTGCGGCCTCCATGCATTCCACAATCATTTCCTTGTTATACTCTCCATTTTTTTCATGCCAATAAAGGGTCACCTTATGGCTCGTTTTATCGTATTCCGCGCGAAGGTCGGAAGGATCGTATTGCTTAGGATTCTTCGGGATGAACTCATTCTTAGGATTATAGCCAAGCCCTTCGTTCATAGCGGCATAGTATTGTCCGAGCTTCGTCAGTTTGCCATCATGATAGATGTGCGTACCGGCAGCCTCGCCATTCCAATATGCATAACGTTCTACACGGCTATTACTGTTAAGGCGGTCAAGGATAGGCGTCGTTCCGTCATAGCAAATCTGCTGGTTGGCCTCAGTACATTCGTCCGGGTTACTTGTAGCTCCCCAAAAACCGTCACGGTTCCAAGATGCTCCCCATACCCATTCGGAAAACCAAACCGGACGACCATGCGCGTAAGTATCGATGCGCCAATCGAGGCTGTTCCATACTCCGCTATTCCAATATCCATGGAAATCAACGATATCGCAGCGCCAACCACGCTCGTCAATAGCATTCATGAACTCGTTGTGCCAGTTCCACCCGCCATCGTGAGTGGATGGTGAACAGAGACGCAATCCTGTACGCATAAGATTCTCCCAGTTGTCAAGCACCGTCTGCACACTTTGCGGATGGTCGTCCGATGTGTTGGCGGGCTCATTGTTTGTCTTCATATGACAAGAGAATGTTACGCTGCCGCAAGCCGAGGAGGATGGCCAATCCTCATAGATATGGTTCGGAACACATTCAGCATCGGGCAAACGGTTGACGCCCGTAGCCCAATCGTAGCACCAAGATGCATTGAGAGCACTGATAGCCTCTATGCGGGTGTCACTCGCAATGCCGGCCTTCTTTGCATTATACCATTGGAAAACGCGGTATGAAGAGATCGACTGGTCAAGGATGTTCGGGAGTTCGGCAATCTCAAGGTCTTCCTTATCGGCGATGAAGCATCGGCTGTAGCCACGTCCCTCCTTGCGTGTAGAGAACGTCACCATATATCCTCTCTTCAATTTGAATGAACGGATTCTATTATTGAGTTTCTCTTCACTCAACGTATTCATGAACCCGTTGGTATTCTCCAATCCGAAGTCATTGACGGCAATACCCTCGAAATTCGGCTGCGAATACACGGTAAGCGGCTTGAACCCTTTTGCATAAGGCATGATGATTGTCCCTGAGGCGTACATCTTCACTTGGCAGTTAGAGTTATCCACCGCCTGCACACCATCGATGAAGACATGATTCTTAAGCCACGAACTGATAACCTTGCTCGGTTTTACAGAACTTATTATCACCACCGCATGTTCCGTATTGGTAATATTCACTTTGCCTTCGCCAGTAAACGGGGTGGCATCAGTGATAACATAATCAACATCGTCGCTAACGGTGATGCTTCCGCTCACCTGAGCAACTGTTGTAACAGTATTTACCGCCAAACCCTGCACCGCAAAGCCCGCAATAACAATCATTAAAGCAAATAACTTTTTCATAAGCATTTCTTTAGGTTACGGACGCAAAGTTACAATTAAGCAGGCAAAATCCCAAAGGAAAATTAATTTTTCTTAGATTATTGGACGAGTACGCCTTAATTTAAATGTACAAATTTTCTCGAATATCGCAAAACGCGACATAATTTTTTACAAAAATAAAAATGGCAATACCGCAAAAGTAGTTAGTGCAAACAACAAGCAGACAATTACGACCTCTACTCGTATATAATATACTGAATGCCGATATATTTCTTACGACAACCTCGTTGCAAAGATTTACGTAAGCAATACTGCGGCTAAATATGAGGTTTGGGCTCAGAAACCGGTACAGGCAGGGGCCACACACAATAAGACCGAAGCTTTTAAGATTGACGACAACACAATCGCCACCATTTAAGATTATTCCGGTACAAATTGGGTTATTATAAACCATGTGAAACCCATTTACCAAAAGTCTGTTACCTCAACAGACTTCAATAACTGTCATGCCGTAACAAATAAAAACGGAAAATTCATCATCGACGGCAACACCGTTACCGAGGGAAATGGTAAGCAGATCAATATTGCCGGTCGGGTTATAAAACGAGACATTTCAAAATCCGGCATAAAAAAATCCGTCAGCCTTATAAAGCCAACGGATCTTATCTTTTAAGAGACAGGGAGCATCTCGTCTTGAAAACATCACCTATCCCAGGCGAACCGGAAACGGGTTACTTTCGCAATACCTTTTTGCCGTTAACAATCACAATGCCCTTGGCATTTTCTGAAACGCGCTGACCGAAGACATTGTATTGGTTATTGATTGTTGATTGTCGGTTTTCTGTTATTACATTCCCGATGCCTGCTATATTCTGCTCAATCTCTTCCAGGCTGATACCGCCGAGATAATACAGGCGGAAGTTGTCACAGATAGTCCATGATGAGGCTGCACTGTTGTCACCTTTGAAAAATATGCGGAGGTCACCGGAATATGACGTGTATGCGGTGACGCTGTTTTCATAGTAACCTTTGTCAAAATGGGCGCGAGTTGACGCCATCGTATTCGGTACGTATGTACCATCGGCCAATTTCTTGTCCCCCGAATGCACCTGAGACGTCTGACGCTCTTCCATGATGTTCTTCACTTTTTGGGAAACGAACGAACGTTGCGACATCGTCATCTCCAGAACAACTTTGACATTATTGATACCTGCATTATAGTCTGCATATACTTGGTCATTAGAACCCGGACGCTGGAATCCCTGAGCCTTCAGACAATAAGTGCCGGCCGGCATATCTTTCACAAGCTGGACAAGTGTCGCTGTTCGCGCCTTATCAACATAAAATTCCACCTCACTGTAATCATATACACCACCAGAACCTACTGTCCAACCGGTTGTACCAGAAGCGAAATCCGGATTATTGAGCAACGCTGTCATGTCGAATGGTCTATCCAAATCAGTAACATAAACGTTGCCGAGAAATTCTACCAACGCGCCACGCAATCCAGTCGTAAGGTCGGTCACTTCATTGGCCGTCTTGGCGGCGTCATAGCTTGCCTTGATTGTCAAGAGTTCGGCATTGAATGTTGCATCCGCGTCTCCCGATATTGAAGCATGCGGAGTAGCAAGTAAAGATGCAGTCAACTGATAAACCTTATCAAAGGCATCACAAGCAGACAAGTACCCGCTGTTTTCCATGGCTAAGGCATTTGCCTCATCGAGTATAAGCCAACGTTGCTTCTTCGCAGTATTCAGATTGCTGTATGTTCCCGCCGAAACAGTTCCGTTAACTCCAGCTTCAAGGCATGGCGGTGTGGCGTTGCTGTATTCGGGGACAAGCATCCAGTAGCCGCGTGACGGAGAAAGCTTCGTACCTGTTGCAGATGTCACATCGATGCGCGAACGCATCAGGCAGAAACTGTTCTTTGAGGTTGATCCGGATGCAGCTTTACAAACGATACCGTCATCGTATGTTATGTAATTGCCTGTCGAGGCATTCTTCAATTGATACAGTTGTGTAGCCGGGGTGAAAGAAACATACCATGCCGCGGCATCATTGACAAGGGCCTGTTCGGCGGACATGGCTTGCCATTGCAGTTTATGATCAGCTGTCTCAACGAGGAAAGAAGTCGTCAAACCACGCGCCTCGTCTTCGTTCTTTATGTAATATTTGATGTTATCTTCCTGGCTGAAAGAATAGTGGGGTAGACCGAAGTTACGTGTGCTTGTGCAAGGAAGGCCGTCCTCAGAGATCGCCTGTGCTATCATGCTGTTTGCGGCATAGAGAAGTTCCGTGCCGTTGTCTTCATGAGCGCCATTGATGCCGTAAGGCCAGAGATGCACGGCATCACCTTTAAGCACTGCGGACGGATCATTGTCCCAAAATTTAAGGAAATCATTAGCGCGGTCACCAAGCCAGTCTCCCGTTCCCGCACCTTTGCGCAACGGAGAAGAACTGCCATACCACAAATCGCACTGCCCTACACCAATAGCATGCAGGGCCTCATGCATGATAGTTCCTGTTCGCTGATATGAAGCATTAGGCCCCACGCGCATCCAGCCTCCATAACTGCAGTCCGCCGTTGGCGTTCCAGAACCGTAATGCACATTCAGATATAAGTCTGGAATAGAGGTGTAATCGTTCCAATAGTCAACACATGATTGGGTTGCGCTGTTTATACGATCGTTCTCATCTGCCGAACCTCCATTGTCATATCCCCAACCGATAGTTCCTTTCGGTACGGTACAGAACTTGATGACGTCGCCATAAAATGTTTCCCCTGTTAATATGATAACATAGGCTCTGGCATAATACATCGTTGCAGGAGTAAGCCCCTCCATCACATAAATCGAACCGTTGTTAGTCCATTTCTTTATCGATTTGCTGTCGTTGATGGTTGGCTCTTTGCTGTCAGAACTCCAGCAGAATCCACTTTCCTTCAAGGAATTTCCGTTTAACACTAAGGACATACGTCCAAATGCTTTTGTCGCACCACGCGCATAGCGGGTGTCAGTCTTGATTGTAGGCTGTGCAAAAGTACAAACACTTGCCAAAGCAAAGATCAAGGTAAGATGTATCGTTTTCATATATTGTTTTTTAAGTGGTGTCAAAGATATATAAAATCCTACGGAGTTTCACACTGACAGAATAAAAAATGAGGCTGCCGCGAATTTTCTGCCTTTATTTCCTGTATTCATGGGACAATTTTGTAAATTGAAGCTGTTTAACCCATGCATCATTTATAGAACAACGCAGAATAGTGACAAGCCCCCGAGATTCTCAAAGATAACACATGGCTCTGTTTTTATATATTGAAACGAGGTAATTTTATTTCAAAAATCCTATGAAACGCTTTCCCTATTTTCTGCCACTCCCCAAAGGGAATAACGGTCTTCAATCTCAAAGCGTACATATTCATCGCTGCCAGATCCAATGAATGAGTACACGACAAGAAAATCCGAATCAGACATTGGCACCCGACTATTTCATGATTATCTTCTTTCCATTCCGGAGATAAATGCCTTTCTGAGATGATGTCACTCTGCAACCGTTCAAATCGTATATGGCATTATCTGCATTGGTATCTTGCTTTACATTACCTATTCTAGACACTTCGTGCCCATTATAGAGTGCATTTATATCCTCGCTACTGAGTGCATAATTGTAAACACGTAGGTCATCCATATATCCACTGAACAATTCATCGGAGGCAAATTGACTGCGACCAATATAGTTTATTACAGGATGAATGTCCGTTGGACGGATGGTAAAGGCCGTGCTCTCGGCACTCATTTCTCCGTCAACATAAATAGCCACGACATTCTCGCCGATAGTTACGGCAATATGGTGAAGTCCTGCACCGAGTTTGTCCGCAGAAAGAATCTGCTCATCACCACCATCCTTCATTACGAAACGCATCTCAGAACCATTGGACGGAGTGAGAAACATATACTGGTCGGTACCGTTGCCGAAATCAAAGATACGAGTCCACGATTTTGTAAAACTCAGATTATATACCCATGCGGAGATTGTCATTTCCCGATTGTCGGCCACTGTTTTTGGAAGAAGCAGATAATCCTTGCCTGTCAATCGCAACGAATGTGTTCCTTCCTTTACGCCCATACTTGAAGAATAGTTCATACCGCTTCCGCTTTGTGCCGTGAACATGTTCTCCGTGGCATCCTGCAGATCCTGATTGAATGTGTAGTGGGCTATCAGCCCCTTCCCTCCTGATGTCCGGGCAATAACAGGCTCCGAAGCTTCAGAACAGTTACGCGCTTTGTCAATAGCCATTACCTTATATGAATATGAAAGTCCACAGGTAAGCATATTGTCAAGGAACTCGGTCCCTTGTACCATACGAGCGATAACATCCCACTCTTCTGTTCCTTCTGGTGCGCGGAGTATTTGATAAGCATAGAGATCTGATTCAGTATTGGCCTCCCATGAAAGAAGTATGGAAGCGCTCCGAGGGGCGGCCTGTAAACCTTTAGGTGCCTTTGGCGCATTGAGCTCACGAGAAACACCGATAGGCATGAATCGCCACTGTTGTTCTTTAGAACCGGAAAACACATTCTGCGCTACATTCTTGTTATTCATTTCCAAGTATAGGCCCGAATGACGCGAACGGATATACCAATTGTTATTGCCGGCATATTCAAACAGCCACTGCTCATTAGCGCCGCCATTGCCAGGATAGCCCATTACCTTCCCTCCTGCCGAAGTATTCCAATCCTTTAAATCTATCCGTAAATTCGGAGCTTCCGTTGAACTGATATAGACATAACTGAAATCCGTACCTTGGCGTGTATTGACTGGTGTTATTGTCCATTTTTGATGGGCTGCAGTGTTGGTCATCATATAACTGGATAGGTTGAGCATATCTCCTCCCTGACACTTGCCGCTTGTATAACCAAGTACCATTGAATTCTTTACCGACATAATCACAAAGTCTCCCTCCGTGATTGGTTCGCAAGGCACATCAGAGCCATATTGGATTTGAATAAGGCGCTCTGCATTGGGCTGATTTTTCTGGTAACCGGTACCGCCAGGCACTTGCATGAAATAATTATACAATGGACCTTGTCCATCGAAATAAACAGGACGATCAGTAGAAATAATTTCATAGTTGCAATCAGATGCCTGACGTTCGCTGCCGCCAAGGAAAGCATCAATACGTCCATTATCGCGTTTGTAAACAGTAGCGGCCGTCCATGTTCCACGATTCTCAGCATAGCCGATCTCCTTGCCATAGTATGATGATTTGCAGAACTCACCGCGTGCAGCTCCTTCAAATCCCCACCACACGCCGGAGTTCATACCGTAATGAATACCGACAAAAGCTTCCATCACATTGTGAAGTTCGTCAGCCGTGGCATGATTGCCGTCGGCTGCCACTTTCTTCCAGAAATCGGCATAATGATTGAAGTCTCCTGCAAGTTGATGAGTGTTACCCTCTGTAACGTATGGTTTCATATAACTGTACCAAGCATCCGCCTGATCACAATTCAAGGTGTTCCCGGCAGAAATACGTATCCCAGCCATCTCCGGATCCTCGCTGATATATTTGCAAATGGCCTTGAAATCGTCTTTTGACCCTTCTTTCCAATCTGTGTAATCAGGTTCGTTGAAAGGAGAAACTGTTATTACATTGAAGCCTTTCAACCTACAATACTCGACACTTGCCTTAATTACTCGATACCATTCATAAGGCTTGCCATTATAGTTGGCAAAATTACGGTCACAATTCGGATAATTATCCTTGTTGCACAATACTTCATGGTCACAATTAAGGATTATGTTCTTAACTCCGCTTATGGCAATGTTGTCAAGTCGCGACTGCAACGTTCTCTGCTGTTCTGCAGAAAGATTACCTGCGGCATCCACGAGGTCGCTCGGCTGGAATGACACACGACCGATAGTAAGTACCTCTCCTATATAATTTGTTCCGCGAGTAACATTATCCGCACTGTTCCAAGCAACATCCATTCCCCAGTTAATCGGCAATGCAGGTAAACCGCACGAATTTATGTCAGTGTTGACTTTGAAGGTCAGAGAGGTAGCTCCATAAGGATATGCCTTCATATATTGAGCAGAATTCTCCACACTCTGCGCAAATGAAGTTGCACTGAATGATAGTGCTAAAACAGTGGAAATATACTTTTTCATAAAGATACCAATAGTTATACTGTTATAAGTGAGGCAAAATTACAATTTTTCTATAAATTAATGTGCATTCACACTAAACATTTTTCAATTGCATCTGTGTTTATATAAAAAAATGTATATCTTTGCGAACAAACAATCAAAAAACTTTTAAAATATGAGAACCTTTCTTATAGCCATTCTGTGCATATTGGCATCAGTCATAAATGCACAGGTAACCCTGACAATACAGCCAGCACAACACCAAGCAGAGATTGGAGATTTACATTATGGCATTTTCTTTGAGGAAATCAATCATGCTGGCGACGGCGGTTTGTATGCGGAACTTATACGCAACCGTTCATTTGAAGACAACACCTCGACACCAGAGGCGTGGAATGCGAGTAGCAATGCTTCAATAAAACTAATTTCCTCAAACCTCCTCAACAACGCCCAGGGACAAGCCCTCAGCATGACTTTCTATGCCAAAGGAGCAGTTGTCACGAACAGCGGGTTCTGGGGAATAAAATTCATCGAGGGTGAGATATATTCTTTTTCAGCTTTCTTACGGCCGACAAACTACAGCGGCGATCTACGGCTTGTGCTTCTTGACGAGAATAGCAACGAAGTAGGTAGCACTACGGTTTCCGTATCGAAGAGTTCAGACTGGAAGAAATATACAGCCACCATCACTGCAACAGGCAATGCACGCAAAGGTTCGTTTGCTCTCATCTCTGCCACATCGGGCAGCATGGACATTGATGTGGCAAGCCTGTTCCCCCCGACATTTAAGAATCGCAGCAATGGTTGTCGCAAAGACCTTGCCCAGATGCTTGCCGACATGAAGCCATCCTTCATGCGTTTCCCTGGAGGATGCTATATCGAGGGAGAGTATCGAGACGGCTCACAAAACCGGTTCGAATGGAAGAAAACGATCGGCGCGATTGAGGAACGCCCCGGGCATCGGAATGTAAACTGGAATTACCGAGTAAGCGACGGTTTTGGGTTCCATGAAATGCTACAACTCAGCGAAGACCTCGGAGCAGCCCCCTTGTTTGTGGTAAACATCGGGCTTGGCCATAATTGGTACCAGCCTTACGATGATTTGCAGGAGTATATCCAAGAAGCTCTCGATGCTTTGGAATATGCCAATGGGGACACCTCTACAAAATACGGTGCTATGCGTGCAGCCAACGGCCATCCAGAACCTTTCAATTTAAAACTCATTGAGATAGGAAACGAGAACTATAATTTCAATTTCAATAATAACAGCGACCAGAGCGACCACTATGCCGAACGTTACTGGCAATTCTATCAGGCTATCAAAAACGCTTATCCTGACGTGATGTGTATCGGAAACGTGGAATCATGGGGAACGGACAATCCTTCATGGCGCAACAGCTATCCTACAGACGCTGTTGACGAGCATTACTACCGCGACCCATCATGGTTCGTAAAAGCTTTCACCAAATACGACGCATACAATCGTGAGACGAGTCCGAAAATCTATGCTGGCGAATATGCTGTAACAAGTAATTTCGGCACTACGGGCAACCTTGCTGCAGCACTTGGCGAAGCGATCTATATGCAAGGTATGGAAAGGAACAGCGACTTATGTGTGATGGCAAGCTATGCGCCAATCTTCGTCAACGAAAACGATCAGAAGTGGATGCCTGACATGATTCGTTTTAACTCTGGCGAGAGCTACGGCACGCCATCTTACTACGTGCAGAAACTTATGCCCAATTATATCGGCAAATATAATGTGGCAATCAGTGAAACGGGCAACACCTCAGCCACGACACATCATATAGGTCTAAGCACATGGCTCACTGCCGCAGAATTCAAGGATTATTCCGTGACACTCGCGAACGGAACGGTTTACAATGCCTCATTCAACGGCAGCGGTGCAAATGATTGGACTTCTCAAGGGGGGAATTGGATAGAAAGCAATGGTATCCTTTCGCAAAGTGACACCGGAATGGAAGGGAAATTCTATCTCAATGAAAATTTTGAGACAGGTGATAACTATACCATTCAACTCAAAGCAAAGAAAACAGGCGGCAAAGAAGGGTTCCTCATCGCTTTCAATATTCAGGATTCACAAAACTTTGTTTGGTGGAATCTTGGAGGTTGGGGCAATACCCAGCACGCTGTGGAAGTATGCACGAATGGAACCAAGAACACTGTGGCAAGTATGCCAGGTGCACTTGAAACAGGCAAGGAATACAATTTGAAAATTATAGTAGAGGGCAGCCACGTTCAATGCTATTTAGATAACGCACTCTGCCACGACTTTCATCTACCGATTAACCGTAATGTCTATGCCTCGGCAACAGTCGACAAAGACAATACCAAACTATATATAAAGCTTACCAATCCCAACGGTAGTTCGGCAAACACATTGATTAATCTGAATGATTACCATGTTACAGATGCAAAACTTGTACAGATGACAAGTGGTTCTGATAGAGACGAGAATACAAACGATAATCATTACAACATTGTCCCGACAGAAAACGCTCTGCCTGTCAGCGGAAGCAAATTCCTTCTAACTATTCCAGCCTATTCATTTAATATAATAGAGTGTAACATCGCTCAAGGCAGCGTGAACACAGAGACTGGTATTCAAGTACCTGAAGGAATCAGTTATATTGTATTGAGCAACGGACTTTTGAGTCGTGGCGATGCTTGGGGCACCCGTGCTGTTGTCGATGACTATGGTCTCCCTATAGAGCTAACCAAAAATGACAAGGGCTACACTCTGCGCTATGTAGATGACGCTACGAAGTTTTTCGGTTTGGCATCAGGCAATGAACCCTATACCGATATTTCTGGCGACGATGCCACTACTTGGAAGTTCACGCTCACGGCAGACGGAAATCTTGCACTGCAGCATATTGCAACATCGCTTTACCTCACACTCGATGGCAATAATAACGTTATTACAACGGAGAACGAAAGCAACGCAGCTGCCATGAGATTCATAAGTGCTGCAGAACGCAATAATATCATTGCCAAGAATCCTTGGGAAGAAAAGACCGATTATTGCGAATCGGAGGATGTGACCGAGAAATTTCTGCAGAACGCCGACTTCAACCCGATAAACGAATACTGGAGGGTAGAAATGTCAAAATCTATAAAAGTTATCGAGGGAGCAGCCGAAGCATATGAAAGCTACGGCATGATTGAACAGGTAGTAACAGGTCTCACTCCAAATGGACTTTACCGTTTCTCGCTGCCGGCTTTCGTTCGCGGCGGCAACTATAATCTGATGAAAACTCTCAAAGAACAAGGATTTACCCTTGCCAATGCTTATATATATGCCAACGATCACCGCAAGCCGCTGCCTGCCTGGGTCGACGGCAATAAGGGTGAAAACTGGCCGAACACATTGGCAGAAGCTGCGGAAAGTTTTATTGAGGGCAGATATAAAGCTGAGATTATCGGCCGTGCCGATAACAACGGCAATCTAACAGTCGGTCTGCTCATTCCGCAGAATTGCCCACAGCAGTGGGTTGCTTGGGGAACAGCAAAGTTGGAGAGTGTTGCAGAACCAATAGACTATACGGATAAAATCAATGATCCAAGCTTCGAAGGTTACGGCTCTGGCTGGAACATCAATAACATGCAGATGCAGACAAATAATGAGCCTTCAGCTATGAAAGAAGGAAATGTTTACTGTGAGATTTGGACTTCGGCCCCGAACGTTCTGTCAGATGCAATCGTTCAGCAAGAGGTTACCGGCCTGAGCAACGGTACTTATCTCGTAACAGCGAACTGCCATGCAGAGATGCAGGGCAGCAATAACGAAATAACCGGCGTCTACCTCTTTGCAGGAAATAATACCATAGCCGTATCCAAGCCTGCAACTTACGCTGTAAAGGCTAAAGTTACAGACGGAAAACTACTTATCGGTTTCAAGGCAGAGAGTTGCAACGCCAACTGGATAACCGTTGACGATTTCCACCTTACTCTTGTAAGCAAGCAGGAAGGAGAGCCAATTCCCGATACAGATTTCCGTATGGAGACATTGCCTCTGACAAGCTATCTTTTCGCCTACTTCCCAAGCAACGAAGACGAAAACCTTTATTACGCTCACAGTATTGACGGGTTCAACTACACACCGTTGAACAACGGACAACGCGTAATGTGGTCAGATTCCGTTGCAATAAAGAAAGGTATCCGTGACCCGCATATTATCCGTGGTGTTGATGGCAAGACATTCTATATGGTGGCTACCGATATGCGCTGCGCTGAGGGTTGGTCAAGCAACCGTGGTATTGTTATGTATCGCAGCGAAGACCTTATCCACTGGACTCACAGCACAGTTCATTTCCCGACAAAATATCCAGAGACATGGGGTCATGTCACCCGAGTGTGGGCACCAGAGACCATCTGGGATCCAGCGTATGTAAACAAAGACGGTTCGAAAGGACGCTACATGGTTTATTTCTCCCTGCTTACAGATGACGGGACTTGTGAATACGACAAAGTATTCTACTGCTATGCCAACGACGATTTCACCGACCTCATCACAGAGCCTAAACACCTTTTCGACCGTGGACGTTCGACCATCGACGCAGACATCGTCTTTGACGATCGCGACAACCTTTATCACATGATTTACAAGAATGAAGGCGACGGAGGCATCTGCCACGTCTCTGCCTCTTCTCTCACTATGCCGGAAGGTCAGGAGGGAACACAATGGAGCACCCCATCGGGCGGCATTCAGCAGACAAGAGTTGCCGTAGAAGGCGGCGGACTGTTCCGTCTGATAAACAGTAATAAATGGGTCGTAATGTACGACTGCTACACCAGCGGATACTACCAGTTCTGTACTACGCTTGACTGGAATACGTACATCTTCAAGCAAAACACCTACACCAGCGGCGCATTCACTCCACGCCACGGCAGTGTACTTCAGCTCACCTCCGAAGAAGCCGAACGTCTTTTCAAAGCATTCCCGACCAATGACTACAACCCGACCCTCCCCGACCCCGTCTACGACCCTTCTACCGGTATAGAATCGCAGCGACTACAATCTGCAACGTCCAAAGACATTGTCTATGACCTTTGCGGTACTGCGGTAGAAAACCAGCGTAATCTGAACACTCTCCCTTCCGGTGTTTACATCGTAAACGGAAAGAAGATAAAAAAATAGTAATAATCAGTCGGCAATTGAGGAATAATACAA
>CAZMOE010000002.1:0-79068 GCA_964567855.1 uncultured Prevotellaceae bacterium
GCCCATCGCAGCCGATATGGCCGACAAGCAAGGCCAGATCAAACCGCTGGAGGATGAAAAATACAAGGCCAAGGCCGGAGAATTCCCGAAGGAGAAAGACGAACTGCTCGACGCCCTGCGTCATGATGTGGACGAACTGAAAAAACAAGAGACCGAACAGCTCAGCGCCTACGCTAAAGACGATACCACGTTGCGCCAGCTCATCGACCTCGCCCTGCTGGAAAGCGGCATGCTGAAAGGCGAAGCCCTGGCAGCCTTTATCCGGCGTTCGGCAGCCTTGCTGGGATAAAAACAAGAACGGGAAGTTCCCGAGATGTAATGAAGCCTGCGGATTCTGTCGGATCCGCAGGCTTTTTGATTGCCGGAAGCAGATCCCCGGCTCCGCGCACGACGGAAAATTTGGCAGGCGGCGTGACAATTTCTCCCTCTCTTTCTGACTTTTTGGCACTTACGGACATTATTAATACAGAACGGCATAAACATTGTAACGATAACAATAGAAAATTCAACCTGACATATAAATATAAGAAAGGAGATTTGAGATCATGAATTTTGAAAACCTTACCATCAAAAGCCAAGAGGCGCTGCAACACGCCGTGGAACTCGTACAGGGACACGGACAGCAGGCCATCGAGCCCTCCCATCTGATGATGGGTATTTTCCATAGCGGCGAAAACGTTGTGAACTTCATATTCCAAAAATCGGGAATCGCTCTCCAGGGATTCCGCAGCGCAGTAGAACGGCAGGCGGAAAGTTATCCGCGCGTGCAGGGCGGCAACCAGCCTTACCTGAGCCGCACCGCCAACGAGGCCCTCACCAAGGCTGCCGACTACAGCCGCCGGATGGGCGACCAGTATGTGTCGCTCGAAAGCCTTTTCATGGGACTGTTTCAGGCCGGCGACACGCTGAGCAAGATGATGAAAGATGCCGGTTTCACCGAAAAGGATCTGGACAGCACCATCCGCGAACTGCGCAAAGGCGGAAAGGTGACAAGCCAGAGCGCCGAAGATACCTACAACGCTCTTGAGAAGTATGCCACCAATCTCAACCAGCGCGCACGCGAAGGCAAGCTCGATCCTGTCATCGGCCGCGACGAGGAGATCCGCCGCGTGCTGCAGATCCTCTCCCGCCGCACGAAAAACAACCCCGTGCTCATCGGTGAACCGGGTACCGGCAAGACGGCCATCGCCGAAGGGCTGGCTCAGCGCATCGTACGCGGCGACGTTCCCGAGAACCTCAAAAGCAAACAGCTCTACTCGCTGGACATGGGCGCCCTCGTAGCCGGTGCGAAGTACAAAGGTGAATTCGAGGAGCGACTGAAAAGCGTCGTGAGCGAGGTCATCAAGGCCGACGGGGAAATCATCCTCTTCATCGACGAAATCCACACCCTTGTGGGAGCCGGCAAAGGCGAAGGGGCCATGGATGCCGCCAATATCCTGAAGCCGGCCCTGGCACGCGGAGAGCTGCGCGCCGTCGGGGCAACCACATTGGACGAATATCAGAAGTATTTCGAGAAAGACAAGGCGCTGGAACGCCGCTTTCAGAAGGTCATGGTCGACGAACCGGACGAAACAGCGGCCATTGCCATCCTTCGCGGCCTCAAGGAACGCTACGAAAACCATCATAAGATCCGTATCAAGGATGCCGCGATCATCGAGGCCGTCAAACTATCGACCCGCTACATCACCGATCGCTTCCTGCCGGACAAAGCCATCGACCTCATCGACGAGGCTTCGGCCAAACTGCGCATGGAACGCGACAGCGAGCCGCAGGCACTCGATGAAATACACCGTCAGGTGATGCAGCTCGAAATCGAACGCGAGGCCATCAAGTGGGAGAACGACGAGCAGAAGCTGACGATACTGAACCGTCAGATAGAGGACCTCCGGGAAGAAGAGAAGAAGCTGGCTGCCAAATGGCAGGGAGAAAAGGAGCTGATCAACCGCATCCAGCAGAATAAAATAGAGATGGAGCACCTCAAATTCGAGGCCGAACAGGCCAGGCAGGCCGGCGACTACGGCCGCGTGGCGAAAATAGAATATGAGACCCTGCCTCAGAAAGAACGGGAAAACGAAGAGATACAACGGCAGCTGCACGAGAACCAGGGCAGCGAGGCAATGATCAAGGAAGAGGTCGACGCCGAAGACATCGCCGAAGTGGTGAGCCGCTGGACAGGCGTGCCCGTTTCAAAAATGTTGCAGAGCGAACGCTCGAAACTCATCCACCTCGAAGCGGAACTGCATAAGCGCGTCGTCGGGCAAGAACAGGCCATCGAGGCTGTGGCCAACGCCATTCGTCGCAGCCGCGCCGGCCTGGCCGACCCGAACCGCCCCTTGGGTTCTTTCCTTTTCCTCGGCACTACAGGCGTCGGCAAGACGGAATTGGCCAAGGCGCTGGCCGAATTCCTCTTCGACGATGAACGCATGATGACCCGCATCGACATGAGCGAGTATCAAGAGAAGTTCAGCGTCACCCGCCTTTTCGGAGCGCCTCCCGGCTACGTCGGTTATGAGGAGGGCGGCCAGCTCACGGAGGCCGTGCGCCGCAAGCCCTACTCCGTCGTCCTCTTCGACGAGATCGAAAAGGCCCATCCCGACCTCTTCAATACGCTGCTGCAAGTGCTCGACGAAGGACGAATGACCGACAGCAAAGGCCGGACGGTCAACTTCAAGAACACCATCATCATCATGACCTCCAACATGGGTTCGCCGCTCATCCGCGAGAACTACGCCAAAATCGGAGACCTCGAACATCTGACCGTTGCCGATGAAGAACTGATCGAAACGACCAAGAACCAAGTGATGGATATGCTGAAGCAGACCGTACGCCCCGAATTCCTGAACCGCATCGACGAAATCGTCATGTTCGCTCCGCTGACGGAGAAAGAAATCCGCCAGGTGGTCGACATACAGCTTGCTTCGTGCGAAAGAATGCTCGCCGCCAATGGTGTCAGCCTCGACGTCACCGAAGCCGCCCGCCGCGAACTGACGCGCGAGGGCTATGACCCGGAATTCGGCGCACGGCCGGTGAAACGGGCCATCCAGCGGATGCTGCTCAACGAGCTTTCCAAGACACTGCTGTCGGGTACGGTGCGCCGCGATACTCCCATCGTCGTGGATGCCGACACCCACGGACTGGTGTTCCGAAACTGAATCGACCGGGACCGATACAACAAGCCTCACCCCCGCACTTTTACCGGTGCAGGGGTATTTTTTATACCCTGCAGGCCATTTCTTCCACCTTTTCGCGCAGAAATCGGACCTTCAGCCCTCATCCTCCACCCTTTTGCAACAAAACTCCCCCTCGTTTATCAAATATTTGTCCTATTTTTGTAAAAAATTAAAATATTTCATTCATTAACCACCCCATGAACTTCATGAACAAAAACCAAATCAGGAACGCGGCCGCAACTGTTCTGCTCGGCCTCTCCTTCCTCTCCTGCTCATCGCCGCAATACCAGGCAGGCACGACCGGCGACGATTTTTCGGCCCTCTACAAGAACCTTCCGTTCGAAATGCCGGAAGTTGCAAAACCCATCATCCCCGGCTACACGATCAGCATCGCCGATTTCGGGGGCGTGCCCGACGGACGTACGAAAAACACGGTCGCCTTTGCCAGCGCCATGCAGCATCTGGCCGATAAGGGCGGCGGGCGGCTCGTCGTGCCGGCCGGTATCTGGTACACCGGACCGATCGCTTTCGAGAGCAACGTCGACCTTCATCTTGAAACCGGCGCGCTGGTTCTCTTCTCCGACGATCTGGCCGACTATCCGCTTGTAAAAACCAGTTTCGAGGGACTGAATACACGCCGCTGCATGTCTCCGCTTTCCGCCATCGGCAAAGAGAACATCGCCATCACCGGCAACGGCACCTTCAACGGCAACGGCCAGCACTGGCGGCCGGTGAAAAAGGGCAAGATGACCGAAGGCCAATGGAAAAGCCTGTGCCGGAAGGGCGCCGTCGGCCAAAAAGGCAACATCTGGTATCCGAACGAGCGCATCCGCGAAGTGTCGGAAGAGGGCACGTTCCTGGCCGCCGCCTTCAGCCAGGACAACGACTCGGCCTGGCTCTACGTGCACGACTATCTGCGCCCGGTGCTGCTCTCCTTCATCGGCTGTAAAAATGTGCTGCTGGAAGATGCGACCTTCGAGAACTCCCCGAGCTGGAACCTGCATCCGCTGATGTGCGAAAATGTGATACTGAACCGCGTCAGCGTCCGCAATCCATGGTACGCGCAGAATGGCGACGGGCTGGACGCCGAATCCTGCAAGAACGTGCTGGTGACCGGCTGCTCGTTTGACGTGGGCGACGATGCCATCTGCATCAAATCAGGCAAGGACAAAGACGGGCGCAACCGCGGCATTCCGTGCGAAAACGTGCTGGTCGAGGGCTGCACCGTCTACCACGGCCACGGAGGCTTCGTGATCGGCTCCGAGATGTCGGGCGGCGCACGCAATATCTCCGTCCGCAACTGTCTTTTCATCGGCACCGATGTAGGTCTCCGTTTCAAGTCGACACGCGGCCGCGGCGGCGTGGTCGAGAACATCCACATCGACGGTATCAAGATGAGCGACATTGCAGGCGATGCCCTGATCTTCGATCTGTACTACGGCGGCAAGGCGGGCAGCCCCGTTCCGCCGGTCAGCGAAGAGACGCCCAGCTTCAAAGACATCTACATCAACAACACGCTCTGCCAAAGCGCCCAGCGCGCCATGTTCTTCAACGGCCTGCCTGAAATGCCGATCAAGAACATCCAGATCCGCAACTCCGCATTCCACGCCGAAACCGGAGCCGTCCTCAACGAAGTCGACGGCCTGCTACTGGAAAAAGTAGACATCACACAGGAAAGCGGCGAAAGAATCACCCAGAACAACGTCACGGGACTCGTCGTGAAATAATGTCCCAGGCATACAGAAGGGGGAAATGGCAAACCATTTCCCCCTTCTGTCATTTTCCCGGCCGCCGCCGAGGATATAATAACCCCGAACCGCGATGCGGGAATCGGCGGCCATCGGGTCTGCGGCCGTTGCAGGAATCCGGATCCGGCCTGCCCGCTTATACACGACGGCCGAAGCGGTCAGGTAAGATAAAGAATCTCCTCGGGAGCCCCTTCCGTCACCCACTCAACCCGGTCGGCATGAATGATATAGGTATTCTCCACTCCCACGGCACCCACACCAGGGATGACAAACTTCGGCTCCAGCGCCACTACCATGTTTTCGGCCAATAGATCTTTAGAACGGCCGAAAAGGACTGGCAACTCGTTGATTTCAAGCCCAACGCCGTGGCCTACGAAGGCCGCTTGCTGACGATGGCCCATGAAATAGGCCTTCAGTCCGGCCTCTTCGGCCTTCTGCAATGCAAGATTGTAAAAATCGGCACACGACATGCCCGGCCGTGCCGTTTCCCTGAAATGGCGGTGGATTGCAATGGAACACCGATGGGCCCGCAGCGCCAAGTCGGGCAGCTCGCCAAGCGCGAAGACGCGTGTCATGTCGGTCATATAAGGACCGAAGCAACCGCCGCAATCCACCATCATCGTCTGCCCCTCATGCAGCACCGTACCGTTGTCTCCCATCGGCAGGAGAGGCGACATGCCGGCACCGCCGAGGGCAAAATCATAGGGCGAAGCGGCATCGGCGTTGTCACCGACCAGAATGCTGCTGCCCATGAACGATTCCATCTTGACGCCGAAGGTCCGGAAAATTCCGATATGTCCCATACGACGCAACAGGCCCTCGAATTCCAGCACGAAATCGTGGTCGCTCATCCCGCGGCGGTACAGCTCCGGTACGCGGCGGAATGCCCCGCAATAGATACGGCCGCACTCCCGGGTCAGCTCCAGTTCCAGCCCGGTCTTGACGGCCCGCGCCGTACGAAGCACCGCATCGGCATTCTCCAACGTCGCACCGGAAAAACAGCGCTGCAGGCGGAGACATTCATTATAGGACAGCGAGTCGCTTTCGACGGCAATCACGGCCGGAGAATAGCCCTCCGCCTCCAGGCGGGCGGCCAGCTCCTCCGGTTTGCGGAAATAGACCAGCCGGCGGCCGGACAATCCTTCGGGCCGGCGCACAAAAATCCACGGCTCACCGTCGCGGGCAAGCACGACATAGCCGTTGACAATGTAACCCAGCAGATAATATATGTTGACCGGCGTACCCACGATACAGAGATCGATCTCCCTCTCCGCCATCAGCTGCCGGCACTTGGCCTGACGCAGCGCATATTCGTTGCTATCGGCCTGTATTTTCATCTGTTCCATAATCTTATGTATAAAATTCCTGTCATGATTATCGAAAAAAGGCTTTCACTATCGTGAAAACCTTTGCCTTATCATTGTGCTCCAGAAGCCGCATTCTGCGTACCGGTGGCCGACAGATTGCGCTGCATGGCCATTTCCGAAGTGGGCGGCTGGCTGAAATCCTTGCGGATAAAGTGGAAGTTACGCCCCAAATACCGCTCGCGGACAAGGGGACTTTCGGCCAATTCCTCACTCTTGCCCCAGAACAAAATCCTGCCTTCAAACAAGAGATAGGCCCGGTCGACGATGCTGAGGGTCTCCGGCGCGTTGTGGTCGGTAATCAGGATGCCGATGTTCTTTTCTTTCAGTTTATAGACGATATACTGGATATCTTCGACGGCAATCGGATCGACGCCGGCAAAAGGCTCGTCGAGCATGATGAATTTCGGATTGATGGCAAGGCACCGCGAAATTTCACAACGTCTGCGTTCACCGCCTGAAAGTCTGTCGCCCAGATTTTTACGTACTTTTTGCAAGCGGAACTCGCTGATCAGGCTCTCCAACTTGTCTCTCTGCTCCTCTTTGGTCATACTGGTCATCTCCAAAGCCGAGCGGATGTTGTCCTCAACCGTCATCTTACGGTAGACGGAGGCCTCCTGTGCCAGATAGCCGATACCTTTCTGTGCGCGCTTGTAGACCGGGAACTTGGTGATTTCATCGTCGTCCATGAAAATCTTGCCTTCGTTCGGCACAATCAATCCCGTGGTCATGTAGAACGTTGTCGTCTTACCGGCACCGTTAGGCCCCAGCAGGCCGACGATTTCCCCCTGCCTGACGTCGATGGAGACATTGTTGACCACGGTACGCGGCCCGTATCTCTTCACAAGATTTTCCGTGCGAAGCACGCTGCGGTTCTCTTCCATTCCTGTTTTCTGATTTATTTTCTTCTGAACACGGTTGCAAATATAAGCATCTTTTTCCAAATGAGCGGCAAGGCGGTGCATAATCTTTCATACGAACAGCACTTCCCCGCCGACCTCCGGCAACAGATAGGCCGGCAGGTGGCGGGGAAGCAATAGATGGAAGAAGACGGGCGTCAGCGGCGTTTTATCCATCGGAATATCTCCTTGGCACTGTACTTCTTGCCGTACATCAGGATACCCGTCCTGTAAATGCGTCCGGCCAGATAGGTAATGCCCAAGGCTGTGGCAAACAGAATCGCGATGCTGGCGGCAATCTCCCACACCGGAACATTATACGGCAACCGTACCAGCATAACGATGGGCGAGGTGAACGGAATCAGGCTGCACCACCAGGCCAGAGGGCCATCGGGGTTGTCGACGCTGTAAATGCCGGCATACATGGCAAAAATCAGTACCATCACCACCGGCATCATGAATTGCGACGAGTCGCCCGGCTGATCTATGGCAGAGCCGAATGCGGCGAAAACCGACGCATATAGCAGATAGCCCCCAACGAAATAAAGCAGGAAGCAGATCCCCAGCTGAAACCAGTTCACCGAAGCCAGCATCTGCATGATTTCGGCCAGCCGGCCACCCTCAGTGGCAGCTGTCG
The DNA here is from genome assembly GCA_964567855.1 of uncultured Prevotellaceae bacterium. GTDB lineage: Bacteria > Bacteroidota > Bacteroidia > Bacteroidales > UBA3663 > Liminaster. Next base: position 7,819 of record CAZMOE010000002.1, read on the forward strand.
TCGCCGAAAGGATTTCGGCCCCTTCCCCGCCGGCCAGAGCCGTCATTTCGGGCGTAGGATTCAGGCCGACCGCACTGGCGCCCAACACCATGGCCGCCACACCGAGCATCACCGCCCAGATGGCTATCTGCGTCAGGCCGACAAAGGCCACACCGATGATTTTGCCGAACATCAGCTCCATAGGACGGCAGCTGGAGACAATGACTTCCACAATGCGGTTGGTCTTTTCCTCCACCACGCTGTTCATAATCATGCCGCCGTAAGAGAGCACAAACATATAGATCAGCATGGAAAGCACCATGCCCAGTATCTGCGACAGGGTCGTGGAAGAGAGCTTTTCCTCGCCGCTGTCATCCCATTTCACATTGCGCACAGCCAGATCCACATCGCAGGCGGCCAGAATATGTTCGAGGCTGTCTATCCCATAGCGTGCGGCACGCGACCGGCGGATGGCCGGTTCGAGCGCATCGGCCAGCACCCGGTCCAGATTTCCGGCCACAGCCTGCGGCGAATAGACAGTCACAGATGCCAGAGAATCGAAAGCCTCCGGAATAGAGACAATAGCATACAGCCCCTTTTCCTGAGAAATGCCGGCAGCAGCAGCATCTTCTCCGAGGCGATAGGCCTCATAATATTCATAAAGCGACTGCCCTTCAGCAGGACGGGCGGATAGGAAAACATATTCGTCCGTATCGTGAACCAACGGAGCATAGCGCCCCGAAGGGTCGACGACAGCCACGGCCTTACGGTCGTCGGACTTAACTTCGGCCAGCAATGCCGGCAGTACGCCGCAAAGGAGTATAAACAGAATCGGTATCAGCACGGTCATCACGAGAAACGATTTCTTGCCCACTGTGGCAAGATACTCGCGCTGAATGATAAGCGATAAACGGGAAGACATGAGATTTGATGATTTTTTTTGTACTATAATTGTGAAATACAGGGGCAAAGTTCCGCCATCCGGCCACTTCGGCAGGCTGTCAGTCTTTTACTACAGCCGGGCTGTCGGCCAATACCTGGGTACCGACGGTTTCCAAAAACACCTCCTGCATAGAGGGCAGGATTTCCTGAAAAGCGGTCAGCGTGTAACGGTCGTTGAGCCAAGCTATCGCCTCGCGCACGGGCGTGGCGTCGTTCAGTCTGATCTCGGCCTCCATGCCGCCTTCTTTGCGGCTCCTGCGTTCGACAACGGTAAACGGACATTCTCCGGCCTGTACCGTTCCGACAGCCTCGCCGGTGCCTGCCGAAGCCAGGTCTGATGCCATACCGAAAACCTCCTCGGCAACGGCAATGCGGAACAGATGTTTCTTGAAGCGGTGGCGAATCTCGCCCACACCGCCTTGCAACACGACTTCGGCATGGTTGATCAGCGAAATCTGTTCGCAGATCTCTTCGACCGATGCCATATTATGCGTCGAAAACAGAATGGCCGCTCCCTCCTCTTTCAACCGCAAGATTTCGCGTTTCAGCTGCTCTGCGTTAACGGGATCGAAGCCGGAAAACGGTTCGTCGAATATCAACAGCGGCGGACGGTGAATCACCGTTGCGATAAACTGCACCTTCTGGGCCATCCCCTTCGACAGGGTCTCCAGTTTCTTATCTTTCCACTCCATGAGGTTGAACCGCTCCAGCCATTCCTTCATCCTTGCCTCCGCATCGCGGCGCGTCAGCCCTTTCAGGCGGCCCAGATAGACGATCTGGTCGCCCACCTTCATTTTCTTATACAACCCGCGTTCTTCAGGCATATAGCCGATCTGACGCACATCGTCCCCACAAAGCGGATGGCCGCGAAAAAGAATCTCGCCGACATCGGGCTGCGTGATGCGGTTGATGATGCGGATCAATGAAGTCTTTCCGGCCCCGTTGGGGCCGAGCAAACCGTAGATACTTCCGTCGGGTACTTCCAGATTGACATGATTCAGTGCCAAGTGACCGTCATATTGTTTGACGACATCCCTTACTTCAATAAAATTCATTCCAATGACTGTATCAAATGTATTAATGTATGTGGTTTATGGATGCAAAATTACGGACTTTTTTGAATATTTCAACAAAAGTCCGTAATTTTTAGGGGAATTCCCCTACGCCGTGCCGAGGCCGCGCCCCGGCAGGCGGGTCAGAGTTTTTCCTGCTTCAGCTGCTCGACAAAACGGTCGATCCGTTGTAGTTCACGCGGAATCCGGATGTTCTGCGGGCAATGGACAGAGCATTGATTGCATCCGATGCAGTGGTCTGCCTGACGAAGTGCCGGCACAGCACGGTCGTAACCCACCAGAAAGGCACGGCGGGCCCGCCGATAATTCTCATCCTGACTGTCTTTGGGCACATTACCCTCATTCACACATTTATTATAATACGTCAGGATAGCCGGAATGTCCAGCCCGTACGGGCACGGCATGCAATACTTACAGTCATTGCAAGGCACGGTCGGATATTTCAGTATCAACTGAGCGGTTTCCTCCAGAAACGCGAGGTCGTCGGCCTCCAGTGGTATCAGCGGCGAGTAGGTTTTCAAATTATCCTGCAAATGCTCCATGTAGGTCATTCCCGACAGCACGCAAAGGACGCCCTCCTTGTGTCCGGCAAAACGGAATGCCCACGAGGCGACACTATCGTCCGGACGGCGCTGTTTCAGCCGGCCGACGATGTGCGTTGGCAACTTGGCCAGACGTCCGCCCAGCAACGGTTCCATGATCACGGCCGGAATACCGCGTTTCTCCAGTTCTGTGTAAAGATATTCGGCATCGGTATTGCGTCGGTTCACCTCTTTGGCGTGTTTCCAGTCAACATAATTGAGCTGAATTTGTACGAAATCCCAATGCAGTTCGTCGTGACGGGAAAGCAGATAGTCGAAAACCTCGACATCGCCATGGTAGGAAAATCCCAAGTTGCGGATACGACCGGCCTTGCGCTCTTCGAGCAGAAAATCGAGCATGCCGTTGTCGACATACCGGCCGTTGAGCGAATCCATGCCGCCCATGCCGACTCCATGCAGCAGCAAGTAGTCGATATAATCGACACGAAGCTCGCGGAAGGAGTTTCTGTACATCTCCATCGAGACCGCACGGCCCCAGGTATTGGGACTGAAGTTAGAAAGTTTGGTGGCGATATAATAACTCTCGCGCGGATGGCGCGACAGAGCGATGCCCATAGCTTCCTCCGACTTACCCTTGCAATAGGCCGGCGACGTATCGAAATAATTGATGCCGTTGGCGATGGCGTGATCCACAAGGCGGTTGACCTGTTCCTGGTCGATTTCCTCACCGCCGGGCCGCCCGTCGGCAGCAGGCAGAGTCGGCAGACGCATGCAGCCGTAACCGAGCAGCGACACTTTGTCGCCGGTCGAAGGATTGATGCGGAACGTCATGCCTCCCCCGTCGCTTCCGTCGGCAGCACCGCCGCCGACGTTCGTACCGGCCGAAAGCGTATTGACGCCCTCTTTGCGGTCTCCACAACCATACATCGCCGCGGCTGTAGCCACGGCACCGGCTCCCATCATCCGTAGAAAGCCGCGACGGTCGATTTCCTTATGCTGTTGTTGCTGATTGTCTTTCATAAGAGTTCTTTTTTTACGATTCAGAGTGTGCGATGCACTTCATGACCTTCGACATAAATGGCACTGAAGGGACGTGCCGGACACAGATTTTCACAAGCGCCGCAACCGATGCAGCGTTCCACATCGACGACAGGGATTTTCGGCGACGCCTTGTCACCGGCTTCCGACGGCACCATCTGTATGGCCCCCGACGGGCAATGACGGGCACAATTGCCACAGGCGACCCCGTCGGTCAGCGGAATACAGTTGGCACGCACCCAAACGGCATGTCCTACCTGCGTAGAGGCCTTCTCCGGCACCGTCAGCGGGCGGATCGCCTTCGTCGGACATACCTCCGAGCATCGGGTACACTCCGGCCGGCAATAGCCCCGTTCGTACGACATTTCGGGCTGCATCAGAGTCTGCAAATCCGTCGACGGACGCAACACCCCGTTCGGACAAACCGACACGCACAACTGGCACGCGGTGCAATGCTGCGCCAAATGGCGCGCACTGCCTGCTCCCGGAGGCACGAGCGGCGTTTTACGATCGGGCACCTGCTTATTCTCGATGAAGGCCAGCCCTCCGTCGACCGTCTTTTCCTGTGCCTTGAGCGCGGATGCAGCCACCACAGCGGCCGATATGCTCAGAAACTTGCGACGTGACGGGTCGGATTCCTTACGTGCAGGCGACGGATGCGCATAGGTCAGCGCCCCCTGACGGCAACGCTCCAGACAATCCATGCAGGCTACGCACCGGGTATAGTCTATCGTGTGCGTCCCGGCATCGATACACGAAGCCTTGCAGCCACGCGCGCAAAGTCCGCAGCCGTTGCACTTCGAGGTGTCGATAACCGGTTTCAGCCACGAATACCGGGCCACGTAGCCCAATACCGTCCCCACCGGGCAAATGGTATTGCAATAGGTGCGGCCGCCACGCCATGCCAGCAGCGAAACAACCACCAGCGTGACCACGGCCACAAGAAACGTGGAGAGGCTTTTCACCCACACGTCGGTTTCATAGAACGCATAACTTTCATAATGCTCCGCCACGGCTGCAAGCAGGTTGTTGCCCCACAGCCAAAGCGGCTGCAAGAGATTGCCTGCCATGCGGCCATAAGCACTGTAAGGCGCCAGCAAAGCTACCACCGAGCCCAGACCTGCCACCAGCGATACGATGAAAACCACCAGCACCGTAAGCCGCAGGGCACGGAGCGGACGCGAATAGCCGTAGCGGTGTTTTTTCCGCTTGCCGGACAATCTTGCCACAATATCCTGATAAACGCCCAGCGGACAAATGACGGAGCAATAGAGACGGCCGAAACACAACGTCAGCAACAGCAAAACGAGCACGACGCCGACATTCAGCGCCAGCACGGCCGGCAAAAACTGGATGCGGGCCGTCCACCCCAGCCACGCATGTACCGTTCCCGTAAAGTCCAGGAACAAGAGCGTCACCGCGACGAAAAACAACACGGCCAACGCGATTCTGATTTTTCGCAATATCATTTTCTGTTCTATCAAAAAAGATTCATGTCAAACGGGAAGCCGTTCATACGCCGTGTCCCATATCATAAGCCAGCTGCATGTGAGGCGTGCCGACGATTTCACCTTTCTGCCATGCACCGACACCACCGACCACGCCTTTGAGCTGCGAACCGTCGAGGCAGTCGAGGAAACCCTGAAGCTCGACCACGGCCTTGTCGACAGCGGAAGCGGCGTCTTCGGCAGCGGCGAAAAGATAATAAAACTCTTTGTCGGTCATACTTTCATAGCGGGGACAGCAGCGGTCGATCATGGTCTTCAGTTGCCCGCAGACGGCATAAAAATAGATCGGAGAAGCCAGGACAATGACGTCCGCACCGACCATTTTGTCCAGCAAACCGGCCATGTCATCCTGCTGGGCGCAGCGCTTGGCCTTGTTGCAATAGCCGCATCCCGTGCAGTAATGTATCGTCAAATCGGCGAGGCGTACCTTTTCGACCGTATGTCCCGCATCGCGGGCACCGCGGGCGAACTCGTCGCACAGGAGATCGGAATTTCCCTCCCGTCGCGGTGAAGATGAGATGATAAGAATGTTTTTCATAAAAGATTCCATTAGATAGCTCGTACTTAAAATAAACTTTTGCAAAGATAGTATTTTTTATTCATATACAGGCATATCCGCATACAATAAAACGGGGCCTGAGCCCCGTTTGTCAGCATTTTTAATATTTTTTACAAGCCTGTATTTCCTGCGGCTCCGTTTCCTGTCCTTTTCCGGACCGCAGAAGCTACAGACCGGCGTTCACCGGTATTTTTTAGGCACCAATACGCCGGTCTCTTCCATCCACTGTTCGGCAATCTGCGGCCACAGCGCCGTGCTGCCGGGCTGGCAACGGAGCGAAATGGAATGCTTGCCGAAAGGAAAGACATGCAGCGACGAACGCCGTACCCCGTTGTCGATCAGGGCACGGTAATAGGCCACGCTGTTGAGCGGTGAAACGGTCGGATCGTCGGAAGCGTGAATCAGCAGGGCGGGCGGAGTCTGCGGCGTGACCTGCCGGTCTAACGAGAACTTCTGCCGCATGGCCGGATCGTCCTGCCATGGGCCCAGCAGGCTCCGGCGGCTGCCTTTATGCACCACGCTGTCGGCCATGGAGATGACCGGCGAGACCAGCAGGGCGAAATCGGGACGGAAGCCGAAGCGATCCAGGGAATCGCCCGCCTGCGACCAGTCGTCCGAAATCGTGCAAAGCGATGCGGACAGATGCCCGCCGGCCGAGCAGCCCATCACGCCGATGCGGGTCGTGTCGATGCCGTACTGCGCCGCATGGGCACGCACATAGCGCACGGCACGTTGCGCATCCTGCAGCGGCGCCTTGTATCCGACCTTCACGTCGGGCGACTCCGGGAAGCGATGTTGCAGGACAAATGCCGTCACTCCCAGCGTATTGAACCATTTCGCCAGGGCGAAGCCGCTGATTTCATGCGCCAGCTTGACATAACCGCCGCCGGGAATGATGATGACCGCCGTTCCCGTATTCTCGGCCACAGAGGGCACAAAAGCGTGCAACGCGGGAACGCCCACCTGCACGATACGTTCGCGGGCTATGGAATCGGACAACGCCAGCCCCCGACTATTGGGCATATTGCCGGACCAGAGGGGCAGAAAAGCCTGTGCCTGCACCGGCAGCGCCGACAGCCATAATAGCCATGCGGCGGCAAAAACTGCGATAAATTTCATAATCTATAGAAAATAAAAAAGTTAACCGACAACGCCAAGCGGCTTGCGGAACGTGCAACGCTGCTTGTGCCTCACCGGATTGAAATATTGCCATTGTTCCTGCACCTTGTGGTTGGTGGCCAGCTCCGGATTGCTTTCCACCCACCGGTAACCGTTGGCGATGGCCTGCGGAATCAGCTCGGTGAAGAGGAGCGCATTCACCCCCTTGCCCTGATAGTCGGGGCGGACGCCGATGAGATACAGGTCCCAGACGTCGGTGCCGCGAAAGAACATGGCACGGAGCAAATGGATGAAGCCGAACGGAAACAGCCGGCCGCGGGCCTTCTGCTGTGCCCGCGATAGCGACGGACAGGTGATGCCGAAAGCCACCACCTCATCGTCACGGTCGACAATCAGGCGGACACAGTCCAGCCGGATGAAAGGCAGGTACAGCGATATATAATATTGTATCTGTTTCTGTGTCAGCTCGCAGAAGCCATACAACGGAGCATAGGCGAGATTCAGCAGATGGAAGATCTTCTGGCCGTACTGCCGCACCAGCTTCCGCCGGTTGGTGGGTTTGACGACGGTGAGGCCGAAACGTTTCTTCACCACTTCGGCCACACGCAGATGCTTGTCGGGCACGGCGTCGGGCAACTGCATCAGATACTCGTTCCAGACGGCGTCCTGGGCCATGCCGTAGTTCTCGAAATGGCGGCGGTAGTAGGGGTAATTGTAGATGGTGGAGGAGGTCGACAGGCGGTCGAAACCGTCGATCAGGCAACCCTCGTAATCCAGATCGGTGAAGCCCAGCGGGCCGACCAGCTCGGTCATGCCCCGCTCCCGCCCCCACGCGGCCACGGCGTCGAGCAAGCGACGGCTCACCTGCCCGTCGTCCACGAAATCGACGAAGCAGAAACGGCATTGGCGGACGGAAAATTTCTCGTTGAAACGGCGGTTGATAATGCCGGCGATACGCCCCACAGCACGGCCGTCGTCATAGGCCATATAGTAGACCGTATCGCAGAACTCCAGCGCCGGATTGCACGACGCGTCGAGCGAATCGACTTCGCTGCCGATGAGGGGCGGCACATAGCAATCGTTACCGCGGTAAAGGTCGATGGCAAAGCGCACGAAACGTTTCAGTTCGCTGCGGCGGGTAAGGGTGCGGAGTTCTATCATAAGCGGCAAATGTTTTATTGAATCTCTTCCAGCTCGATGTCCTGCCCCACGACCTCGCGGGCCCGCGCCAGGGCACCATTGATGTGGTCGAAAATGTTCTGCGTGCCGATCAGCCCGTAAAGCGGGGTGCGGCTGATGACCTTCAGCACCTCCGGACGAACGCCCGAGAGGATGACGTGTACGCCGTCGGCATGGCTCTTGCTGACAAAGACCTCGAGGTTATGAAGACCGGTGGCGTCGACAAAGGGCACTTTGCGCATCCGGATGATGCGGACGATGGGTGCTTCGGACATGATGGAGGCCATCTCCTCGAAGCGGTTGGCAATGCCGAAGAAGAAGGGGCCGTCGATCTCATAGATCTGCACTCCGGCAGGAATGACGAGCCTTTCGTCGTCGGAGACGTCGACATCGGAATCCTGATGGGCGTCGATCTCGTCGTGCATAAGGGAGACGTGCGACGTGCTGGCGATACGGCGGAACAGCAGCAGGCAAGACAGAATCAGGCCGAACTCGATGGCCACCGTCAGGTCGAAGACGATGGTCAGGAAGAACGTTACCAGAAGAACGGAAACATCGCCTTTCGGGTTCTTGAGCAGGGCGCGGAATGTGCGCCAGCCGGACATATTATAGGCGACAATGACCAGAACGCCGGCCAGGCAGGCCATCGGGATATACTCGGCATAAGGCATCAGCACGATCAGTATCAGCAGCAATACGACGGCATGAATCAGGCCGGCCACGGGGGTACGGCCGCCGTTGTTGATGTTGGTCATCGTGCGGGCAATGGCACCGGTGGCCGGAATGCCTCCGAAAAGCGGCGTCACCATATTGGCCACGCCCTGGGCGATCAGCTCGGTGTTGGAGTTATGACGGTCGCCGATGACACCGTCGGCCACGGCAGCCGACAGCAGCGACTCGATGGCGCCCAGGATGGCTATCGTGAAGGCGATGGGCATCAGGTCCTGAACCATGGACCACGAGATGGAGGGAACCACCATGGCGGGAAGCTGAGACTGGATATGGAAGCGGTCGCCGATGGTGTCGATGCCGGTAATGCCGAAATAATGTTTCAGACACAGCACAATGCCGGTCACAAACAGAATGGCATACAGAGAGCCGGGAATCTTGTTCAGTCCGGGTACCCGGCGGAACCATTTGGGCGAGAAAACAATGACCAGGATGCTGGTCACAGCCATCAGGAAGTTCCAGAGATGGAAGGTCTGGAAGTGATCGAAGTAGACCGCCCACTTGCCCACGAAGTCGCCGGGCGTCTTGAGCGGCACCATGAGCGCCCCGCCGGTCGTCTGGCTATAGACGACATTGCCGGCGGCGTCGACCGCCTCCTGTTTCAGCCCAAAGACGTCGCCCATCTGCGTCGTAAAGATCGTGACGGCGATGCCGGCCGTGAAGCCGATGATGATGGGATAAGGGATGAACTTGATCACCGTGCCCAGCTTGAAGACCCCCATCAGGACCAGCAGCACGCCGGCCAGCAACGTGGCGACGGTGAGACCGCTGATACCATACTGCGGATTGGTGACAATGCCGTAAATGATAACGATGAAAGCGCCCGTGGGGCCGCCGATCTGCACTTTCGTGCCGCCTAACAAAGAAATGAGGAAACCGGCCACGATGGCGGTGATGATACCCTTTTCGGGCGTGACGCCCGAAGCGATACCGAAGGCGATGGCCAACGGCAACGCCACGATACCTACGATGACACCGGCCAGGGCATCCTGGCCGAATTTGGCGGCGTTGTAGTCCTTCAGACAGGTAAACAGCCGCGGTTGAAAGTCAAAAAATTTCATAACACAATACTGAAAATATTCATAAACCGGAAAAAAACGGCGCAGAAGGTCATTCCTTCTCGCCGAAACAGAGATCGCCCGCGTCGCCCAGACCGGGGACGATGTATTTGTGGGCGTCCAGCCGCTCGTCGATAGCGGCGATCCACAGGGTCGTATCCTCGGGGAAGTGCTCCTCGATGTAACGCACGGCCTCGCGGCTGGCGATGATGGAGACGATGTGTACCTTCTCGGGCGTGCCCTTGGTCAGCAACGCCTCATAGGCCAGCTCCATAGAGCCGCCCGTGGCCAGCATCGGGTCGGTGATGATCAGCACTTTGCCGTCGAGCGGCGGTGAGGCGATATACTCTATATGGATGTCGAAACGATAGTCGCTGTCATACTTGCGATAGGCCGACACGAAGGCGTTCTCGGCATCGTCGAAGACATTCAGCACGCCGTTGTGCAACGGAAGGCCGGCACGCAGGATAGTACCCAGCACGATCTGATCGGCGGGAACATTGACCGGAGCAATGCCCAGCGGAGTCGTCACGTCGACGGTTTCATAATGCAACGTGCGGCTGATTTCATAGGCCGCTACCTCCCCGATACGCTCGACGTTACGGCGGAAGCGCATCCGGTCGTTCTGGATGTTGACATCGCGCAACTCCGCAATGAATTTATTGACCACCGAGTTGCTTTGAGAAAAATCTATTACTTTCATGCTGTCAGATGATATGATGCTGCAAAAATAGCGATTTATTCAAATTCAAGCAACAAATTTATAAAAAAACTTAATATCGGCATGCGCACCTCCTGTCCGCCCGCCTCCCGCCGTTTTGCAGCCGGGTGCGCAGATGCCGGCGGCAGCGGCAGACGACCGGCGGCGGGAGGTGCGCAGGGCATACACAACCGGCCGCTGCCGACGGCAACCGGCTCCATGACGATCGGCAATGCCGGCCGCGCAAAAGGGAACAGCGCCGACAAGAGATAACCCGGTGACCGTCAATTTTTTATGGCCTGTAAAACAATAAACCGTCCTCCCCTTTCCCAGGCGGGGGGCCGAGGGGCCGTCAGCGGCAGTGCCGGCGGAGACAGAGGGGCCGGAAAGAGCGGATGAGAGGATCGCCTGAGGGCGCCGAGGTGCTTTTCGACCCTGAATTCGGGCCCAAAAAGCAGGCAAAAGCAGGCAAAGCATGCTTTTTACCCCTAATAAATATTTTCATGCGCGAAAAGTGATCGATTGATCGATAAAAAAAACGATCGACCGATCACTTTTATGTACATATTTATTTTTTTCGCCCGAAAAGCATGCTTTGCCTGCTTTTCGGCGCAAAATGGAGGTCATCGGACGGCAGAAAGCCGCCCCGCCGGCCGAAAGGATTACCGGCGGCCGGCGGCTTCGGGGCATGTAACGGTGTCATGCCCCGGGGCAGCGGCAACGTCTCCGCCGGCCACGGTCCGGAGTTAAAGCAGGTCGTAGAGCTGGACCAGGGAGGTAATGGCCGGCTCGAAGCTGATCTCGCTGTCAGAAGCGTCCCAGCCGTTGCCTTTCACCCAGATGGCCTTGCAGCCGAGGGAGAGGGCGGGCACGATGTCTTTCTTGTAAGAATCGCCCACAACGGTGACCTCGGCCGGCGTCAGCCCCATCCTGTCGATGGCGAGGCGGAAGATGGCCGGATCGGGCTTGCGGATACCGACTTCGGTCGAGTCGATGATGTGCGGGAAGTAGCGCACCAGGCCGAAATCCTGCAACACCGAGCGCAGGTTGCCGTAGAAATTGGAAACGAGGGCAAATTCATATTTCTCGAAAAAGTGCTCCAGCAACGGGATGGCGTCATTCGTGCAACGGCGGGCGTAGTCGTAGCAATAGCCGGCAATCACGTCGACAAAATGGCCGGTAAGGTCGCTCATGTTCTCCAATATGGGCATTTCGCCGTCGGAAATCAGCGACAGGGTAGTGTGCAATATCTCCTCGCTCAGGGCGCCCTGATGCACCAGATAGTCAAACTGAATGGAGAGGCGTGCCTGCATCATCTGATAAAAGTTATATCCGGGGAGAATCACCGGATTCGCGGCCATATAGCGCTCACCGTAAATGTAGGCATCGCGGAATTGTTCTTTGGTGACAGGCAGTGAAACTCGGCAATAACCATCCCAGATCACTTCCGACCAATGTCTGCCATTGCTGTCAATGGTCGCACCATAATCCATAATTAAACCTTGCATACTGATAATATCTTGATGATTAATAATTATTTTTCAATCGTAACTACCCCCGCCGGCCGTCCGGGAGAGAGGGCGGCAGGATTGTGGATGCGCAGGAAAACCAGCCCCACGGCTATCCAGAAGAATTCCCTCACCCGCGTCATCAGGCTCACCGACACCGCCAGCGGCAGCAGCTCGCCCATGGTCATGGAGGGCAGAATCACCTGCAGGGCCAGCAGCAGACCGCCCTCGCGCGTCCCCAGCTGCAACGGTGCGAAGAAAAGCACGTTGGCCAGCAACGACGACAGGGCCACCACAATGACCGCCGACACGTAACCGGCCGGCACCCCGAGCAGATGAAGTATGATCCAGATCTCGCAGCAATTGACGAGGCGCGAGACGAACTCCAGCCCCATCGATGTCCAGAAAGCACGCGGATGGCGCGACAGCAGGCTGCCGATGTTGTCGTCGACAAGCTGCAGACGCGCCCGCTGTCCGACTGACAAACGCGCTATCCAGCGGCCCACCAGCGGCCACCGCCCCAGGATTCCGGCCAGCCGTACGGCCATGCCCGCACGGTATCCTCTGAAAAACCAGAAAATCAACGCGGTGCAGATCACGGCGACTGCCGCCAGCACTCCGGCCCCGGCGGCAGAACGCACCCCCACCGCAAACGCCACCAGAGCGCAGGAGAGAATCCAGAAAAAGAAGTGCGAACAGACGTGCATCATCATATAAAGAATGACCGCACCCGTCGACCGCTCCACCCCGAGATAGGGCTTCAGCTCCACGATGCGGTAAGGCTCGCCGCCCAGCAGCCCGAACGGCGTGATATAGTTGATGGCAAAGCCGGTGACGGTGAAGCGGAAAAGCCGGCCGAAAGGCAGCGGCGCCGCCAGCACGTTGCTGCGGATAATGGTGTTCCACGACAACGCATTGAGAACGTAGCCCGCCCCCCATACGGCCACGACGGCCGGCAGGCACCAGCGCAGGGCCACCACGTTGTGCCAGAGCTCGACGGGGTTGCCGGCGGCAATCATTGCCACCAGCACGGCTGCTCCTGCCACAAAACAGAAGGTGCGCACGTTACGGCGCGTCAGGAATTTCCTGCGTATGGCGTCTGCAAATCGATTCATGTCTGGCTATCATATAAATCAGCAATCCGTTGAAGAGCGTCAGCTCCCCGACGAAATAAATCCACGGCATCCCCGCCAGTAACGAGGCCGAAAGCAATATCGCCCGGCAGTTGAAAGAGAGGATGTTGGTATATTTCATGAGCGGCAGCGAGGCCCGGCGGAAACGCTCGGCAAAGGCCGGCGGCACGGGGCGCTCTCCGTACGCCTCGCGCAATGCCCGGCGAAACCGTTGCATGCCCGGCGAGAGCATTTCCTGCTCATGCGTATAGTTTTTATAAAAAAACATGAAAACTTTATATAGCGGTTCCCGGCGGAAAGAGACGGCACGATAGTCGGCCGTCACCTGGGAGGCCTCTTCAAGCTCGCTTCCGCTCTTGCCTTTGGCAAAAAAGAGGTGGAAGTTGCGGTAATAGTCGGCCATGGCGGCCTGCACCGAATGGCAGGCACCGGCAGCCGCGGCCAGCACCCAAATCCAGAGGCCCCAGCCGGCAGTGAGCCGCAGGGCGATGGCCACGTAGATGGCGATGAACCAGAGGTCGCCGCACACGCCGTCCAGAATCCGGCCGAGGCGGGAGAAACGGCGGGTCATGCGGGCCAACTGACCGTCGGCGCTGTCGCAGATATCGGCCATGATCAGCAACAGGATGCCCAGCACCGTCAGGCGCCAGTCGGTGAAATAAAACATCACGCCGGCACCGACACCGAGAAAGATGGAAACAACAGAAATGGCATTGGGCGACACCCCGAAGCGTTCGGCCAGGCAAGCCAGCCGGAAGCCGAGCGGCCGATAGAACCAGAGGTCGATATGCTCTTCGGTATCGGCATGCTTCAAGGTTGCGAGATAGCGGGCCCGACGCTCCTCTTTCCCACCCTCCTGCTGCCGATGCCCCTGCGGGTTCATGCCAGGACGTTGTTCCTTATTCATCTCTGTCATCTATTATATATATGAGGTACATTTTTCATATTGCACCGGCTCCACGCCCGCCGCGGCCAAGATGATAGCGGCGATGTAAGGCGCGGCCGTGTCGCGGCACGGGGCGAAACTCGGCCAGTCGTTGAAGTCGATGATGCGGAAAGAGCCGTCGGCCGCAACGATGCAGTCCCCGCCATAGATGCGGATCTGCAAAGCCCGTGCGGCACGGTCGCAGACCGCTTGCAACGAGTCGGCAGCAAAGGGAATGCGGCACAAGGCGTCGTTCTGCGCCTCGCAGCCGAATTTGCTGTGCTGCGCCTCCATCGGATAGAACCAATAAAAGAAGCCGGTGCCCTCGACGCCGTAAAATTTGACGAGGTCGCCATGCAGATGCTCGTTCAGCACAGCCCGCGTAATGCCGCGCAAGGCATATTCCGACAGCAGTCCGTCGGCTTCGGCCGCCGTCCTGACATAACTCACATCCTCGCGGTGGACAGCGTGGAAATCGCCCCTTTTCAGCCATCCTGGCAACAGGGCAGCCAGCTCCGCATTGCCGGCAAAGCATCCCCGCGCCGTGGAAAGGCAACGGCTCTCGGGATGAGGAATATCATTGTCGAGAAGTATGCGTGTCATGGCCTCACGGCTGCAATTCCGCACGCCGCACGGCCTGTTGAGGATGATGCGGCCCGCCTCCTCCAAACGGACAAGACGCGACAAGGTGTCGGGCCGGCGTGCCATATGGAAGACCACACCGGGCACTTCGTCGTCCGGCATGGCGACAAACGCTGTCTCGTCGCAGACAGACACCTCGCAGCCGGCTGCGGCCAGCCGGCCGGCCACGGCGCGGAGAATCGCCGCATCGTTGCCGATGTGGTTAGGCGAAAACTCGTTATGACGCATTACCCCAAGTATTTTCATGACTCTGACAAACAAAGTTTAGACGTTAATGAAGGCTTCGGCAGCCCGAATGTCGGCGACATGGTCAACATCGATGATTTTGGCGAAGGGAAAGACCTTCAGCCTCAATCCGGCCCCGACCAGGGCCCGCTGGTAGTTGCGCATCCGCGATTGCCCGGAGGCCAGGCAATCGGCCAGCACCGGAAATGCCGTCCGCGTGTCGAGGCAATAAACCCCTCCTGACACAAAACACCTGCCGGCCGGTTTTGTATCGGAAAAATCCGAAATATAATCGTCGGGGCCGACAGAGACGTAAAGCGGCGTCTCGTCATCGACGAACGCGGTGACGGCGAAAAGCCCGTCACCTTCGCCGGATGGCATCTCCTGAAAACGGCGGACGTAAGCAGCAAACTCCTCTTCCCTGAAAACGGTGTCGACCGTCGTCAGACAGAATTTGCCCGACGGTATCAGCCGCGACAGAGCAGCCAGGCTGTGCATGGAACTGGGCGTGCTCTGCACCAGAACACGAAACGGGAAGTCCGGCGGCAGTCCCCGCCCGGCCAAACGGGCCGGCGAGCCCCAATCCTCCAGAAAACGGCCCACGGCGGTCATCCCGGCATTAACAATGACGCTGACCGACTCGGCCCCGTTGGCCACGAATATGTCCAGCAGCCGTTCCAGCATGCAACGCCCGCCCAGCCGGACAAGCGGTTTCGGAACCTCCACTCCTTCCTGCGCCAGACGCGACCCTTCACCGGCAGCTATGATCGCATAGTGCATACCCCTTCTCTCCTGCCGTTGATTATTGTCTGTAAAAACGGAAACGATTGCAGTTGTTGATGCTGTCGGGCGTAAAGACATACAGGGCGCCCTGACCGAGATAATCGGCATCGAAAACGGCAGCGGTCGGTACAGTGGAAATAAACGTCAGGGCGGTGCCGGCGGCATTGACCTTATACTGCCCTCCATAGAGAAGATTGCCGCGCTGCTTGAGCGTGAAGTTGTTTTCCTGCAAATTGAGACGGAGATCATCGCATATCCACTCGTCATGCGAGCCGTTGAAATCGAAACGCATGGTCACAGGCACATCATACGTTTTCGCATGATAGATATGAAGAACCGTATCAACAGCGAGATAATCGTCGTAAGAGAAGTTCAGGCGATAGGCCCCGTTGCTCAGGCCCGAGAAAGAATAACGCCCGTAGAGATCCGTTTTCAGCGTCCGCTCGCGGATATTGTCGCCCGACAGAGTAACGGTGACTCCCCGCAGATAAGTTTCCTTGCCTTCCCATCCGAGGACGTTCTCGGAAACATTGCCGTCGATGCTGGCTGTGGCATGATCATCGTCGCCGCATGCGCACAAAAGGCCGGCCATTGCCAAACCATAAATAAACTTTTTCATAATCAAAGATTTAAAAGTCCTGTTACTTTTTAATGTGGCCAAAGATACGGAAATTTTGATAATAAGAGCCTAAAAACAAGTTGAAAAGACGAAAAAATGGGTATAAGAAGAAAAAAAACAGCGGCTTTTCGCTTTTTTTGTCCAAATTAATTGGAAATTTTGACAATATCCATAAATTTGCAGAGGAATATTACCCATTTATTATAAACCAAACAAATTAAACATTATGGAAGAACTGATCGCTAAAATCGATGCAACCTACGAATCGTTCAAGAAAGACGCAGAATTGCAGGCAACCAAAGGTGTAAAAGCAGCTGGCCTGCGTGCCCGCAAATCGGCGCTGGAACTTTCCGGCCTGATGAAGGAGTTCCGCAAGATTTCAAATGAAACATCTAAGGCCTGAAAACTGAAAGAAGCATTCTCCGGGAATGCTTCTTTCTTCTGTTTGCCCCTGTCTGCATCCATTTTTCAGCATCAGTCAAAAAATCCGCAACTTCTATGCGATCCGCATTCACCTTACTCCTCCTTATTCTGTCTTGGAGCGCCGCGCCGCTTCGTGCACAGTTTCATTTGCCGACCCAAAAAGAGGCGCTTCAGAAAAAGATGGACATAGATTCCATCCACATCAGCCTGCTGACCGTCTCCCCCGGTCCCGAGACCTACGAACGCTTCGGACACACGGGCATACGCATCTACAGCAGCACAGATAAAACGGATGAGGTTTTCCACTACGGTGTCTTCAATTTCAACGCGCCACATTTTATATATAGGTTCGTCAAAGGCGAAACCGACTACCAGTTGGGGCTGGTGCCTACCGGGCAATTTCTGGCGGCCCAGGCCTACCGCGGCCTCGCGGTCACCGAACAGACGCTGGATCTGGAGACTCCGCAGAAACTTGAGATACTGGACAGGCTGATAACCAACTATGCCCCCCAAAACAGAACCTACCGCTACAGCTACCTCTTCGACAACTGCGCCACCCGGCCGTTCCGGCTTATCGACGAAGCGACCGCAGGAGCCATCACCTACCGGGAAAACAAGGCCTACCGGCCGACCCTCAGAGACATGCTGAAAGAAAAGACCGGCCGCAACACGTGGCTTGACTTCGGCATCTCGCTGGTAGTCACCGGACGGGCCGACTGCCGCGCCTCGTTCCGCGAACAAATGTTCCTGCCCGACTATCTGAGCGCCGCCTATGCCCAAGCCACCATCGGCGGCAACGACAGCACCTCTGCCGCCCGCCCGCTGGTGAGCGGCACCCGGACGCTGGTAACGGGCGATCCCGACGTTGCCGCCGAAATCGCATACCAGAACCTTTACACCTCGCCGCTCTTCTGTTTCTGGACATTGTTCGTCATTGTCGCGTTACTGAGCATATGGCAGCTCATGAGCGGCCGCAACTTCCGCATCATCGACACCCTGCTGCTGCTGGCAGCAGGCGCAGCCGGCGTGCTGGTGTGGTTTCTGAGCCTCTTCTCGGAACACCCCGCCGTCGATGAAAACTGGAACTGCCTGTGGCTATGGCCGACACATCTCATATTCGCTTTTTTAATTTGGATAAAAAAGTGCAAAAAGGCTGTAGATTCCTATTTTTTTATTAACTTTGCAGCGTTATTGGTGTATCTTATATGTGCGGATTTCACCAGACAGCACGAAAACGCAGCATTCATACCGCTGATATTCATCCTCGGTCTGCGGGCATTCCTGCTGTCATCACCCCTGTCGGAACAACTCCGGCGGAAATTAAAACGAAACAATAACCTGGGCAACCCCACGGAATGATAGTGAGAGAATTAGTAACGTCCGCGCTTCTGATCATATCGATGGCCCAGCCATGGATGGCCGAAAGCGCAAAAGCAGGCACAAGAACAGAGCAAATGCCGAAACTCATCATCGGCATTGCCGTCGAACAGTTGCGTACAGACTATCTGTATGCGCTGCAGTCGCGGTTCTGTGACAACGGATTCAAAAAACTCCTCGCCGAAGGCAGGGTCTATGAACACGTTGTCTTCAAGATGCCGGATCCGGACGCCACATCGGCGCTGGCCGTGCTCGCTACAGGTTCTTACCCGTTTGCCAACGGAGTCTGCGCCAGAAGAATCTATAACCCGGCGATCTTACGGGAGCAAAGCATTTTCCACGACACCCGGTATCTGGGCAACTACACCGCCGACACCTATTCGCCGACGGCGCTCGTCGGTTCCACGCTGGGCGACGAACTGAAATCCGTCACCAACGGCAATGCCAAGGTATATTCCATCGCTCCGGACGCAGAAGCTGCCATCATCGGGGCCGGCCACGGGGCCAATTGCGCGTTCTGGATCGACGACAAGACCGGGAAATGGGCCACAACGACATATTATAAGGATGTACCGCATTATGCAGACCGTTTCAACCGCTCAGATGCGCCCTATTTCAACATCGAACTGAAACACTGGATCCCGTCAGACGGTACTTCGGCCCATGCACTGGATCTCCTGCCCTATCAGTACGTCACAGAGGCCAACCGCAAGTTCGACCATCAGTTTTTACTATACGGCAAGCCGCATTTCCCATGGTTCAAGACCAGCGCTCTGGTCAATGAGGCCGTGACCAAGTTCGGAAAAATATTCCTGCAAAACGGAGGCATAGGAAAGAACGAAAGCCCCGATATGCTGCAGATCACCTACTATGCGGGAACCTATCAGGAGGAACGCGCCGACCTCTATCCGGCTGAGCTGGAGGACACCTATCTGCGTCTGGATCTCTGCATTGCCGATCTGCTGCAGACCATAGAGGCAACCGCCGGTCTTGAAAACACGTTTATCTACCTCACGGCAACCGGCGACACCAATCGCAAATGCAGGGAAATGGAGGGCGTGACCGGCGGCGAGTTCAACGCCAATCGTTGCACGGCGCTGCTGAACTCCTACCTGATGTCCATATACGGGCAGGGCAACTGGGTCAACGGATTCAACAACAACCAGATATTTCTGGAACATAAACTTATAGAGGATAAACAGATCCGGCTGAGCGAGATACAGAAAAGCGCGGCCGAATTCGTGGTTCTGTTCTCCGGAGTGCAGGACGTAGTGACCGCACATCAGATTCTGTACGAGGACTACAACGAACGGATCTCGAAAATGCGCAATGCCTACCATAAAAGGCACTGCGGCGATCTGTTCATCACCTTGCAGCCCGGATGGGCATTGAAAATCGACGACAATACCCCGGCAAAGCCGCAGACAAGGCACGACGTGGCCCCGGGACCGGCCATCTTTTTCAGTCCCGGCCGGATCCCTGCGAAAAAGATCACCGATCCGATAGAGGCCACCTGCATTGCGCCTTCGGTGGCGCGGTTTGTCCGCATCAGGGCTCCGAGCACCTGCCAGTCGTTGCCCATGTATTTCAGATGATACCGTCGGCGCAATGCGGTGAAAACCGACAGGCTCAGCGACTATGACGGAATCAGGGCACGGAATACCTCGGAACAGGTGAAAACCGACAGAGATTTTATTTCAATCATTGCTAATTAATACACACATTATCATATCATCATTATGGGATTAAACGATTTCCTGAAAAAACTTTTCGGCAATAAATCTCAAAGAGATCTTAAAGAAATACAACCGTGGGTGGAAAAAATCAAAGCTGCCTACCCCGCCATCGAACGTCTCAGCCACGACGAACTGAGAGCACGCACGCAAAGCATCATGCAAATGTTGCAGGATGCCGTCGCCGCCGACCGTGCAAGAATCAAGGAACTCAAAGATACCGTTGAAAATCTTGAAATAGAGAAACGCGAAAAAGTCTGGAACGAAGTCGACACCCTCAAGAAAAAGATCCTTGACACGCTGGAGGAAAAATTGTCGGAGGTACTGCCCGAAGTTTTCGCCATCGTCAAGAGTACGGCCTACCGTTTCGCCAACAACGAAACCATTACGGTAAAAGCGACCGATCAGGATCGGGAACTCGCCGCAACCAAGGATTTCGTCACCATTGAAGACGACAAGGCCATCTATAAAACGACCTGGAACGCCGGAGGCAATCCCGTTCGCTGGGACATGGTCCATTACGACGTGCAGTTATTTGGCGGCGTAGTCCTTCATCAGGGTAAAATCGCAGAAATGGCTACCGGCGAAGGCAAGACGCTCGTCGCCACCCTACCGGTATTCCTCAACGCGCTGACGCATAACGGCGTGCACGTTGTGACCGTCAACGACTACCTGGCCAAACGAGACAGCGAATGGATGGGACCTCTCTATCAATTCCACGGTCTGACAGTAGATTGTATCGACAAGCACCAGCCCAATTCGGACGACCGCCGCAAGGCCTACAATGCCGACATCACTTTCGGTACGAACAACGAATTCGGTTTCGACTACCTGCGTGACAACATGGCCATCAACCCCAGCGACCTGGTGCAGCGGGAACATAACTTCGCCATTGTCGATGAGGTGGACTCCGTGCTGATCGATGATGCCCGTACGCCGTTGATTATTTCCGGACCGGTGCCGCGCACCAGCGAATATGACGACGAACAGCTCTTCCAGGAGTTCCGCCCACGCGTGGAAATCGTAGTACGGGAGCAAAAGGCTCTCGCCAACAAACTGCTGATAGAGGCCAAAAGCAAGCTGGCAAGCTCCGATAAAAAAGAAAAAGATGAAGGTGCGACACAACTCTTCCGCGCATGGAAAGCCATGCCTAAAAACAACGCCCTCATCAAATTCCTGAGCGAGCCGGGCATCAAACAAGAGTTGCTGCGCGCCGAGGCATATTATCTGCAGGACAACCAGAAAGAAATGCCCGTAGCCGTAGAACCGTTGTACTTCGTAATCGACGAAAAGCAGAAATCGGTAGATCTGACAGACAAAGGTATCGATCTGTTGACTGGAAAATCGGACGACCCGACATTCTTTGTCCTGCCTGACGTCGGTTCTGAATTGTCGGAACTGGAACATTCATCGTTGTCAAGCGAAGAAAAAGCGGCGAAAAAGGATGAAATCCTGCAAAACTACGCCGTCAAAGCCGAGCGCGTGCATGCCATCAACCAGTTGCTGAAGGCCTACACCATGTTTGAAAAGGATGTGGACTACATCGTGAGCGAAGACGGTAAGGTCAAGATCGTGGACGAACAGACCGGTCGTGTCATGGAAGGACGGCGCTGGAGCGACGGTCTGCACCAGGCCGTAGAGGCCAAGGAGCACGTCAAGGTCGAAGCCGCTACACAGACCTTCGCCACCATCACGCTCCAGAACTATTTCAGAATGTATCACAAGCTGTCGGGAATGACCGGTACGGCAGAGACTGAAGCCGGCGAGTTCTGGGACATCTATAAATTGGATGTGGTTACCATCCCGACCAATCGCCCCATCGCCCGCATCGACATGAACGACCGCATTTACAAAACCAAGCGCGCCAAATACAATGCCGTAATCGAAGAAATCGTGCGGCTTGTGGATGAAGGCCGTCCGGTTCTGGTCGGAACGACATCGGTAGAAATCTCCGAGCTCCTCAGCAAGATGCTCACCTTGCGTAAGATCAAACACAACGTGCTGAACGCCAAGCTCCATCAGCGTGAGGCCGAAATCGTTGCGCTGGCCGGTCAGGGCAAGACCGTCACGATTGCCACCAACATGGCGGGCCGCGGTACCGACATCAAGCTTTCGGCCGAAGTCAAGAACGCCGGCGGTCTGGCCATCATCGGCACGGAACGCCACGAGTCACGCCGTGTGGACCGCCAGCTGCGAGGCCGTGCCGGCCGTCAGGGAGACCCGGGCAGTTCTGTCTTCTTCGTCTCATTGGAAGACGATCTGATGCGAATTTTCGGTGCGGACCGTATTTCGAAGATTCTGGACCGTGCCGGCTTCAAGGAGGAAGACGTTATCGAGCACAGCATGATTTCCAGCAACATCGAAAAGGCTCAGAAGAAAGTCGAGGAAAACAACTTCGGCATCCGCAAGCGCCTCCTCGAATATGATGATGTGATGAACGCCCAGCGTGAGGTCGTTTACTCCCGCCGCCGCAACGCCCTGATGGGAGAACGCATCGGCATCGACTTCATGAACATGACCTACGACGTGGCCGGCCAAATCGTGCAAAACGCTCTTGACAACGGCGATTATGAAATGCTGAAAATGGAGGTATTCAGGAGTTTCGCCATCGAAGTTCCCTTTACCGAGAGCGAAATGAAGCGTGAAAAACCGGACAATCTGGTCAACATGGTGTTCGATGCCGCCATGAAGAATTTCAACCGCCGCAGCGATGCGCTGATTGAAATCGTCGGCCCGCGCCTGAAGGAAATCTACGAACAGCTGAAGAACACGCTGACCAAAAATATCATCATCCCGTTCACCGACGGCAAGCGCATTTATCAGATTCCCTGCAACCTGGAGGAAGCTGCCGAAACCAACGGCCGCAGCGTAATCAAAACGTTCCTGAAAAGCATTCTCCTCCACGTCATCGACGACGCATGGAAGGCCAATCTCCGTGACCTCGACGACTTGAAGCAGTCTGTGCAGAATGCCCATTACGAACAGAAAGACCCGCTCCTCATCTACAAACTGGAATCCTACAAAATTTTCGAGCAGATGGTGCAGAAGATGAACAATAAGGCCGTCAGCATCCTGATGCGCTGCCAATTGCACATGCCCGAGAATCAAGAAGTCCAGCAGGCCGCCCCTGAACGACGTCAGGACTACAGCCGCATGCAGGCAAGCCACGGGACAACCCCGGCCGGCCCTAACGGACAGGCCCCGGCAAGACCCAAGCCGCAGCCCATTGTCGCACAGCCGCACATCGGCCGCAACGATCCGTGTCCATGCGGTTCAGGTCTGAAATATAAAAACTGCCACGGGAAAAACCTTTGATCCCTGACCGCCATGATCACCTCGATCGAAATAAAAGGTTTGAAACTACAAGCTTTCCACGGCGTGCTCCCACAGGAGCATACCGTGGGAAATTTGTATTGTATCGACCTGACCATACGGGCAGACCTCGCCAAGGCCATGACGACCGACCGGCTGGAGGACACCCTGAACTACGCCACGGCGATACACATCATCCGGGAAGAAATGGCCGTTCCGTCGGCCCTGCTGGAACACGTTGCCGGCAGAATCCTCCGCCGGCTGGCCGCAACCTGGCCGGAGGCGCAGGAAGCCGACCTCCGCATCGCCAAAGAGGCTCCGCCCGTCGGCGCAGAAGTCGGATGCTGCGCCTTCCAGGTCGGATGCGACCTGCATACCCTTTCATAAATTGCATCTATCATCCTTTAAAAACATACTTCTATGAAAAAAACACTACTATTATCGACCTTGCTGCTGACAGCCATCGGATGGATATCGTCCGCCAGCGCAGCGGTCACCCTCACTCATTGCCAGGGTTGGTTCGAGTCAGGCTACGTCACCTGGACGCCTCTCGACGGAGCCGCAGATTACCATGTTTACTGCAAAAAGGCTGACGCCGAAGCATCGGCCTACCAAAAGCTGGACAATGCCCTGATAAGAAATTACGGAACCTACGGCAGGGCCGACGTCATAGGCATCGAGGCCGGAGAATACCGCTTCAAGGTCGTTCCGGTAAACAAAGACGGTGAAGAAATGACGGCAGAGGCCTCCGAGTCTGCCCCATTCACCGCCGTAGCCAACGACCGCGGCGGCTATGCCCATTTCAACTACCCGGAAGGCATCGGGGCCTATAACAACGACGGTACGCTGAAAAAAGGCGCCAAAGTGCTGTATGTGCATGCCGGCAATGCCAAAACGGTTTCGGCCGAAGTCATCACCAACAAGAACGGAACGACACAGACGTTCACCGGTCTGCAGGCCATCATCAATGCCTATCAGAAAGGACTCGACTCGACGCCGCTGGCCATCCGCATCGTCGGTACGATACGCGACAGCGATATGGATGCCTTCGGCAGCAGCGCCGAGGGACTCCAAATCAAGGGAAAAAGCAACAGCACCCCGATGAACATCACGCTCGAAGGCGTTGGCGACGATGCCGCCATCTGGGGCTTCGGCATCTTGGTGCGAAACGCACTGAGTGTGGAATTGCGTAATTTCGCCGTCATGCTTTGCATGGACGACTGCATTTCGCTCGACACCGACAACAGCCACGTCTGGGTACATCACGTAGATTTCTTCTACGGCAACGCCGGCGGCGACAGCGACCAGGCCAAGGGCGACGGCTCGATCGACATCAAGGGCGATTCGCAATACATCACCGTCTCCTACTGCCACTTCTGGGACAGCGGCAAATGCTCGCTGTGCGGCATGAAAAGCGAAAGCGGACCCAACTGGATCACCTACCACCACAACTGGTTCGACCACTCCGACTCCCGCCATCCGCGCATCCGCACCATGAGCGTACACATCTACAACAACTATTTTGACGGCAACGCGAAATACGGCGTCGGCGTCACCTCGGGCGGCAATGCCTTCGTAGAAAACAACTACTTCCGCAACTGCAAATACCCGATGATGATTTCCAAGCAAGGCAGCGACAACCTCGACCCCGACGGCAACGGCACATTCTCAGGCGAGGAGGGCGGTATGATCAAGGCCTTCGGCAACTACATGGAAGGTGAGAAATCATTCCTCACCCATACGCAAACGGCCACCAACTTCGACGCCTATGTGGCCGCAAGCCGTGACGAACAGGTTCCCGGAACCTACAAAACCGTCTCCGGCGGCCACACCTATTCCAATTTCGATACCGACGCGGCGCTCATCTACACCCAATACACGCTGCACAGCGCCGAACTCGTTCCCGCCATCATCCAGGGCACCTATGGAGCCGGAAGAATGAACCACGGCGACTTCCAATGGACGTTCGACAATGCCACCGAAGACGCCAACTACAACGTCATCGCCGCATTGAAGAGCGCCCTCCAGAACTATAAATCCACCCTCGTCGGATTCTATAACGACAAGAACGAAGGCGGCGGCGGTAACCAGGGCGGCGAAACCCCCGATCCGCCGGTGGTCGTCACAGGCGATTCGCTGATCTGCGTCTTCACCGGCATGAAGCCCTCCAACACCACCTTCTTCACCGTCAGCGGCAACTGTTCCAACAGCAAGGGCAGTGCCACCGTCGACGGCGTCACCTACTCGGAATGCCTGAAAATGGAGTCTGCCACCTCCGTCAAATTCACAACCACCCGCCAGGCAACGCTGAAAGTCGTCTTCGCCTCCACGGAATCCGTCAGCATCAAGGTCAACGGCACGAAAACGACCACGGCCGACGCCTCAGGCCCGAACGTACTCCTGATGAAAGAGCTCGCCGCCGGCAGCTATGAACTGACCAAGGCCGATACGCGCAACGTCTTCTACATCGGCGTCTTCTACACCGAATCCGGCAACGGCATCGAAACCATAGACAGCGAACAGAACCGTCCGACAACGATCTATAACCTGCGCGGTCAACGCCTCTCCCGCCCCGACCGTCCGGGCATCTACATCGTCGACGGCAAAAAACAGTGGCTGCAATAGGCCGACAGGTCCCTGCCATCTCCCCCGGCCAGAAACGCAGCGCATACCGGCGACAATAGTTTCACCGCCCCGGGAAAAGGAACGGCAGCACACCTGCATTCCGGCCCATAACGAACCGGGCAAGGCACCCCCTCTCCCGTTTTCACCCCGAAACGACCTGCGGCCTCAATGACAAACATTGAGGCCGCAGGATTTTTTATTCCCTCTACCACCCTTTCCCTCGTCTTTCCCCGATTCCTTCCAACGGCACCCGACACCTATCGGCAGTGCCCCCCGTGCGGCAATGCGTACGTCACCACCAATTCCATAACAACACCCCGCCGCACCGCGGCACGAACCGCCCGGTGGATTCATGCCCCATGCAGCACAACAGGAGCCCCTCTGAATAAATATCTTGAATAAAAACTTCAAAAAATAACCCCGTATATCGAATTTAATACATACATTTGCAGCGTTCCTCACCTTCCCCGATCTTGCATCCGGCAGAAATGGGCAGGAAAGGAACACAAATATTGGATTGCATTACAATCAATATTTGCAACCGATTAAAATCCATAGTAATAACATTAAAAAAGGAGGTCACAAACAGACAGAAAAGATGAGAAACGCAAAAGGAAATTACTCACTGTACAAGAAGTATTCCGCAGATTGTATTTAAAATCCGCCGTTTTGAAGAATCAAGCGGCAAAAACATTAACTCAGAAAAGCGTTTCCATTCCATAACCTTGAAATGAATATATAAATTGAGCTTTTGGCTCTTGTTCTCTTTCTTTCGAATACCGCCAAATATTCAACGCATGAGAACAAGCAGGTTGAAAGTTCACGTCTGTAAGGCGTGGACTATTCTATGCTTGTTATGCGTAGCGGTCACTTGGCGGTAACCGGAAAGAAAGGCAAGCGGAAAGAATGGTTACACGCCTTTTCCTATAACAAACAATATAATGAAAAAACTTTTTTCCTTGTTATTTGCCATTTACGGAGCAATAACAGTAGTATGTGCACAGTCTCAAATCGCCACATTAAGTCACAATGGTGAAATTACCACATTTTATGGAGCAGACGCCCTCATAAACGCTTACAACGATGCCGAAAACGGCGAAATTATCAATCTTTCAGCCGGCTCATTCAACGCAACATCCATCTCTAAACTAATCACAATAAGAGGTGCGGGAATGGGTGTCAAAATCGATGAAAATTCTCCTTACTCCGACCCGACAATCCTTGTCGGGGATTTCTGGGTGGACGTCAGCAGCGACACAATCCATTCCGTGATAATGGAAGGTATCATTAACCCTGTGCATCCGTCGGCACCGACCTCGTTATCGGTGCCGGCGGATGCACAGAAAAACCTAAACTGAAGCGGCCAACCGAAGCGGCGGCACAGAAAAACCTTCACCTGCTGGTTTCCAGCACTATCCGCATCATTTCCGTTTCCCAGTCCTCTGAAAGCGGGTTGATACGCACGACGCGGAGTCCCGTCTCCTCAGCCAGCGTCTCCACCAGCCGGGCGTCAAACTCCTGCTGGATCAGAATGACGCGTGCGCCGCTTTCCCGGATATCGTCGATCAGACGGCGCATATCGGCCGGCGACGGCTCTTTGTGCCCCTGCTCGACCGCAAGCTGCCGCAAGCCGAATTCAGCGGCAAAATAGCCCAGGGCCGGATGGTAAATCACAAACGTGCGGCATGGGGCGATGGCATAAAGCTGCTTCATGCGCAAATGCAAGGAATCCATGCGGGTGCAAAGCTGCGAAAAATTCCGTTTATATATCTCTGCATGAGCCGTATCCGCCTGCACCAGCGCGTTGCATACCGCCTCGCCCATCTGCTTCATATTCCGCGGCGACGTCCATACGTGCGGGTCCATTTCATGCGTTCCGTCACCCAACCGGGAAATACCTGCCGAGGTGTCGACCACCCGCATCTCCGGATTCTGCTCACGAAAGCGGGGCATCCAGGCCCGCTCGAACCCGAAATCGCCTACCGCAAAATAGAGAACACTCCGGCCGAGATTGATCAGATCCTGCGGCGTCGGATCATAGGCTTCGGGACTGCTGCCGGCCGGCACCATGACGTGCACATCGACCGCCTCGCCGGCAATATGGCTCACCAGATACTTCTGAGGCAAGATACTGACGGCGACACTCAATTTTCCAGACTTTCTGGGCGTACAGCACCAGGCGAAAACCAGTACCACGGTAAACAACAGGATCAACAAACTAAATTCAATTCCTCTGTGAAACATATTTCTTCTCGTTTTTTACAGGCGGACGCCGTCAACCTTTCCGGACGTTCCTTCTTTTCATTTCCCGGCCCCGGACTATTCCGTTTTGGGACTGCAAAGATAGAAGATATATTTAAAAAAGCCATTTCTAAAGGGAAAATCGACATTTTTTTAATATAAAATTTGGAGGTTCAAAAATAATACGTACATTTGCAATCGCAAAACGAAAGATAACCCCACTGCGGGTGAAAAAATTGCCGAAATGGCTCAGTTGGTAGAGCAATTCATTCGTAATGAATAGGTCCCGGGTTCGAGTCCCGGTTTCGGCTCGCAAAAGTTCCGGTATTCACTTCCGAATACCGGAACTTTTGTTTTCAGACAGGGCTCTCCCCGCCCCGCAGAGGTTTTCCACCTCCGCGATAGATCCCCCACAAGAAAACAGACACCGGTCCACACATCGGCTTCGGCAAACGGCAGAAAAGCCACAGCCCCGGACGAAAAAATGCAAAGACGCCCCCCGGCGCTCCCCATTCCGGCACCGGCCCGCCCATCGTCAGTACGTTCCGGTTACAGAATCGCCCATGTAAGGCTCCCGCCATCCACCCGGTCATTGCACCTCCCCTTGCGCACCTGAGCCGCTCATATACACCGGATATAACGAAAAAAGAGACCTTAAACAGATCTCTTTTCTTGCTCTGTGGGCGCTGACGGATTCGAACCGCCGACCCTCTGCTTGTAAGGCAGACGCTCTGAACCAGCTGAGCTAAGCGCCCTATTCCTTTCAGAATTGCGATGCAAAGATAGGGGTCTTTCTCAATGGTTCCAAATTTTTTCATCACTTTTTTCACGAAAAAGCATATTTTTCCTAAAAAATCGGTAAAAATATCCCTCTCAAAGCCTAAAACAGGCACTTTATGGCCTCCGTTCAGCATCACACGAAGCATGATCAGCCATTCAAAAAATAAAAATTCATTCTCCACCGGCACGAAAAATAGCAACCGTATTTCCATTTTTTCTCCCACGTCCAGAAATCTTTGTCATGGATATAAGGATAGAAGCGATACAGTCCTTGCCACCGCCCACCATCTGAAAATAACCACCGCCCATAATATGCTTACTGCTTTCCGCCACACGTCGGACCTCACCCGGCCGCCGCCGAACAATCATAAAATAAAATTATATAAGAACAACAGCACGATAATCCGCCCACAGAACAACGGCATCAGAAAGAAGGCAGCGGATCATACTCGAAAAGCACGATGCGCCCCTCGGCAAGCGTCCGTTGCACGTCGATGAGGCGCTGGTTTCCGCTCCCCTTGAAATAAAGGTCGAGACTCTTCTCGGCCGCCACAAAGGGACCGTCGACAAGCACTTCCAGATAAGGCAACAGACGGGACATCTCGGCATCGGCCGCCACCTGCTCATACAGGAAACCGGTATAACACCAGATCGTGCGGTGCAACTCCTCGCGAATACGCCGTGCCAGCTCCGTGAAAGCCCGCGCCTGATACATCGGATCGCCGCCGGTGAAGGTGATGTTCCCCTCCGTTTCGGCCAGTTCGGCCATGATATGGTCTATGCTCACCGGCCGGCCGGCATCGAACGGCCAGGTCTCACGATTATGGCAACCGGCGCAGGCGTGACGGCAACCCGCGCAATAAATGCTCGTTCTCCACCCCGGCCCGTCGACCGTCGTGTCAGTCACAATACGCATCAACTGTATTTCCATCGTCTTCAATTTAAAAATCAGCGGTGACAAAAGTACGTTTTTTTCATGATTTTTCTGAAATTTCCCTCCTATTTTTCAGTTTATACCGTTAAAACTATTATTGTATCGAAAAACAAATTATCTTTGTTGCCACTCATGTTATGTAATTTAAGATTCCAACACCCATGCACATATTAAAATTCGGAGGAACCTCTGTAGGCTCCATTGCCAGCATAAAGAATGTCAAACAGATCGTAGAAAGCCGGCATGAGCCTGTTATCGTCGTGGTATCGGCCCTGAGCGGAATCACCGACTGCCTGATCAATACCGCCAACATGGCCGCGGCCGGAGATGAAAGCTATCTGAATGAATTTAATTTCATCCGCCAGCGGCATCTGGAGGTAATCGATGGGTTGCTGGAGGGCGAAAAACGGACGAAACTGCAACAATTCCTTTCGGAGACGCTCGATGAATTGTATAACATATATAAAGGGATATACCTGATCCGCGAACTTTCGGCCAGAACCCTTGCCGCGGTAGTCAGCTACGGCGAACGGATCTCGTCGAGGATCATCAGCACCGTCATCGCCGACGCCGAACACGTTGATTCGCGCAACATCATCAAGACCGAAAAGATCTTCGGCAAAAACGTCTGCGACTTCAACAAGACCAACCCTCTCGTCCAGGCCCAGTTCGCCCGCCCCACGAAAATATATGTCATGGGCGGATTCATTTCGACCGACGGCACCACAGGCGAGGTCACCAACCTCGGACGAGGCGGTTCGGACTACACGGCCAGCATCATCGCCGCCGCGCTGGGCGCCTCGCAACTTGAAATATGGACCGACGTCGACGGTTTCATGACCGCCGACCCGCGGGTCATCAATTCCGCCTACGTCATCAACGAACTCTCTTTCGTCGAGGCCATGGAGCTGTGTAATTTCGGGGCGAAAGTCATCTATCCGCCCACCATTTTCCCGGCCTATCACAAAAACATCCCCATCGTCATCAAAAACACGTTCAACCCCGAGGCCAAAGGCACACTGATACATTGCAACCCCACGCCGCAGGAGGGCAAAGCCATCAAGGGCATCTCTTCCATCAACGACACAAGCCTCGTGACGATTTCAGGTCTGGGCATGGTCGGGGTCATCGGGGTGAACAAACGCATCTTCAAATCCCTGGCCGACAACGGGATTTCGGTGTTCATCGTATCGCAGGCATCCTCCGAGAACTCATCGACCATCGGCATGAAAAATGAAGATGCCGAACACGCCGTGGAAGTGCTGAAAAACGAGTTCCGCAACGAAATGGCCATGGGCGAAATCACCAGCATCACAGCCGAGCACGATCTGGCCACGGTGGCCGTCGTCGGCGAGAACATGAAATCCACTCCGGGCATCGCCGGCAAACTGTTCAATATCCTCGGCCGCAACGGCATCAACGTGATAGCCTGCGCCCAGGGCGCCAGCGAGACCAACATTTCGTTCGTCATCTCCAAAGAGTCCCTGCGCAAGGCCCTGAACGTCATCCACGACAGCTTCTTCCTGTCGGAATACAATGTGCTGAACGTCTTTCTGACCGGCGTAGGCCTTGTGGGACGCAACCTGCTGGCACAGATCCGCACCCAGCAAGGCTACCTGCTGCGCCACAAAAACCTGCAGCTCCGCATCGTCGGTCTCTCCAACTCCCGGCAGTGCATTTTCAACCGCGAAGGCATCGATCTCGACAACTGGGAAGCCGAGTTGAAGGCATCGCAACAGCCTTCGACACCGGAAATCCTATGCGAAACGATCATCCGGATGAATCTGTTCAACTCCGTTTTCGTCGACTGCACGGCATCGGAACAGATCGCCCGGATCTACGGCCGGCTGCTACAGCACAATATCAATGTCGTGGCAGCCAATAAGGTGGCGGCCTCTTCCGACTTCAAGAACTACAGCGAGCTGAAATCCATTGCCCGCCGCCGCGGTGTAAAATACCTTTTCGAGACCAACGTAGGCGCCGGCCTTCCCATCATCAATACCATCAACAGCCTGATCAATTCGGGCGACGAGATATTGAGAATCGAAGCCGTCGTGAGCGGGACACTGAACTATATCTTCAACATCCTCAGCGCGGAAATCCCCATCAGCAAGGCCATCCGCATGGCCCGCGACGCAGGCTATGCCGAACCCGACCCGCGCATGGATCTCAACGGCTCAGACGTGATCCGCAAACTCGTCATCCTCGGCCGCGAAGCGGGCTACCGGCTCAACAAGGAGGATGTGGAAAAACATCTGTTCATCCCCGATGAATATTTCCAGGGACCGATAGAGATGTTCTGGGAAAAAATTCCGCAACTTGACGAACATTTCGAGCAGAAACGCCGCAAGGCCGAAGCCGAAAACAAGCGGTTCCGTTTCGTCGCCTCGCTGGTGAACGGTACGGCCAAAGTAGAATTGCGTGAAGTCGAAAGCCGGCATCCTTTCTATCAACTGGAAGGCTCCAACAACGTGATTTTGCTAACCACAGCGCGCTATCGCGAGTATCCGATGGAAATCAAAGGCTACGGTGCGGGCGCTGCCGTGACCGCCGCCGGAGTCTTTGCCGATATCATCAGCATTGCCAACATCCGATGAAGCCCGCCCGGGCATCACATCCGCCTGCGACCGCGTTTTTCCTTTTTACGAAAAAGCAAAAAGCCTCTGCGGACGTTCATATCTTTAATAAAAACATACTCCTATGAAATACCTGATCATCCTGGCCGACGGTGCGGCCGATGAACCTATAGCATCGCTCGGAGGTAAAACCCCGATGCAGGCCGCCCACACCCCCAACATAGACCGCCTGGCCCGTGAAGGGGTCAACGGGCGTCTCGTTACGGTACCCGAAGGATTCCATCCCGGCAGCGAAATCGCAAACCTCGGCGTTCTCGGCTACGATGTCCGCAAAGTCTTCGAAGGACGCGGTTCACTGGAAGCGGCCTCCATGGGAATCGATATAGAAGAGGGAGAAGTGGCCATGCGCTGCAACCTTATCACCATTGCCGACGGAAAAATCAAAAATCACAGCGGCGGCCACATCCCGACGCAGGAAGCAGCAGAACTGATGGCATTTCTGCAGGAGAAACTGGGAGGCGCAGATATCCGGTTCTATCCGGGTATTTCATACCGGCACCTGCTGAAAATCCGGCACGGCAACAAATTCGTGCACTGCACGCCTCCGCACGACGTGGTAGGACAACCATTTCTGGATTGCATGCCCAAGGCCGAACGGCCGGAAGCGGATACGACAACCGAGCTGCTGACCGACCTGATCATGGCATCGCAAAAGATCCTGGCAGACCACCCGGTCAACCGCCGGCGGATGGCAGAGGGCAAGGATCCTGCCAACTCCATCTGGCCCTGGTCGTTAGGCTACCGGCCACAGATGCGCCCCATGGCGGAAACCTTTCCGATACGGACGGGAGCCTGCATCTCGGCCGTGGATCTGATATTCGGTATCGGTGCATACGCCGGCCTAAAAAAGGTAGAGGTCGACGGGGCCACAGGGCTCTACAACACCAACTACGAAGGCAAGGCCGCGGCCGCTATACGCGAACTGCGCGAGCGGGATTTCGTTTTCCTGCATATCGAGGCCAGCGACGAGGCCGGTCACGACGGTAATACCGACATCAAGGTGAAAACGTTGGAATACCTGGACCAGCGCTGCCTGCGACCGATTCTCGAGGAAATCCGGTCGTGGCAGGAACCGGTACGCATAGCCGTTCTGCCGGACCATCCGACACCGATACGTCTCCGCACGCACACCTCCGATCCGGTTCCGTTCCTGATCTGGGAACCGGGAACCGTCGCCCCCGATCCGGTACAGACATTCGACGAAGAGGCGGCCCTGAACGGAAAAATGGGACTGCTGAAAGAGGACGAATTCATCCGGGCCTTTTTCACCCCGCAACTTCCCTGACCGGAAGAGATTCCCGAAAAACGCGTTTTCCAATGACAATCACATAATCCACATCCCTTATGAAATACTACAGCACCAATCATAACGCTCCTGCCGTAACCCTTTCCGAAGCCGTCATCAAAGGCCTGGCCCCAGATAAGGGCCTCTACATGCCGGAAACAATCAAGCCCCTGCCCGCCTCTTTCTTCGATCAGATAGAAACCATGACGTTACAGGAAATCGCTACCGAAGTGGCCGGGGCATTCTTCGGCGAAGATGTCGATCCGGAAAGCCTGAAACAGATCGTCTGCGACACGCTTCAGTTCGACATACCGCTGCGCCGTGTCAGCGACCGCATCTATAGTCTGGAACTCTATCACGGCCCGACGGCCGCATTCAAGGATGTAGGAGCCCGCTTCATGGCCCGACTGCTTAGCTATTGCATCGGCACGCAGGGTGCCGGCCGGAAGGAGGTGCATGTGCTCGTAGCCACCTCAGGCGACACCGGCAGCGCCGTTGCCAACGGTTTTCTGGGCGTTCCCGGCATCAGGGTGTGCATTCTCTACCCGAAAGGAAAAGTCAGCGACATACAGGAAAAGCAGTTCACGACCTTAGGTCGGAACATCACGGCCCTGGAGGTGAACGGCACCTTCGACGACTGCCAGCGTCTCGTCAAAGAGGCCTTCATGGACAAGGAGCTGAACGAACAATTCTTCCTGACCTCGGCCAACAGTATCAATGTCGCCCGCTTCCTGCCGCAGGCTTTCTATTATTTCCATGCGTATGCCCTTTATAAAAAGGCCGGCCATACGGACCGCCCCGTAATCTGTGTTCCCAGCGGCAACTTCGGCAACATCACAGCCGGACTCTTCGCTGCCCGGATGGGGTTGCCCGTCAAACGCTTTATCGCAGCCAATAACCGCAACGACATCTTCCTGCAGTATTTGAATACCGGCGTCTACCATCCCCGCCATTCCATCCAGACGATTGCGAATGCCATGGACGTAGGCGACCCGAGCAACTTCGCCCGCATTCTTGACCTCTACGGAGCCGACCATGCCCGTATCGCTGCCCATATTGCCGGAGCCAGCTACACCGACGAAGAGATCGCCGGAACCATCAGGACAGCCTACACGACGGAAGGCTATCTCCTCGACCCGCATGGCGCATGCGGATATCAGGCGCTGAAAGACCAGTTGCAGGATGGCGAAACCGGCATTTTCCTGGAAACCGCCCACCCTGCCAAATTCAAGGATGTGGTGGAAAATATCACCGGCACGGAGGTAGGAATCCCCGCCGCTCTGCAGCGCTTCATGAACGGCAGGAAACAGACCATCGGCGTCGAACCGGAATTCAGCGACTTCAAGGCCT
The DNA here is from genome assembly GCA_964567855.1 of uncultured Prevotellaceae bacterium. Lineage (GTDB taxonomy): Bacteria > Bacteroidota > Bacteroidia > Bacteroidales > UBA3663 > Liminaster. Next base: position 42,776 of record CAZMOE010000002.1, read on the forward strand.
TAATAACAAAATTATTTGCCTGCTGACCCTCCATCCGCATCCAATATCTCTGCAAAATCAAATCCTTCACTCAAACGATACGATATCGGGACGAATCAGACCAATATGGCAGACAAAACAAAGAAACAGCAGGCTGAAGCCGACAAGCAGCAACGGAGTAAAGAAGAACTGTTCAATACCCTCACCCATTTTGTCGGTCTCTGCTTAGTGCCGTGCATATCGTGGGTAATTATATGGTTCGGCTATACGCAAAGCTGGCAAAATGCCTTCGGGGTGACGTTCTTCACGGTAGGCATGCTGCTGATGTACCTTGCCTCAAGCATGTATCACTGGTGGAGGCCGGGAAAAGGAAAAAACCGGCTACGCATATTGGACCACATAGGCATTTATGTGCTGATTGCATGCAGTTACACACCCATCTGCATGGAACTGGTGGAAAATGAACAGGTGGTCGGAGGATGGGTGTTTTTCGGCGTTATCTGGCTGCTGGTCATCATCGGGATCTTCTACAAAATATTTTTCATGAACAAGTTCCCGAAACTCTCCCTGTTCATTTATATCATGATGGGATGGTCGGTACTGTTCATTGCGGAACCGGTCTGGAACGCCTGCACGCCGCTTTCTGTCTCTTTCATTCTGGCCGAGGGAGTGTGTTATACCTCCGGCGTGTATTTCTTTGCCAACGACTCAAAAAAGAAATACTACCACGGTATCTGGCACATCTTCGTCATTCTGGGCACCATGTTCCACTGGGCGGCCGTCATGACAATGACCTGGCCGGGCGGCGCAGACACCCTTGCCGGCCATGTGCACGGCTAAGTTACGGCCATCAGGACAATAATATATGATAAATAGAAATTTGCGATCATGAAAGATCGGCTTATCACACCAAGCTATTGTTTTATCATCGGCGCCAACTTTCTTCTGTTCTTCGGCTTCTGGCTGCTGATGCCTGTGCTGCCGTTTTACCTGCAGGAAGTGTTCGGCGCAAGCAAGGCTGAAATCGGAATGGTGCTCTCCTGCTACACGATGGCGGCATTGTGCATCCGTCCGTTTTCCGGCTATCTGCTGGACACATTTGCAAGAAAACCGCTCTACCTGCTGGCCTATTTCATCTTCACGGCCATCTTCGGAGGCTATCTGCTGGCCGGTACGCTGACGTTGTTCATTCTGTTCCGAGTGATACACGGAGTGTCGTTCGGCATGGTGACCGTAGGCGGCAACACCATCGTCATCGACATCATGCCCTCCTCGCGACGCGGCGAGGGTCTGGGCTACTACGGCCTGGCCAACAACATCTCCATGTCCATCGGTCCCATGGCAGGACTGTTCCTGCACGATGCCGGAGCCTCCTATCCGATCATTTTCTGCTGTTCTCTTGGGGCCTGTGCCGCCGGCCTGCTTTGCGCTTCGGCCGTAAAGACCCCGTATAAACCGTCCGTCCGGCGCGAAGCCCTCTCTCTGGACCGCTTTATCTTGCTAAAAGGCATTCCTGCCGGTGTCACCCTGTTGCTGCTTTCCATCCCCTACGGCATGACAACCAACTATGTAGCCATGTATGCCCGGCAGATCGGAATCACCGCCCCAACCGGCTTCTTCTTCACATTCATGGCCTTGGGAATGGCCGTGTCGCGGCTTTTCTCCGGAAGGCTGGTCGACCGGGGAAAGATAACGCAGGTCATCAAAGCCGGGTTGTATCTGGTCATCGGAAGTTTCTTTCTGCTGTCGGCCTGCGTGTATCTGATTCAGTGGGATCCCCGGGTGTGCACAACCGCATTTTTTGCCGTCGCCACCTTGCTGGGCGTCGGCTTCGGCATGATGTTTCCGGCCTACAACACGCTTTTTGTCAATCTCGCCCCCAATAACCAGCGGGGTACGGCAACATCGACCTATCTGACCTCATGGGACGTCGGAATAGGAATCGGCATGGTGGCCGGCGGCTATATTGCCGAGGTTAGCAGTTTCGACAAAGCCTATCTTTTCGGCGCCTGCCTGACTGTCGCCTCTACACTGTATTTCAATTGGAAAGTCGCCCCGCATTTTCAAAAGAACCGGTTACGGTGACAGCCGCTGTTTTTTCTGCGGCCAATGCACAAAATGAAAAGCCTCTCTGACGGGAGGCTTTCATCATGTAACGGTGTGGACAGAGGCAAACGGCATCCGGCGCACTTCGCTCCCGGCATTTTCATTAATTCCCGTCCCATTTGAAAGACCGCCCCCTTTGATGACGATGGAAAAAAAGGTGCGGCCGGCCCTGCCAAGAGAGATGTTACCGCTCACGGCCATAAAAAAACGTTTACTTTCTCACTCGAAAGGCCTTCAAAAAACCCTTTTCGGAGAAAAGTAAACGTATGTTACGGTATCCGCACGACGTACGGTCCAACTCTTATCGCCGGCAATCCCGCCGGCGAAGTTTTTCCCGTCGCGAAACAAAGAAAAACGGATGCCCGGACCACCGCACCGGTGTCCGATACCCTGTTAATAAGAGCGGGCGAAAATTACGCGACGTTCAGAGGGTTTTCCGGTCACCATGTCGACGCCCGGCACCAAATCGCCTTCGAAGGGAACGAACGGAATACAGCGGATCGTGGCTTTCGTCTGCTCTTTGATGTATTCTTCCGTCTCGGTAGTACCGTCCCAATGGGCCAGGATGAACCCGCCCTTCTCGATTTCAGTTTTAAATTCCTCCCAGGTATCGACGCAGCGGATGTTCTCATCGCGCATCTTGCGGGCCTTATCAAAAATATTCTGCTGGATATCCTCAAGCAACTTTTCAACCCGTTCGCAAATGCCCTCCTGGGAAACCGTCTCCTTTTCAAGGGTATCGCGGCGCATCACCTCAACGGTGCCATTCTGCATGTCGCGCGTACCCAAAGCGAGGCGGACAGGAATACCCTTCAGTTCATATTCCGCAAATTTCCATCCCGGTTTCTTATTGTCGGAGTTGTCATATTTGACGCTGATGCCCATCTTCCTGAACGCAGACATCCACCCGGCCACCTTTTCATCGATGGCGGTCAGCTCCTCGGCCTTTTTGTAAATCGGGACAATCACAACCTGTATCGGAGCAAGTTTGGGCGGCAGCACCAGACCGTTGTCATCGGAATGGGTCATGATCAGCGCTCCCATCAGACGGGTGGAAACACCCCATGAAGTTGCCCAGACATACTGCGCCTTGTTTTCCTTATCGACATAGGTCACATCGAAAGCCTTGGCAAAGTTCTGTCCGAGGAAGTGGGAGGTTCCCGACTGCAGGGCCTTGCCATCCTGCATCATGGCCTCGATCGTGTAGGTGTTCACGGCACCGGCAAAACGCTCATTGGGCGACTTCGTGCCCTTGATGACCGGCATAGCCATCCATTGCTCGGCAAACTCTCCATAGAGATTGATCATCTCCATGGCCTTATCCTCGGCCTCTTCGTAGGTGGCGTGCGCCGTATGGCCTTCCTGCCACAAAAATTCGGCCGTACGGAGGAACAGGCGGGTACGCATCTCCCAACGCATCACATTGGCCCACTGGTTGCACAACAACGGCAGATCGCGCCAGGAATGGATCCAGTTCTTATAAGTATTCCAGATAATCGTCTCGGAAGTGGGGCGAATAATCAGCTCTTCCTCCAACCGGGCCGCCGGATCCACCACCACCCCGTTACCGTCAGGCGCATTCTTCAGACGATAATGGGTAACAACGGCACATTCTTTGGCAAAACCCTCGACATGTTCCGCCTCTTTGCACAAGAAAGACTTCGGAATCAGCAGCGGAAAATATGCATTCTGTACTCCCGTCTGCTTAAACATGTCGTCAAGCACCCGCTGCATCTTTTCCCAGATCGCATAACCGTAAGGTTTGATCACCATACAGCCACGCACCGCCGACTGCTCTGCCAGATCGGCCTTTACAACCAAATCATTGTACCACTGCGAGTAGTTTTCGGCTCGTGCGGTCATTTCCTTTAGCTCTTTTGCCATAGTTGTTTCTTACAATATAGTATATATGAATATTTTTCAAAAAATATCTTCCTGACTCAGAGTTTCCCCTTTTTCGCCAGCTTCAGCATGTGTCTGTTAGGCACCAAATAAAAGCAGACCCGGCGATTCTGCTCGCGCTTCTTCATCGTGGAATTGTCAGTGCGGGGCGACTGGTCTGCCAACCCATAGCACTTGATATGAGAAGCCTCGACGCCCTGGCGGGAAATCCACCTGCCGATGACCGCCGCACGCGACGAAGTCACACGGTTTAGATAAGCCGCCGAACCGTTGTTGTCGCTATAGCAGGATACGATCACCGAGGCCACAGCATCGCCGCCGCGCAGGAAGCGGACCAACGGATAAAGGATCCCATCGGAGTTTTGTGTCATCAGCGTATCGCCGGACACGAATATCTCGTCCGACGGAACCGTAACCTTCAGAATTCCCTCATATCCGCCCACCAATGCGAACTCGAAACCGCTGCGGTCGAAAGAACCCAGCCGCTCAGCCTCCCGCATCCAATAGCGGCGGACGTTCTGCATCGTCTGATAATCGCCGTTCACATGGGCCATTTCCCCGTACAGAGACTGCTCATATTCGGGAATACGTTCCACATTCTGGGCGAAACCGCTTTCCGTGAAACAGAAAGACAATATTGCCCCCAAGCCTGTCAGGAAGAGCCGTCTCATTTTTCGTCCAAACTCTCTTCGTAATCGAATTCGCCCTCTATGACCCAACGCACCAGGTTCGCGTCAAAAGCGAATCCGTCGCGCTTGGAGTTCTTGATGACATATTCCTGCAATTCGTCGACATCGATTTCTATATCTTCTTCCTCATCGTCAAAAAAACCGTTGGATTCATAGTAATCGAATATCAAATCCGTTATGTAAAGCACTTCATCATCCGAGAAATGCCCTTTCGCCTCCTGCGGCAAGTTGTTCTGAATGAATTTTACGGCATCCTCGTCGTCATACAAAAATGAATCTGGCATAGCTAATTATGAATTTATCGTTTATTTGAGCGCAAAGATACAAAATAATAGTTACATGAAAACCTTTCGTTTTTACTTTTTCCAAATAAGTGGCAAAAAACCGCATCCGCCGATCACCATCCCAGGATCACGCGCCCGGATTATCACACCGCCGGCAACCCGCGGTCTGCCTTCCCGCCGCCCGGTCACCGAAACGGCTGCCGGGTTTCCCGCATACTGCCGGTCACCGGTTTGCGATCGGTCCCGGATGCTATCCGCACCCTGCCCTTCCGCGCTTGCCATCGGTCCCTCCCCGTCCGGTGCGACATTGATAAAAAACGTGCCGTAACGCCATAAATCAATATGGACATTACGACACGCGGATCTATTCATTAAATTATTTGCCGCTTAATCTTCCAGGGCAGCCTGAGCCGCAGCCAATCTGGCAATCGGCACACGGAACGGAGAGCAGCTGGCGTAGTTCAAACCGACACGGTGACAGAATTTCACGGAACTCGGTTCGCCGCCATGCTCGCCACAGATACCGCACTTGAGTTCAGGACGAACGGAGCGGCCTTTCTCGACGGCCATCTTGATCAACTCACCCACGCCGTTCTGATCCAGTACGCGGAAAGGATCGACCGTAAGGATCTTCTTCTCCAAATAAACGGGGAGGAAGCTGGCGATATCATCGCGGGAGTATCCGAAGGTCATCTGGGTCAGGTCATTGGTACCGAAAGAGAAATATTCGGCCTTGGTGGCGATATGATGAGCCGTCAAAGCAGCTCGCGGAATCTCGATCATCGTACCTACCTTGAAGTCCAGAGGTTCCACGCCCTCTTCTTCAAAGAGTGCGGCAGCGGTTTCGCGAATAATGGCCTCTTGCTGCTCGAATTCATAAATGATACCGATCAACGGCACCATGATTTCGGGTTTCGGATTAAGGCCTTCCTTACGCAACTGGATGGCAGCGCCAAGAATAGCGCGTGTCTGCATCGCCGTAATTTCCGGATAGGTATTGCCAAGACGGCAGCCGCGGTGGCCCAGCATCGGGTTATGTTCACACAGGCTTTCGACGCGCTGCTGAATGACTTTGAGGCTAACGTTCATCGTTTTGGCCATTTCCTGCTGACCGGCAAGATCATGCGGAACGAATTCATGGAGCGGCGGATCGAGCAAACGGATATTTACCGGGAGGCCGTCCATAGCCTTGAGAATGCCGTAGAAATCTTTCTGCTGGTAGGGCAAAAGTTTTGCCAGCGCCTTCTTACGGCCTTCAACGGTCTCGGAAAGAATCATTTCGCGCATGGCAATGATCTTCTCGTTGTCGAAGAACATATGCTCGGTACGGCAAAGGCCGATACCTACGGCACCAAACTCACGGGCCACCTTGGCATCATGAGGAGTGTCGGCATTGGTACGGACAACCAGACGGGTATATTTCTTGCAGAGATCCATCAACTCGGCGAAGTCACCGGAAATCTCGGCAGCCTTGGTCTCAATATTGCCGTTGTAAACCTGACCGGTGGAACCGTTGAGAGAAATATAATCGCCTTCGTGCAAAACCGTTCCATCGATGGTCAAGGTCTTGGCCACATAATCCACTACAAGAGCACCGGCACCGGAAACGCAGCATTTGCCCATACCGCGGGCCACCACAGCGGCGTGAGAGGTCATACCGCCGCGGCAGGTCAGAATACCTTCGGCAGCAGCCATACCGGCCAGGTCTTCGGGAGAGGTCTCGATGCGGACCATCACCACCTTGTGACCGTTCTTGTGCCAGACTTCGGCGTCATCCGCATTGAAGACGATCTGACCGCAGGCGGCACCGGGAGATGCCGGCAAACCGGTAGTCAGTAACTTAGCCTTCTTAAGGGCGGAGTTATCGAAGACAGGGTGAAGCAGTTCGTCCAATTTGTTCGGCTCGCAACGCAGAATGGCGGTCTTTTCGTCGATATAGCCCTGATGTAGCATGTCCATGGCGATCTTCACCATAGCGGTACCCGTACGTTTGCCGTTGCGGGTCTGGAGGAACCAGAGCTTGCCTTCCTGCACGGTGAACTCCATATCCTGCATATCTTTGTAGTGATCTTCCAGCAAGGTCTGCAATTCATCCAGCTGACGATAGATGCTGGGCATGGCCTCTTCCATAGACGGATAGTTGGCGGCGCGTTCCTCTTCGGAGACACCGGCTAATTCGGCCCAACGCTGGGAACCGATCTTCGTGATCTGCTGAGGTGTACGGATACCGGCGACAACGTCTTCGCCCTGAGCGTTCACCAGCCACTCGCCATTGAAAATATCTTCACCGGTGGCCGCGTCACGACTGAAGCATACGCCGGTGGCAGAGGTATTACCCATATTTCCGAACACCATGGCCATTACGGAAACGGCCGTACCCCATTCTGCCGGGATACCCTCCATCTTGCGGTAAAGGATGGCACGTTCATTCATCCAGCTGTTGAACACGGCACAGATGGCGCCCCACAACTGCTCATATACATCGGTCGGGAATTCCTTGCCGGTACTCTTAAGGATAGCAGCCTTGAATTCCTTCACCAGTTTCTGGAGAGCCTCGACGGGAAGATCCTTATCCAGCACCACCTGGTATTCTTCCTTCACCTTTTCGATGATTGCCTCGAACGGGTCGATATCGGTCTTGTTCACCGGCTTGAGTCCCATCACGACGTCGCCATACATCTGGACGAAACGACGGTAAGAATCCCACGCGAAACGGGGATTGCCGGTCTTTGCGGCGAGACCTTCCACCACGTCGTCATTCAGACCGAGGTTGAGGATCGTATCCATCATGCCGGGCATGGAGGCTCTTGCGCCTGAACGGACACTCACCAGCAACGGATTCTTGACATCACCGAAGGTGCTGTTCATCAAGGTTTCGATATGCTTGACAGCACCCATCACCTCGTCCTGCAGAAGCGCTACGACCTTCTCCTGACCGATCTGATAATATTCGTTACAAACGTCGGTAGTGATTGTAAAGCCGGGAGGAACCGGCACGCCGATGAGATTCATTTCCGCCAGGTTGGCACCCTTGCCGCCCAACAGATTTCTCATGTCCGCCTTACCTTCAGCCTTTCCGTTTCCGAAGGTATAGACTCTTTTTTTATTAATTTCCATAATCTGTGTTTTTATAAGATTAATTAGTTAGAATTTATAAACATTTTCAGTGCCTCTAAAGTTTGAGGTTTGCAAATATAGTTTATTTTTTTAAAAGTTTTCCCTTTTTATCTCTTTTTTTTCCGGTTCGTGCAACAACAATCGGTTGCACACGCTCTATCCACCCCTTTTTATTTCACTTAAAGCCCGTTTCTGCCCGATAACGGAGCGTTTTGTCTCTACCAAACCCGTTGCGTCACATCAATAGGCGGCCACAATCTCCGCGGCCTTTTCCAACGCAACGGGTTTGCCGGCATCGACCCAGCGGATGCCGTCCGCAACATCGTAGGCCACGACATTTTTCCGGGCGGCGACAGACAGATAGAAGTCGACGATGGAAAAAGCGCCCTCCCACGGCCGCATATCGGCAAAAAGGGCCGGGCCGAACACATGGACGCCGGTAAAGGCCTTGCGTGTGCAGGCCGCGGCATCAAATTCCGGGACGGGCGATTTCACTTCGCCGCTGCCGGTATGGATCCACCCCTTCAACAGCCCGGCATCGTCGAACAGCAGATAGCGGGAGGTCTCGCGGACATTGACCGCCAGCATAGCGTCGCAAGACGAAGCGGCCGCCTTACGTCCGTAGGCCTCATACAGAGCCGCCGGATCCAGATCGGTAATGATGTCCACGTTGTGCACCAGCACCGGAGCATCGGGTGCGAACAACGGGCCCGCTTTCTTCAACCCGCCGCCGGTGTCGAGCAGCTGCCCGCGCTCATCGGAAACGTCGATACGCAGTCCGAAATCGTTGTTGGCCCTCAAAAAACCGATGATCTGCCCGCCGAAATGATGGACGTTGACCACGACATGGCCGAAACCGCACCTCTTCAGTTTCAAAATCAAATGCTCCAGCATGGGCCGGCCGGCGATTTCCACCAATGCCTTCGGCCGGCTGTCGGTCAGAGGACGAAGCCGCGAGCCAAGCCCTGCGGCAAATATCATTGCGCTTTTCATATCTTATTCATTTATAAATCAATCGTCTGAAAAGATTATTCACACGGTTTCCGCTCCGAAAACCTGCGTCAGGCCCTGTTCGCGATGCGTCAGTTCCACCCGCACGCCGAATTTACGGGCCACATGCTCGGCCAGATGCTGCGCTGCGTAGACGGAACGATGTTGCCCGCCCGTACACCCGAAACAAACCATCAGCGAAGTGAATCCTCGTGCCTTATAACGCTCCACCGCCGGATCCACAAGGCCGTACACATGCTCGAGGAAGGCCACGATCTCGCCGTTGTCTTCCAAGAAGCGGATGACCGGCCCGTCCAGTCCCGTCAGCGCCTTGTACGGCTCGTAACGGCCGGGATTGTGCGGCGCGCGGCAATCGAAGACAAAGCCGCCGCCGTTGCCGCTGTAGTCGTCGGGGATCCCTTTCTTATAGGAAAAGCTCATCACCTTCACGACCAGCCCTTCCTCCGTTGCCGGCGCCGCCAGCTGCGGCAGGGCGACCATCTCTTTCAAAAGAGATAGCAAGTAAGGATAGCGCCCGAACGGTTCCCGCTCCAACAACGCTGCCAGCTCTCTGACGGCGGCGGGAATCGTCACCACAAACATCGCTTTCCGCTCGAAATATCCCCGAAACCCGTATGCACCCAGCACCTGCATCAGCCGGAAAAGGACGAACAACGAAAGCCGTTGCCGGAACGGCGCCGCCGCAACGGCAGGACAGTAGCTTTCCAGCGCCTGCCGGTAACAGCCGAGCAGCTCTTCGCGCAGTTCCGTCGGAAACGCCGCCCGTGCCTGCCACAAGAAAGAGGCTACATCGTAATACACCGGCCCGCGCCGGCCGCCCTGAAAGTCTATGTAATAGGGCCGGCCGTCGTGCACCATCACATTACGGCTTTGGAAATCGCGATACATGAACGTCGCCGCCTCGTCGGCCAGCAGGTCGTCGGCCAGCGTCCGGAAATCCTCCTCCAGACGGTCTTCGCGAAAGTCGAGGCCCGTGGCCTTCAGGAAACAATATTTAAAGTAGTTGAGGTCCCACATCACCGTGCGCCGGTCAAAGGCCTGTTGCGGCGTGCAGACCGAAAAGTCGAATCCCTGCGCGCCGAGAAACTGTATCGCCGGCAGATCTTCCATCACCTGCCGGAGCAGAGCCCTTGTCCCGTCGTCCCAGAGGCCCGCCTTCTGGCAGGCAGCGATCCTGTCATAGAGGGAAACACTCCCCAGGTCGGTCTGCAGATAGCACAGTCCGTCGTCTGAGACCGCCAACACCTCCGGCACCCGGATCCCCTGCCCGGCCAGTTGTCGGGCGATGGCCAAAAACGCCCGGTTTTCTTCCAACGACGTCCCCGCAACACCGATCACCGTCTCCCGGCTGCCGGAAAGCCGGAAATAGCGACGGTTCGAGCCCGCTCCGGTCAACGGCACCACATTCGCAGGCGGCTCGCCCGCCCGCTGCCGGTATAATTGAGTCAATGTATCCTTCATAGCCTTTTCTGTTAATTCTTATCCGGCCACAAAGATAGATGAATTTGGCAAAAAAATCCCGCCGGCAGGCGTTTCTTCACAAAAATACCTCCCGCCCGGCAGTTTTCCCGCCTCCACAACCCTGCGAAACGTTATTTTTGTCCTTTTCTAACCCTGAAGATCCGTTGTTTTCAATTTCCGAACAAAAGTGGAACACCCAAGGGGATGCGGAACGAGATCCCCCCCAACGGAAAGGGCAGCAATTCCGCTTTTCGCCTCCACCCGGATAGAGGATTTTTAACAAATTTCATTGTCCATGGACAACAAAATCCAAAATATCGCCGATTTTGTTATCTATGGACAATAAAATTTCACCGCCAGGGCTTCTTCGCCGGGCAAAACCATTCTCTGCATAGGGGCGACCGGCTCTTGGCCTGCGGGCGCCGCTCCGGCCGCCGGTGCGGCGGGTTCCTTTGCACAGGAAAGGCGTATCGCCGCCGCAGCAAAGATCCCCTGCCCCATTGCCGCCCTTTGCGGCGATGTTTTTACGGGTGGCAAGGCGATGGGCGGTAAAGCCGTGGGAAAAGCGGGAAACGACTGCCGCATGAACGATGCCGAAAAAACGGACGAAAGGGCTGCCGACACGGTGGATACCGCCCGATGCGATGAGGCGAAGGGTATCGTCGGAGACTTCGCTCTTAAATTTCATTACGTTGACGCAAACAGGCATGTTATTAAGTTTTTTCGCCTGCTGCGCGGGATTGGCCATAGGGCCTTCAATGCCCCATGGAAATAAAGCAAATAAAGAAAATGAATTGAATGCACGGAACTTTACCCTGAGACAGGACGCACAGAACAGCCGTAGAAATAAAAGTCGTAACACACATTGTAATAGAGACTGCCAAAGCCAAGGCCATACGCGCAATCGGCATTGTCCCCGTCCGACGTAGCACTCCAATAGTCGCCGTACTCCCCAACGTAATCAGGCGACGTCCCGTCCCAATAGCCGGCGGCAGGAAGAAAAATGGAGTAGCCATTCTTACCGGTAACACGATAACCGACCGTGCCGTCCATTACCGTCCATGTCCAACGGCATTGGGTTCTAAGTTCTTCCAACTCTTTCTCCGTCGGCAAACGCCAGCTACCACCCCAATTAGAGCGGGCGGCGTCATGTTGCGGATCGCCCGAAATATTACCCATTGTCTTGCCATAAGTTACACAATTGTCTTCCGTGTACTCCGACTTGGGCGAAACCTCGCCCCAAGCAAAATAATCTCCATTGTCATACGGAGAAGAGGCGCCTATGTTACAGGTCGCCCACTTCACACTCAGACCCAAGTCAACGTAATCATGGCCATTAATCATTCCACCCACCGGCGTAGTAACACAATTAGCGTTGCTACCGGAGATAGAATCAAAAATCGAAGTAAATAACCTCCTTATCCACATTAAACATCGCGCACCGAATCCTATAGCGGGATGCACCTCTGGGATAGTTTCCAAAACCTTCCGGCTCTGATCCACGTTTTCCTGTTTCTCCATCCTTATTATTTTTTAACGATTCAACAACAATTATTTTACTTCCGAAGCAAAAAAAACATCTCCATCCAGATTCTCCAAAACGCCGCCTGCGGAATGTCCGAAATACACCTGTCAATGTATAAAACTAAAAAATCAAGATGTAGCAATGGACTTCAAGCTACACAATACATCCTGCCGAGAAATAAAAACAACCATAGGATGATTGTGCCACACAAAAATGAATTGAAGAATGTAAATAGGATGAAGCGCAGTGCTTTCATTCTATGACAGGACGAATGGAACGCCCACTGAAGCGACTATTCCAATCCACACGGCAAGTACTGCCATCGAAGTAGAAATAGTAGGCAAGGACAGTAGTACCCTTGTCGGGCGTAGAGCTCCAATAGTATCCGCGGTAACCGGCACCATAATGTATCATCCCACTACGCCACCCTGCGGCAGGAAGAAAAATAGAATGACCATTCTTGCCGGTAACGCGATAACCGGCCGTGCCATCTATTTCCATCCATGTCCAACAGCATTGGTTCCTGAGCTCGTTCCACTCGTTCCGGGTCGGCAATCGCCAACTTCCGCCCCACTGGAGACTGCTCGCATCGTAATGGTCATCACCGGCCACATCCCCGATTTCTTTTCCATAAGCTGCGCTGTTAGCCTCCGTATATTCCAATTTCACAGAGGTCTCACCCCAGGCATAACAATCACCGTAATCCGATGGAAAAGAGGCGCCAACATTACAAGTCGCCCACTTTACGCTCAAACCTAAGTCAACGTAATCATGACCATTACACTTTCCCTCCTTCCCCTGCCCCCCAGATCCTTTTATCTGAGGATAGGAATACAGACAGCATGCACACGATAACATCCCTATCAGCATCACATGCCTTGCACCGCAACCGATAATACCACGCACGAAGAAAATAATTCCACTGAGTCGTCCCGCTATTACCGCGGGTTCCCTTTTTTTCATCCACATTATTTTTTGACGTTCCGATAACTATTGTTTTCATTCCGATACAAATATAATAACTTCTTCCAGATTATTCCAACTATCTACTACCCCAATGTACGAAATACCACAACTATTGTATGAAATTAAAATCAGAACGCAACCGGCCCATGGCCCATGCTCCCCTCACACCGTGAGGAAAGCATGCGTCATCTTCGACCAGGAATATTTCTTCTTTTCTTCGCGAATACCCTCCGCGAAGTCTTTTCCTGCCGCATCGCCACAACAGAAGTCCGCCAAGGCATCGGCAATGGCCGACACCTGCGGCTCGACGGCATAGCCGACACGACCGTCGGGCACAATTTCGGCCAATCCGCCCACGCGGGTCACGAGCATCGGTTTCTCGAAATGATAGGCGATCTGCGTCACGCCGCTTTGGGTGGCCGTCTTGTAGGGCTGGACCACCAAGTCGGCAGCACCGAAATAATAGCGCACTTGGTCGTCGGGCACAAACTCTGTGCACCACACAATGTCGTCCTCGATACCAGACTCAAGGGCTTGGCGGTGGTATTTTTCACCATCCACATAGAACTCACCGGCTACGATGAGTTTCACCCCTCGGTTGCGCAACCGGGCATCGGCAAAGGCCTCCAGCAGCCAGTCCAGCCCCTTATAATCACGGATCAGGCCGAAGAAAAGCAGGTAGCGGAACTGCGGATCAAGTCCTAAATGGCGACAAGCCTCTTCGCGCGAGACCGGAGTACCGAAATTGTCATACAACGGGTGAGGATAGAAAGCCTTGGGCAACTGTGGATCGAGGGCGGCGACCTCTTCCAAGACCGACTTGGACAAGGAGACGCAGGCGTCGATAGCCCCGACAAAATAGCGAGCGAACATCTTGTCGCCGATGCGCCGCTCATGCGGCAACAGATTATGCAGGAGGGCCACCACACGCGTCTGGGGCGACTGCCGCTTGACCACGCGGGCCACCGTACCGAGCGCCGGGGCCATGAAAGGCATCCAGAACGGAACCAGCAGATAGTCGGGCCGACGGCGTGCCAATGCACGCCCGACGCTCAACCAATTGAAAGGGTTTACGGAATTGAGTTGCCGCGTGATGGCTAAATCGGACGGTCCCGCACCGACGGAGTACTGCGTCTTGCCGGGAAAAAGAAACGAGGGATATTGCAACGTGAAAGTGCAGATTTCCACCCGATGCCCCTCGGCCTGAAACTCATGACACAAACGCTCATTGAACGCGGCGATCCCCCCTCGGTAGGGATAGGCGGAACCTAAAAGGATGATCTTATAAGACTGCATAAGGATTCTGTTTTTTGAAAAACGGGTTTAATATTGCTCCGGGCCCTGCCGGCGGCTACGTTGCCATCGCCGATACCATTTGCACCACTTGCGCGGCCAGCCGCAGACACGGGAAACACATTTGCGGAGGTAACGGACCGCCAGATCCGCCCGGAAAGCCCGTTCGTCGGCCTTCGTGAAACGCGGGCGCAGCAAAGCACGGTATCCGTAGACCTCGTCGATCAGCCGATCGATGCGCTGCGTATGCATCTGCACGATCTTATAACGCCGCGAGTACCACGAATGAGCGCAAAGACGGCGCCGGTCGGGCGCCAAGAGCACGGTAGAGAATCCGTCGTCGTGACGGTAGCTCGGCAGGTATAAAGTCTTGAAATGACAGGCCAGCCAGAAAAAGAAATTGTAGTAAGGCTCGCAATCGAGCGAATCGAATCGGGCACTCTCCAACGGATAAGGGCAATCGAAACGAGCCTGCAATTCCTCTTTGACATCGTCGTATCGCAATTTGCGCACCGGCTTCTTGCCCTGCCATCGCGTACGGATCAATTCCAGGTTGAAGATGTTGAAGAAAGGGTTGGTCACGATAGGATTGCCGCCGCGGGGACTGCCCGGACCGCAATCCGGACAGCCGGCGTTGGCATAACCTTGTTCCAGAACGTATTCGGCCAGATCCAACACCGCCTCCATATCGTAGATGTAGGCATCTTCATCGACATTGATGGCCACATCGCAATCGGTATCGTCCAACATCGTAAAGAAATAGCCGTCGGCCGTCTGGTCGGTCAGCCTGACACACGGGATGCCCTCCACCTGAAACAGGCCGGAGGCACATCGATACAATTCCAGCGAAAACGACCGGGTGAAAAACTTCACCCGCTTAGTTTGTAATAACGGCCTTTTTTCTTGAACGTTCATAATAATGCTTTTTTATCTTACGCCACTTACGGCAAACTATATGAATCAAGACACCAAAAAAAATCCGCCATATATAAAGGAATGTCAGCAAAAGTACGAAGTTCGATGTGAACCCCAAAAACTTCGGAACCTCAGATTTTCCCCCCTGCGCACCACCTAAAAAGAGCTTCATACGACATGTTTTCTGTTACGCCAAGCGCGGCGGAAGTAAGCAATAACGATAGCAAACACCGTGAGATACATGATCACGACGAAAATCATGGAAAGGGTATTTCCCTTGCGGACGCTGTCGGGGCGGAACTCGAAGCGGATGTGATGGTCGCCGGCGGGAACGTTCAATGCACGCAGCAGGTAGTTGACCCGGAAATGGTCGGCCGGTTCGCCATCGATATATGCCTTCCAGCCGTAAGGATAGTACACTTCGGAAAAGACGATGGTCCCCGGCTTCGAGGCCGAAGCGTCATATTCGATATATTCGGGCGTATATTTCGTCAGTTTCACCACGGCAGCGGAATCGTGACCGGGCACGAAGTCTTTCACATGCTCTGCAAACTCACGGTCCAGCACCGCCGTCGTCGCCAGATCGAGCCGATTGAGAGCGTCGCTCTCCTCATTGGGCGAATCGACCACCAGCAACGAGTCTACAAACCAGGCATTGCCCATGGCCTCGGCATTATATTGCGGTATGGCGCCGCCGCTCTTGTCGGGCGTGATGATATATTTGGCATTGAGCATGTTCACCACGCTCATGTTCATCTTGGAAAGATGCTCTTCGATGAGATCCTGATAACGGCGCAACTTGGCGGCATGATAACCGCCGATGGATTTCAGATAATAAGAGGTACGCGCATCGTTGAAGGGATTGGCAGTGAGATTGAAAACACGGAAGTGAGGATCCTTGTCCTGCAAAATCTGCTTTTCATAGGGTTGCATCTTGAAGTAGCCCTCAAAATTCAACGGCTTCATGAACATCGAGTCGTTCATATAGCGTTTATTGACCGGCCACATGTCGGCCAGCACCAGCACACCCAGCAAAACCGCCAGCCAGCCGGCTTTCATCCTGAAACGGACGTACGCCCAGAACAATCCGGCCGTCAGCACGACAAACAGCAGCGAGCGCCAGCAATCGGAAGTGAACATAGAGGCCCGCTGAGCCACCACGGCGTCGACCAACCAACCCGGCCATTGGGCGAACATGCGTTCGTCGTTGCCGGAAACAAACGAGAAGAGGCTTGTGCCGAACAGCGCCAGCAGCAGGCACAGCCCTCCGGTCACACCGGCCGACAGATA
Organism: uncultured Prevotellaceae bacterium; assembly: GCA_964567855.1. Lineage (GTDB taxonomy): Bacteria > Bacteroidota > Bacteroidia > Bacteroidales > UBA3663 > Liminaster. Next base: position 59,314 of record CAZMOE010000002.1, read on the forward strand.
AATGGAGCGGAGCGCCTTTTCCTTGCTGACATTGCCCTCCATGAGCTGCTTGATGGCCAGGAAGCCCAGAATCGGTATCGTAATCTCGGCAATCACCAGTATCGACGAGACGGCACGGAACTTATTGTACAGCGGTACGATGTTGAAGAAAAGTTTCGTCAGCCCCATCCAATGGTTGCCCCACGACAGGAAGACGGAAAGCAGGGTGATGGCCAGCAGCGCCCATTTATAAGGGCCTTTGACGATGCAGAGCCCCAGCACGAAGAGGAAGCATACGGCTGCCCCCAGATAAACAGGACCGGCCGTAAAAGGTTGGTCGCCCCAATAGGTCGGCGCGCTCTGGCAGATCTGATCGGCCGTGCGGCGGTCGATGCCACGCTTGACCATGGTTTTATACAAATCGGACTCTTTACCCAACGGATAGTTGGAGGAACCGCCCATGTAGTTGGGGACAAGGAAAGTCAGTGTCTCGTCGATGCCGTAGCTCCAGGCTGTGGCGTATTCCAGACTCAGGCCGCCGGTTTTCTCCTCGTCCGCATCCTTCACCAGGTCCGAATGACCGCCGCGCATGGTCTCTTTGGCATATTCCATGTTCGTGAAAACGGCCGAAGTTCCCGTTCCGATGCCGACCCCGAAAGCGGCGGCGAACAAGAGAGCCGAAACGGCGAAATCCTTCATCCGTTTTTCCTTGAGATGCAACCAAAGTTCCGCCAGAAGGAAAAAGACGATGATGAAACACATGTAGTAAGCCATCTGAGGATGAGGATACATGCCTATCGCCGAAAAGATCATGGTCAGAATGATGCCCACGCCCCGTTTCCGGTGGAATATGAGATAGAACCCGGCCGCGACGACCGACATCCACGCCAGTGAAGTGGTCTTCGAAAAATGGTTGGCCCCGATGATAATGAAGAAATAGGAGGAAAAGGCTATCGCCAAGGCTCCCACAGCCGCTATCCACTTGTTGATTTTCATGGCCGACAACAAGATGAAGAATGCCACACAGTAGAAGAAAACAATCAGCGGGACGAAATCATAACCGCTCAGCAAAACTTTGCGAAAGGGCATCAGCCAATTGTCTGCCTCATAGCGTCCGCCGCCGATCTGGTAGTTGGGCATGCCTGAGAACATGGAGCCCGTCCACCATGTGCGCTCGCCGGTCTCTTCATGATACTGCACACCCTCGTGTACAGCAGCAGTACTTTGATAGCCGTCACTGGTTACAATCATTTTACCATCCAATGCCGGCGACATATAGATGCATCCGACAGCGAAAAAGACAAGTAGCACCACCAAATAGGGCCACGCTTTTCTGAAAAAACTACTCATAGATTATTGATATTTTAATTTAAAATTTTAATCATTGTTATTCAAAGGGCCGCCCCCGACCGGCGCAAAAGAAAGGGCAAAAGGCGGATGGACAGGCGGGGATGCCGGCACAACAGGTATGCCAGAAGCCTCGACCGAAGGTCGCGCGCCAGATAGCGGTTCTGCTGCCAGCCGGGCACTGTCTGCTCCAGAGCGCCCTGCATTTCCGACAGGATGGCGACCGACGGCTCGGCCGCATTCTGCAGATAATTCAAGGCTCCGACCAAAAAACATTTTTTCAGATAGAGGTAATCGATCTCGGGTTGGAAATCGCCGTACAGACGGCGCTCTTTCACCTCTGCCATCAGATGGTCGAAGGCAGCGAATTTCGACCGCCAACGCCCTTCGTTGCGGGCGACGGTCAACGAATTGCCGTGCTGCCAATACAGATAGAGCGGACGCTGCACTGAAGCGACCCTACGGCCGTACAGCAGCACCTTAATCAGAAAATTCGTGTCTTCGGACGAGCGTTCCAGTGGAAACCGTAATCCGTTTTCCTCCAAAAAGCTCCGTTTATAAATAAACGTGACGCAGAAAGTCCTGAAACGGGTCAGGAAACTCTTTTTTGCCTCGGCGGAAAACTCTCCATCGGCAACCGCAGGGTTGGCCGCAACGCAACCGTCCTTCCGACCGCCCTTATAAGCAATCTGACAATAGCAAAAATCGGCATTGGCGGCATCGGCGGCAGCCGTCATAACGGCCAGCATGTCGGGAAGAATCACATCGTCACTATCAACGAAAGCGATATATTCTCCCGTTGCGGCGGCCATGCCCATATTTCTCGCTTCACCGGGTCCGCTGTTGACAGGGGTCTGCAAAAAACGGAATCTACTGGCGACACCCTTATCTGCAACATACGTCCGGGCCGATTCGAGACCGCCATCCGACCCGTGATCGTCTACAAAAATGACCTCGAAATCGCTCATCGTCTGAGCGAGCAGGCTGTCGATCATGGGACGGATGAACGGAGCGGAGTTATAAACCGGTGAAATTACGGAAACTTTCATGACTTCGTTTTTAAGACTTTCATTCAACTGTTTTGCAACGCCCGACCTCTGCCCTCCATCAGCGGAGCAACAATCTGACAGACCTGTCGCATCCGCGTCTCGAAAGTGTGATGCCGAACCACCTCCTCATAAGCAGCGGTTGACTCACACGGGGCCGCAAGCCGCTGTTCGATCATGGCCAGCAGTTCCTGCTCGTCATGATAAAGAGCCACGTCCGTATGGGCCAGCAACCGGTCGATATAAGGATTGCTGTCGCATATCTGACAGGCACCGGAGGCCGCGATTTCATACACCTTGGGATTGGCACCGTTCCGCTGCTGCTCGCCATGGATATTCAATACGATACGAGCACGGTTATATTCAAGGTTAAGCACCTCGGCGGTCGTGCTGCGGTTCATATAAATATCTTTTCTCTCTCTTGTCAGCCATCGCCACAGATTCTTGTACCAAGGTTTGTATATCCCCCAGACGCGAATCTTCCGACAGCCGAACTTTTTCACTACCGCCTGCATAAGACGCTGCCGCCGGGGAGACTGATAGAGGTCGCCGGCAAAAACAATGTCATACACCTTGGCTGTGCCCGGCAACGGGTAATAGAGTGCAGGATCCACCGCCTGAGGAAGGAACTTTGCCTCTATGCCCCATCGCTCTCGGATCCAGGGAATATCCTCCTGTTCATAACAAAACACTTCATCCACGTGCGGAAGATTCTCCCCGCATTGGGGCATACGACGCAGACTGTCGAAAAGCCACAACACCGTTACGGCCGACTGCCGGAAAAAATCCAGCGTGGCCGGCAACAGGTTATCGCCGTTCATAATGAATACGAGATCCGGGGTCTCCTGCCGGAATACCTGTTCGATATATGTCCGGTAGCCTTGGCGAGAATGCTGACGGAGTTTCGCTTTATCGGCCGACAGCTTATATCTGATCCGATTGAACCAATGGTAAGGATGAATGGGATTATCGTATGCTTCGACACGGGTCTCCCATCCCAAAGCGTGAAACGCACGTTCTATGCTTTGGTTGAAATAAAAAAAGGCCGGGCCGATGATGAGTACTTTGGACATACGGTAATTATTTAGGCAGCAGATGCTGCATGATACGTTGACAAGTGTTCCCATCCGAATAAAGATGGAAGCGTTTCACCTCTTCCTCCGACGGAGGGACATATCCCCCGCGGTCGAGCAACGCGATCAGTTGCGCCCAGTCATAGACCTTGACCGCTTCCAGCTGCTCATAGTCGAAATAGAACGGTCGCGATTGGGTGCAATATTCTTCCTGGTCGAACGGGAAAAGGATAATGGGTTTCCACAGTAGCAGAAAATCGAAATAAATGCTCGAATAGTCGGTCAGAAGCACATCCATATCCTTGATGAAGGTGTACAGGTCGTCATAGTCGTCGTCGGTGACTGTCATGATACGGCTGTCCTGCAAGCCTTTGCTGGAAGAGTCAAAAAAATGACCCTTATAAAGCAAAACCATATTCCGCCGCTCAAGAACCCGTTCCAATGCCACAGGATCGCAACCGGCAACTTCAAACGGATTAAAGGCCCTACCATGCCGGGAAACCGTATCCCGATGGGTAGGCATGTATAAAATCTTTATAGGATGGTTGAAACGGCGGTCTATCCGATCAATCAAAGGCTCTGTGCAATCCTTGAAAAAATGATCATTCCGTGGCAACCCTACCTCCCACACCTCGTTTTGCGGCAGCCGGAACGCCGATTGAAGGAAAGAGGTAAAAAACGGCGACGTCGAGAGGGTCTCACCTTGCAGGAATTCATAGGGAACGATCATTTTACGGACTGCCGTCTTGATTTTTTTCCAGACCGTATTCCTGCGAATGAAAGACATGGCGTCGTTGCCGATCATTTTCAGCGGCATGCCATGCCAAAGGTTAAGAATCCGGATCCCGTTCATGAAGCGGGGATCGCCATCACCGATTCCCTTCGTTACGCAAAAAAGCGAAGCCCTCCGCATGGCCTTTCTCCCTTCGGAAGCAGAAGCCATGGCGACCGGAAGATGCCTGGCGGTCAAATCCCGATAGACTTTTTCGCTTTTAGTTATCCACAAGGCCTTGATCTCCGGATGGCAAGCGATGACATGCTCGAACAGGGCACGGGAATTGTCAGAATAACGCATTCCGTCCCACGCGCCGAAAATCCAGAAATTCCGTTCCCGCCTGATGAAATACTGCATGTGCCAAACCGGGAGGAATAAAAGACCTTTGATAATCTGTATGACAATCGACATAAATATGATTTATTTATAACAATAGCCTCCGGAGATCTCTATGACCGCGCCGTTGACAAAAGCATTATCGACGCAGAACATCACAGCGCCGGCAACCTCTTCCGGCGTCGCAAACCTGTGGGCCGCAGTCTTGTTACAGATGTTTTCACGAATCCGGGCAGGTTTGTTTTTCTGCCATTCCGTATCCACAAAGCCGGGGGCGATAACGTTAACGGTGGTGCCGGTTCCCTCGAACTCCTTGACGAGATTCCGGGCCAGGGCATGCACGGCCGATTTCATGACGCCGTATGCCAGAGAGGTGGCATGAGGCAAAACACCCATCATGGAGCCGATAAAGATAATGCGGGCGTCACAGGGTATCTTGTCCCAGAGATCCCGGATCAGATAAAAATGGGCGTTGAGCCCGACGGTCATCACCCGCTCCCATTCATCGTCGGTAATCTCCTTGGCGGCTTTCCGCACGGTGGCTCCGGCGTTACAAACGATGCAATCGATGCTTTCCGCCTCGCGGCAAAGCCTTCCTGTAAACATCTTGAAGGATTCTTTATCGCCTTGGTCGACCTGCAACAGAATAAAATGAGGCGAAATCGCGGCAAATACCGCCTCAGCCTTTCTCGCAGCCGCTTCATCGGATGCGTAAGTGACATATACGAAATAGCCGCGTCGCAACAGCGACTCGGCAACGGCAAAACCTATGCCTTTCGATCCTCCGGTGACAACAGCGGTCTTCATACTACATCAGGGTTAGGCTGATGATCGATCCGGCTCTTGATGCTTTCATACTTCTCAACGATTTCCTGTTTGATTTTGGTCGTACTGACACCATCGCCATAGGGAAAATAGAAAACCGTAACACCAAGTTCTTTCAGATAATCGTATTTCCCGGTCCAGTCGTCGCCGACTACAAAGACGTCGATGTTCAATTTCCTGACGAGTTCCGTATGATCCAGACTTCGCTGGGGAATCACGATATCGGGATGCTTCAATGCCTTGATAATGGCCTGCCGCTCCTCGAACGGAATGATAGGCGGACGCTTGTAGCTGCAAACCAGCTCATCGGTACTGACCCCGACAATCAAAGTATCGCCCAAGCCGCGGGCGTATTCAATCATCTTCAAATGATTGGAATGAAACATGTCGAATGTGCCTGAGGTATAAACGACTACACGATTCTTATACATTGTATTTAGCATTATTAAATGAATTCCTATTCAAAGCAGATACCGCTGCCCCGGAAAATATCGTCATGTAACCCATGGCCTGCTCCCAGCGGGCGGTATTCCGACGCTTTGCAAAAGCCGCCGCTTCCCGGCGACCCATACCAATGCCCTCACCTCTCATTCCATAGATTTTTTAGTCCCTTTCTTTAAGATATAATGATTGATGATTCCGGTAACTTCAGGTGAAATCCTCATCACATAGGCTAAAATGATTGCGACAACAACCAGATAGGAAGAGCGAACCACCGCATCCAGCCAAGGCGAAACGGCCGACAGGGAGGGCAACAGGAAATTGCAGACATAAAGCACCCCAATTACCCCGAATTGCCGCACGGTGGCCCAAGTAAACGGGTTTGTCCGCAATTTCTTCTGCACCAGATATTGCTGATAGGAGTAACTTACCAGGCTGGTAATGAACGAGGCCAATGCGACGCCAGTGATACCCAACAGAGGAATGAATATTTTATTGGAGACGATGGTCAACATCGTCAAGATGCCGGTAATGAAAAGCGTCCAGTAGTAATATTTGGAATATTGGATCAAAGTGTTGCCGAAGTTCAACGTACTATAGATGACTCGGGACAAGCCGAGAAAAAGAACCGCGTAACGCCCCTCTTCAAAACGCTCGCCGTTGGGAATAATGGCGAATATATTATCCAAATTCACCCAGATGACCAACAGCAAAATACTCGACGCCAGTAGTTGGTGAATGGAAACCTGCCGATAGAGGCCCGTCGCTTCCTGTAGATCTCCGTTTTTCATGGCCGTGGCCGCCAATGGAGAGGATATGGAAGAAATCGAGCGCGAAGGCATCTCCACAACCGCAGCCATATACAACACAATCGTGTAAATACCACCACTGTACATGCCGCGCTCTGCCGAAAGCATAAAAAGATCCAACTGCCTCATGACATTGCCGCTAATGGCAGACAAGACCAGAAAAAGGGTATATCGGGTGAATTTCGTGCGCAGGTCAGGGGTAATGAACGACCAGTCATGCTTCAATGTGCGGTCGCCGATATGAAGAGCATAGCAACTGGTCATCAACATGCACAATCCGTAAGCACAGATGAAATAGAACAGCAATCCCGAAACATCGATATAATGAAAGGCATACAGCAGATAACCGCCCAAAAGCAACAGACGCATACCGACCTCACGAACAGCTTTCGGCACGGCAATGCGCATATAGATATTGGAATAGTTTTCAAAAAACGACCAGAAAGTAAGGATGATCATCAAGGGAATGACCCAATAAAAATAGTCGCAAAAGGCGCTGGCATTACCATTGTTGAAAAATTCGATGATGGGTTCCTTCAACAGACAATAAATGCTGCCGAAAATAATAATTCCGGCAGTGGGCAACAGCAGATAATAGAATAAAAAACCGTTGTTGCCGTTTTCCTTATTCTTGAAATAGGGAAAAAAACGCGTGCCGGAAGAAACGGATCCCAATAACGCGAAAGACGAACACAGCAAAGCGGCCTCATACACGACGCTGGTCAGTCCGATAACCTCCGGAGCGAGATATTTCGTGACGATATAGAGCTGGACGAAAACGCCCAGCACTACACCGACATAGTTGACGAACGTGCCTTTCAGGGACTGGCGAATGACGATACCCACCTCTTAATCCTGCTTACGTTTAAGTTCTTCTATACACTTTTCAAGCGAATCTTTCCAATAGGGAACACCCACCCCAAACGTTTCTTTCAGCTTGGTTTTGTCCAGAACAGAAAAATGGGGACGTTTGACCTTGCTGGGAAATTCGTCGCTATGACAAGGCCTGATGTCGCAGGTATTACCGCTCAATTTACAGATTTCTACGGCGAAATCGTACCAGGAGCAAACGCCTTCATTACTGAAATGATAGACACCGGGATGATCTTTATACATTCCCTCTTCGACAATTTTGAAAATGACGTCGGCCAGATCGCCGGCATAAGTAGGTGTTCCGACCTGGTCGAAAACCACATTCAGCCGATCCCTTTCAGAGGTAAGGCGGCGCATCGTCTTGACAAAGTTGTTACCGTAAGAAGAATACAACCATGCCGTGCGCAAAATGATGTAATTGCAACCGGCCTCTACGATGGCCTTTTCTCCGGCCAGCTTGGTCCTGCCATACGCGCCGATCGGATCCGTAGGCTGCTCTTCCATACATGGCAAACAACTATCTCCCTGAAAAACATAGTCGGTAGAAACATGGATAAGCGTAGCCCCGACTTCGGCACAGGCTTTAGCCAGATTGGCGGCAGCGGTGTGATTAATCAGATCGGCGGTGGCAAAATCATCCTCTGCCTTTTCTACATTCGTATAGGCGGCACAATTCACAACGACATCGACTTTCCCGTCCCGCATCATGGCACGGACCTCGTCAAGATCGGTAATATCAAGTTTCTGTGTACAGACACCTTCCGGCATCGAAACGTCGGTATAAATATAATGATGGGAAGAAGTCGCACCCAGCAAGCGCATCTGATTTCCCAATTGTCCGTTGGAGCCCGTTATTAAGATATTCATAATCGAAATTTATTATTTGCAGTCATTCAATAATGGATTTCTCCCGGCCGCAACAGCCGGGAACCTCATCTTTTCATTCATAAAAAAGATCGTCTATGCCAAACGGAGAGTCAAAATCCTTCAAGCACGGATGGCAGGCGTCTTTCGCAGAAAGAATCACCTTATCCGCCGGAATTTTCCAGTCGATACCCAGATCCGGATCGTCCCATGCCAAAGCGCCTTCACTTTGCGGAGCATAGAAATTGTCGCATTTATACTGGAAAACCACTTCATCCGACAATACGGAGAATCCGTGGGCAAATCCGCGCGAAATAAAGAACTGGCGGTGGTTTTCTTCTGTCAGTTCCACAGCCACATGCTGACCGTAGGTCGGCGAACCCTTACGGATATCGACAGCTACATCCAGCACCGCGCCTTTCACACAACGGACGAGCTTGCTTTGGGCATAAGGAGGCCGCTGGAAATGCAGCCCGCGCACTACGCCATAAGAGGACTTGCTTTCATTATCCTGGCAAAAGGTTGTCCTTACGACTTTTTCCTCAAATTCCCTGGCTGAAAACGATTCAAAAAAATAACCGCGGGCATCCGTAAAAATGCGGGGCTCAATGATCAGCACCCCTTCGATAGCAGTTTTTATTACTTCCATTATCGTTGCAGATTTTCTTTTATAATCATAAAATTTACGGCCGACATCATAATTCTTTCCGCCCGTCGCGGCCGATTTCCTCTATCACCTTCAGCAAATACTGGCCGTACTGATTTTTCAGCATCGGCTGTGCCAGTTGACGCATTTTTTCATCTGAAATCCAGCCCTGACGGTAAGCGATTCCCTCCAGACAGGCAATCTTGAGCCCCTGACGTTTCTCGATAACCTCGATAAAGGTAGACGCTTCACTGAGTGAATCATGTGTTCCGGTGTCCAGCCAGGCAAAACCGCGTCCCAGAGTCTGGACCTTCAATTCGCGGTCTTCCAGGAAACGCTGATTGACGGTTGTAATCTCCAATTCTCCGCGGGCCGACGGCTTGATATTCTTAGCCACCTCGACCACCTTATTCGGATAGAAGTAAAGACCGACTACGGCATAGTTGGATTTCGGCTTTTGCGGTTTCTCTTCAATGCTGAGACAGTTGCCGTCCTTATCGAACTCAGCCACACCGTAACGTTCAGGGTCATTGACCCAATAGCCGAATACAGTAGCTTTGTTGTCACGCTCGGCGGTTGCCACGGCCTCCTTCAGCATACCGGTAAAACCGACGCCATGGAAAATGTTGTCACCCAAAACCAAGCAGACTGCATCATTACCGACAAACTTTTCGCCTATGATGAAAGCCTGAGCCAATCCATCCGGAGAAGGCTGCTCCGCATATTCAAAATGCACCCCATAATCGGAACCGTCACCGAGCAACCGCTGGAAGCCCGGCAGGTCATGCGGTGTGGAAATAATCAATATATCCCTAATACCGGCCAACATCAAAACCGAAACGGGATAATAGATCATCGGTTTGTCATAAATCGGCAGCATTTGTTTGCTAACACCTTTGGTGATCGGATACAAACGCGTTCCGGAGCCACCAGCCAAAACAATTCCTTTCATAAAATATATTTTTATAGTTAATCCATTTCAAAGACACTCCCACCAGGACCATTTTCATTCCTGCAGGGGAAACATTTATGATATAAACGGCTATTCCAGACATACATAGCCGATCCTATCCCATCACGTCATCACAACCGGCACAAAAAAGTGGAAAAGTACCTTTCGCCAGTCTATTTTTCCAGCAACCTATGCCAAAACAACGTCATGACAATCATGATATGCTGGTTGGCAGAGGTTTCGAAGACATCGGATTTTTCATCCGGAAAGATATTCCCCAACCCGAAATAGTAACGGCCCGACAGCTGAAGGCTGAGCTGGGGTGAAAACTTGAATTCATACCCCAGGCCGGCCTGAATACCGTAATCGAAACGATATTTTATATCCATCGTATGGTGATCGGTCCGGAATCCGGCCGTCAAAGAACCGGCCTGGCCGAAATCGGAAGGCAGGCGGTTGTCCGTTTTATCCCACAACAGCATACCGAACTTCGGACCCAGGTCCACACATATTTCATTGCGCCGCCCCATCGGAAAATAGATGTGCGACAGAAACGGAACCTCCAGATAAGTCAGATTGCGCTGAAACTTGTAAGACGGGAAATCGGTATAACGGTCTTTATACCCGCGCCGGGTGACAAGCACCTCGGCCTGTAACCCGAAAAACTTCTCCTCTATATAACGGGCACTGATTCCAAGCGTATAACCGGCAGCCATATCCTGAGATATAGTCGGGTCGAAGTTCATGTGGCTCATAACGGCACCGCCCACGATACCCAAATCAAGCTCTTTGGGTACGCGGGGCTGTGCGACCGCCTTTCCCGACCACACGGCGCCCCCCAAAATGACAAGGCCGACAATCCAGACGAAAGATGTTTTACCTGACAACATACTTCTCGATAGTTGTTTGAGGTGTAAAGCGCACCAGATACAGACTCTTGTTAATAAAACCCCGGTTCTCAAACTGCCGGTAAGCCATAACGCTCTGCAAAGTTTCTACCAACGACTTTTCGATATAATATTCAAACCGCGCACCATGTTCAACCAGGGCCGTCAGGAAAAATTTACCCACATCATACCCTAAGAGGGCATATTTCGGATAAATCGGCATCGGGTCCTTGTTGTACCAGTACTTAAACTGATTGTAGAACGTCTGTACCTCCGGATCAAACGGGTTGATATATATTTTGGTAAACATATGAACGTTGAGGTCATAGAAATATTCGACAAAGTCTGCGGTATACAGCTGCCATTCGGGGTAACCGAGAACGGCGCGGGACGCCACACTGTCCGTAGAATAGAACTGCGCCTGATATTGTAAATAGGGGAACATGCGGCGCAGTGCCGAAACACCCGCCGTAACAGGAACATACAATACATTCTTCCCTTCCAGCTGCAGCACGGAATCCACCACGCCGACAGCGGCGGGATCCGAATACGGATAATCGTAATATTCCCGCTGGTTGCGCTCCAGTTCCGTCCGCAGGACACCGGCATAATCTTCGCGGTGCTCCAGGTCCAGACTGTCTGTCAGAAAAACAACGGAATAGCCGGAGAAACGGTCCATCAGGTCCCGCGTCAGCTCCGAATACATCTGCGTTTTGGAAGTATTGAGCTGGAAAAGATGTGTGTATTTCCGGGCCAGATTCAGATCGAACGTAAAAGGCGTAATGACGTTGATATCGTGTTGCTCGGCATATTCCGCAATCGGAAGGACATCCTTCCCGTCCAACGGACCGACGATCAAATCGGCATCGGCCAAGGCAGGCATGGCCAAGATACGGGGTAAAACCGTCGTAGACAAATCATAAACCTGCAGGTGAAAAGAACGTCCCGTCGTGGACTGGATCGCATCCAGCGCGACCAGAAAACCCTGATAGAACTCCACGCTTCGCATCTGAATTTTCATTGCGTCTGGCGTAGTGGCAGCCAGTTCAAAAGGAAGGATAACGGCAATGTTATAATCGGCCTGCGAAGCGGCCGGCCATTCAAGATGACGGATCGGAGTGACAGGTCGTGACGGCAGAACTGGAGCAGCCACCGGTTTCGTGTCAGCCTTTTCCGCTACGCCCGGAGCAGCAACAGATGCGGACGGAGCCGCGGACGAATCGCCGTCGGCAGGGGCTGGGATAATCAACTCGGCTCCGCAAACCGCCATACCGGCTGTTCCAGGATTGGCTTTCAGCAAATCGTCGACCGAAATATTATAACGGCGTGAAATGGAATAAAAAGTCTCACCCGGACGCACCAGATGGCGTCTGACTTCCTGCGCCTGAAGATTCCAACTCATGGCCGACAACCAAAGCATGATAAAAATCGCCAGCCGGAAATATCGTTTTGTCATTGTATGTCTTTGTCTTTTTAAACGGCACAAAGATAAGACAAACAAGAAAGAAAAACAAATTTATCGGACAAGAAGGAAGCAGAAACAGAATAATCGGAGGGAAAACCGGCCACACCGTCAGACATTATGCGCCCATCCGCGAAGAAAATCCGGCGGTTCCGCCACGAAACCCGGTGCCCGGTCATGAAATGCGGGGCACTCCCTGCCCACGACAACCCGCCTCCCTGCCGGACGGACTGATAAAAAATGTTGCGACACCTCTTCCCATAGTGATTAAGCTCTAAATTACAGCCTGAGCGCACCATCTTTTCATCAATTCTTTTGTTTTATGGTCAATTTGCCGTATCTTCGCACCACGTAAAGGAATTATATTTAAGATAAAGTCAATGAAAACCATTATTCTGGGAATCGAATCATCATGCGACGACACTTCGGCCGCCGTGATCGAAGACGGAATCCTCCTCTCAAACGTTATTGCCAGCCAGGCAGTCCATGAAGCCTATGGAGGCGTGGTGCCCGAACTGGCGTCGCGGGCACATCAGCAGAATATAGTGCCTGTCGTATCGGAAGCGATCAAACGCGCAGGCATACAGCCCGAAGATCTGACCGCCATCGCCTTTACCCGCGGCCCGGGACTGATGGGCTCGCTGCTGGTGGGACTGTCGTTCAGCAAAGGACTGGCTTCGGCACTGCAGATCCCGATGATAGAGGTCAACCATCTGCAAGCGCATGTAATGGCACACTTCATCCGGGAAAAAGAGGTGGAGAAAGTTTTACCGACATTCCCGTTCCTATGCCTGCTGGTATCGGGCGGCAACTCGCAAATCATAAAAGTATCCTCTTACAAAGAAATGGAGGTCATCGGACAGACCATCGACGATGCGGCCGGAGAGGCGTTTGACAAATGTGCCAAAGTCATGGGACTCGGATACCCCGGCGGCCCCGTTGTAGACCGCCTGGCCAAAGAGGGCGACGCCACCCGATTCTCGTTCAGCAAACCGCACATCCCCGGACTGGATTATTCTTTCAGCGGACTGAAAACCTCGTTCCTTTACACCCTGCGCGACGCCGTCAAAGAGGATCCCGACTTTATAGAAAAGAACAAAGCCGATCTCTGCGCCTCCCTGCAGAAGACGGTTGTGGAAATCCTGATGCAGAAACTGCGCGAAGCGGTAAAACAGACCGGTATCCGCGAAGTGGCTGTGGCCGGCGGCGTATCGGCCAATAGTGCCGTACGCGCAGCCTTCGAGGAGCACGCCCGCCGATATGGCTGGAAGATCCACCTACCCAAATTATCGTTCACAACCGATAACGCCGCCATGGTGGCGATCGTCGGCCTCTATAAATACAAGGATCAGGATTTCTGCCCGTTCGACGCCGCGCCGTTTGCCCGTGTCACCGACAAATTCTGAACCCATCCGCAGACTCTCCACGCAATGAAAAAACTTCCCGCTCCCCATTCATATCTGATGTTCATAGCCTGCTGTCTTGCGGCAAGCGGGTCCAACATCATGCGAAGTGCCTCCGCGCTGGCCGCAACGGTCGTTTCGCCACTATCCGACGGTCTATTGCTGCCGCAAGACACCGCCTACATCGCACCTCAGGCCTCCATCGACAACCGGGCCGATTCCGTCACGGTAAGCGGCCGTTCCTTTCAAGGGCCGGGGCCATACACGGTATATTTTGCCGCTGAAATTTCCCCGGCGATCACCTACTATGCTTGGGAAATCGCTTCCGACAGCCGTTTTGACGACATCATGGTACAATATCACGAACTGGAAGCCGATTACGAATTCAACGAGGCCGGCACCTATTATGCCCGCTTCACGACAAGCAATGCCGACAATACGCAAGAGACATTCGGAGAGCCTTACACCATCATCGTCACGGAATCACTGCTGGAAATTCCCAACCTGATCACCCCCGACTCTCCATCCGGCAACAACCGCATTTTTAAAGTCAAGTACAAGTCACTTCGGAAGTTTGAAATGTGGGTCTTCAACCGCTGGGGCAACCAGTTGTTCCACACCACCAAACCGGAGGAGGGCTGGGATGGTACACAAGGTGGGAAACCTGTTCCCACCGGAGCCTACTACTATATCGTCAAGGCCGAAGGCACCGACAATATAAAATACGAGCGGAAAGGGGACATCAACGTCCTCCGCTTGAAGAAATCCAACAATAGCGGGTCCCAAGCATTTTGAAATTATTCACCCATAACAAAAATAAGACATGAAATTCTCACTGAAGAAACACGCAGGTCTGGGCATCAGAATCCTTTCCGGATGCCTCATCGCATCTACGGGCTTCCTACTTCTCTCATCTTCTTCAAGCCAGAGCCTGGACTTGAAGCAACCCGTCATGCAAACATTTTCGCCAACGCCCCGTTTTCCGGAGCAGGTAGAAGTTTTCGGGCAGAAAGTGGATCTCACCCGCTACGACCGGCACGAGCGCTATGAGCGGGAACTGACCGGTATGTGCTACACTCACAACAACACGCTGCTGACCATCAAGCGCGCAAACCGCTACGCCCCCATTATCGCCCCGATACTCAAAGAGGAAAAGATCCCTGCCGACTTCCTTTACCTGGCGGCCATAGAAAGCTCATTCAATCCCCGCGCCTATTCCCCGGCCAAGGCTGCCGGCATCTGGCAATTCATCCCCGAAACAGGAAGACGCTACGGTCTTGAGATCAATGCCGAAATCGACGAACGCTACAACATCGAGAAAGCCACCCGCGCCGCCTGCCGTTATCTTCGCGAGGCCTATGAAAAATACGGCGATTGGTTCAGCGTAGCCGCCTCCTACAACGCCGGACAGGCACGCATCAGCAAACTATTGGCCGACCAAAACGAAAAGTCTGCCCTCGACCTGCTGCTGGTAGACGAAACTTCGCGTTACATGTTCCGCATCATGGCCATGAAAGAGATCATGAGCGATCCCTATCGTTATGGCTACGTTCTTCACAGCGATCAGCTCTATAAACCTATCCGTACCCGCAAGGTGAAAATCAGCGGCCCTATTGCCGACATGGCTGCATTTGCAAAAAAACACCATTGCAGCTACCTTCATCTTAAGGAATTCAATCCCTGGCTGCGTGACAAGATGCTTACCAACAAAACCGGCAAGACCTACACGATCCTCATCCCCGAGGAAGAAGATCTCCACTATACCGGAACCCCGTTCCCCGTCTACGACAAGAATTGGGTGGTGGACTGAAGCGGAACCGCTCCAACAGGCAACCGTCGCCGGCAATCCGTCAGGAATAATGACACCGCAGTTTTTCCAGGCCTCAGTCCGGATCCGCCCGCAAATCCTCTGATATCACTTCCCTTCCTCCCTATCATTGACAACCACATATATAATCAATACCCCGTCCCTATGGAATTCATCAGCGCTTTAGATCAATGGGATAAACAGCTGCTGCTTTGGCTTAATTACGACGGTTCGGCATTTACCGACACTTTCTGGTACTATTTCTCGGGCAAAATAGCCTGGGCAGCTACGGCCGCAGCCATCCTTTACACACTGTTTTTTAACAAAAAAGGCTGGCGGGAAGCCACACTGGTCATTCTGATGACATTCGTAGTCATTATTCTCTGCGACCAGATATCGGCCTCCGTTATCAAACCGCTGGTAGAAAGACCCCGCCCCTCGCGCAACGCTGAAATCAGCGCCCTGGTGCATCTGGTCAACGAATATCGTGGTGGCCGCTTCGGTTTTGTCTCCAGTCACGCCGCCAATTCATTCGGCATCGCCTTGTGGCTCTCCTTGCTGTTCAAGGGTCGTGTCTTCCGCTGTACCGTTTTCGCCTGGGCAGCTCTCAACTGTTATTCCCGCATCTATCTCGGGGTACACTACCCCGGCGACATCCTTTGCGGCGCTCTAACAGGCATTGTCACCACCCTGCTTTGTTATAAACTTTACTGCTACATCCGCCTGCAAAGCCTTGGGGAAAACCGCGCCTTGCCCCATTCGGACCTTTATGTCCGCGAACCCTGGTTCATTACCGGAATCATCTGGGGAACCGTAGCCATATTGTTGCTCATCGCAATGTTTTTCCCGATATCATAATAGTGACACCGGATCATCCGCCGCTGCAGCCCTCAGATCGGCAGCAGACAGAAAGCACAAAACCACGTGAAAGGCTAACAATTTACTCGATATGAACGACCGGGGCCGTAAAAGGAATCACTGATACAAATACACTCTCATCAGAAAATCCGTCTTGCATAAAGAGACATCAGAAAATCAAATTCTGACGTCTCTTTCCATCTTATAAGATCTTTGTTCCGTTCAAAAACAGATTCTTACAGACACTTGTTTTATCGGAATCTCATTCCAGCACTACCAGATTATATTTTTGCGTGCCGCAGCCGATCCGCTCGGCATATTCAAGGTTCCACATGCCGCTTCTGGAATCTATACGTTCCAGCAGATGGGTTTTACCGGGATCGGAGGAATTGCGGACGGCATCGATACAGGCACGATCCAACGCGACAGGATCCAGTGAAGCGAAGATACCGAGATCGCCCATCTTCGGGGCCGCTGGCGTAGCAACGCAATCACAATCGACCGAGAGGTTATTAGCTACGGAAATATAGAGAATCCTATCTCCTGCATGGTCGATGACCGATTTGGAGGCCTCGGCCATAGATTCCTGAAAAACGGAATCGGCAGGAACATGTGACCAAGTCTCACCTTTATCCAAATAGCGCCCGGCGGAATGGATCCAGCACTTGCCTTGCGATGAAGCCAGCCCGATGGAAATATTCTTCATCGCACCACCGAAACCGGCCATCGGGTGGCCCTTGAAATGAGACAACACGACCGTAAAGTCATAATCTTCCCACCCTTTGCCGACATAATTCTCCTTCAGATGTTTTCCTCCGGTGACGGGCAGGGCCGTCTGTCCGTCAGCATCCAAAATGACCACGGGGGCAACAGCAGTAAAGCCATGGTCGGCGGCCGCCCTGAGATGTTCTTCGGTAAGATCCCGCCCTCCGTTGTAAGCCGTATTATTTTCAACAATCGTAGCACCAAGGCTTTGGACAAGCGGAGCGATGAGGGCGGGAGCCAGATGATAGTCGTTGCCCGGCTCGCCGGTCGAAAGCTTCACAGCCACCTTGCCTTCGGCTTTACGGCCGAGGGCATGATAAATCTTCAGCATGTTTTCGGGTGTAATCTCCTTGATAAAATACACCGTAGACACAGCAGCGGCAGCAGAATCGGCGCATTCCGCATTTCCGGCCGAAGCATTAACTCCGGATCCGCAGTTTGTCGCCACAACGACAAATACAGACAAGAACAAAATCAATGATTTCTTCATAAACATTTATTTTAATGATTAGCTTATAATTTTTCCTCTTCCTATCATATCGGAACTGCCCGATCTGCTCACGGAAGCGGCCTCTATCGCATGAAAGATGAAATATTTTCCGCCTCACCCGGTACCATTCCCGTCGATATCCGTTGAAAAAAAACGGCGAAGGGCATACACGACCTTTCTGGCGGTTCCGGAATCGGCCGGACGGGTCATTACGCAATCAGCGGTTGTGCACAATCGGCAGTTGCCAATGAAACCGCACAGCCAGTACCCGCATGATGATGACAGAGAGCGCACAGCTCGCCTGAGCCAACCACAACGGCGCCGATAAGAGCAAACACAGCGTATAAATCAAACCGCCGACGAAACAGGCCAGTGCATAGATATCCTTACGGAATATCAACGGCACGTTGTTGATCAGAATGTCCCGGATCACGCCTCCAGCCGCTCCGGTAAATATCCCCATCACATTAGCCACCCAGAAAGAAAATCCGGCATCGAGCGTTTTCTGAAATCCCACCACTGTAAATAATGCCAACCCGATGGTATCGAAGAGAAAAATCGTGCTGGAAATGCGGTTGATAAAACGATGGAAGCAGATGAAAGACAACAGGGCCAGTCCGGTGATGACAAAATAAATGTATTGCGTCATCCAGAAAGGATTTTGCCCCAACATTATGTCGCGCATCGTTCCCCCGCCTACAGCGGTCACCATCCCGACAATAAATGCCCCGAACCAGTCGAATTTTTTGGCCGAAGCCATACGGATACCACTTATCGCAAAAGCAAAAGCCCCTGCATAGTCGATACAATCGACAAAAGAAATGCCTGCCATCAGATTACACTGCTTAATTACCCGACATGGGAATAAACCATACACGATATTGAAAACCGGTATCCCATTTCACGGCCGCAAAAATAGTTATTATTCCGATAATATCATCTTTTTGGTGCATTTTTCGACCAATAGGAACCCTACCGGTTGCACAATAAAACAAAAATAGATACTTTTGTCAAAACATTAAAAAATTAATAACACCCTACACCATGAGAAAAGGAGTTTTTCACCTTTCCTGTCTGTTGCTTTCCATAGCAACCATTCCGGCAACAGCCCAAGTCGGACAATTGCCATATCAAAATCCGGAACTATCCGCCCAAGAACGCGCCGAAGATCTTCTGAGCCGTCTTACTCCGGAGCAAAAAATCAAACTAATGATGAACGACAGCCCTGCCATTCCCGAATGGGGCATACAAACCTACAACTGGTGGAATGAAAACCTGCACGGCTGCGCCCGGGCCGGTCTGGCCACCGTCTTCCCCCAGGCCATCGGCATGGCAGCCAGCTTCGATCCGGAAACCGTGCAGAAAGTCTACGACATTGCCAGCACCGAGCAACGCATCAAATACATCCAGGCACGCAAAAAGGGCGAAGTCAAGCGCTATTCCGGACTCACCGTTTGGACACCCAACATCAACATATTCCGTGACCCCCGTTGGGGACGTGGCCAGGAAACCTATGGCGAAGATCCCTATCTGACCAGCTGCATCGGAAGGGCTGCAGTACTCGGTCTGCAGGGCGATACCGCCGCAGGATATGACAAACTCCATGCCTGCCTGAAACATTTCGCTGTTCACAGCGGCCCGGAATATGAACGCCACACCTTCGATGCCAAGGACATCTCCCTACGGGATTTGGCCGAGACCTATCTTTACGCTTTTGAGAAACTCGTGCGTACGACCGATGTCAAGGAGGTCATGTGCGCCTACAACCGTTATGAAGGCGAGCCGTGCTGCGGCAGCAACCAGCTTCTTATACAGATTCTGCGCAACGAATGGGGATTTGACGGGCTTGTTGTTTCCGACTGCAACGCCATCCGTGATTTTTACACCCCCGAACCCAAAGGACATGGCACCAACCCTGACGCGGCGACGGCTTCCGCCAATGCAGTCTACAACGGAACCGACTTGGAATGCGGCGGCTCCTATCGACATCTAAATACCGCCCTTAAAACCGGAGCCATCGACATGGAAACCATCGACCGCTCCGTGCGGCGAATTCTTCGCGCGCGCTTTGAATTGGGAGAAATGGACGCCGATAGTCTCGTCTGCTGGAACAAAAT
>CAZMOE010000002.1:79168-170846 GCA_964567855.1 uncultured Prevotellaceae bacterium
CAATTGGAAGGCGAAGAAATGAAAGTCTATTTCGATGGTTTCAAAGGAGGAGACCGCACCGATATCGAATTGCCAGCCATCCAGCGACAGACCTTGCAAGCCCTCCACAAAACAGGAAAACCGGTGGTCTTCGTCAATATGTCCGGCTCTGCCATCGGCCTCGAACCTGAAACCGAAAGTTGCGACGCAATCCTGCAGGCCTGGTACGGCGGACAGCAAGGCGGCCAGGCCGTGGCCGACGTTCTCTTCGGCGACTATAATCCGGCCGGCCGTCTTCCGATAACTTTCTATCGCAATGTACGGCAACTTCCGGATTTCGGCGATTACAATATGCAGGGACATACTTATCGTTACATGACCGAAAAACCGCTCTTTGCCTTCGGCCACGGTCTCAGCTACACGACATTTGCCTACGGCGATGCCACTCTGCACAAAACCGGGAAGAAAAAGACTATCGGAAAGTTTAAAGCCAATGACGCCCTCCGATTAGTGATTCCCGTCAGCAACACCGGCAGCCGCGACGGTGACGAAGTAGTACAAGTCTATATCAAAAAAAGCGATGACACCGCCGGTCCGGCCTATACATTGCGTGCCTTTAAACGGATCCACCTCAAGGCCGGCGAAACCCGACAGGTAGACATCGATCTTACGGAGGAAAACTTCCGTACCTTCAACGATCGTACCGGCCGGCTCGAAACAACATCGGGCAAATATCAGATTTACTACGGTGGCAGCTCCGCTCCGGAAAATCTTAAGACCCTGAAAGTAACGTGCAAATAATTAGAAACCGCCTCCGCTCATCTCTGCGCGGAGGCGGTTCTTCATTACCTTTCCTCATATACACTTTGAAACAACCAGCTTCTCCACAAAGTCACTCTCTATGAAAATTTTGGTTATCGAAGACGAAAAAGAATTATCGGAAGTGATCGTCACCTCGCTGAAAAAAGAAAAATTTATCGTAGAAACCGCATTCGACTACCTTTCCGGATTGAAAAAAATAAGTTCCTATGACTATGACTGCATCCTTTTGGATATTATGCTGCCGGATGGTAACGGTCTGGAACTGTTACGCGAACTGAAACGCCTGAAACGCAACGAAAGCGTCCTCATCATTTCAGCCAAAGACTCTTTAGACGATAAAGTTACCGGTCTCGATCTCGGCGCCGACGACTATCTGACCAAACCCTTTCATTTGGCCGAACTCAATGCCCGTGTCAAATCGCTGCTCAGGCGCAAAATCTCACAAGGAAGCATGTCAATATCGCTGGGCAACCTCTCCCTCTATCCGGACAAACGCTATGTCGAAATAGAAGGTGCCGTACTGCAACTGAACCGCAAAGAATTCGATATGCTTGCCTATTTCCTGGCCAACCCGAACCGAGTCATCAACAAGATGAACCTGGCCGAAGCCGTATGGGGCGATGCCATCGACACCTGCGACTCCTTGGATTTCATCTATTCCCAAATCAAGAACCTGAAAAAGAAACTCAAAAATGCAGGGGCCACCATCGAGCTGAAAGCTATCTATGGCTTCGGCTATAAATTGGTCTATCCATAGACTTCCCCAATCAAAAATTCCACATTCCAAATGAAACTACTCCATTATACCTACCGGAAATTATCGTTTTTCATGCTTCTCTTCATGGCTGTATGGGGAGTTTTGTTTTATTATGCCATCATAGAAGAGATTGTCGATGAAACCGACGACACATTGGAAAACTATGCCGACATCTTGATAAGAAAAGCGTTACAGGATTCTACCGTCTTTGAGACCTCAACCGACCTAATGTCATCCTACACCTTCCGTCCGCTCACTGAGGGGGAAGGAAGACATTACCGCGACCGCTATTATGAAACAGAGATCTACATCGAAACAGAAGACGAGGAGGAACCTATGCGTGTCTTCCAAACTGCATTTAAAATGCCGAACGGACAATACTATGAGTTGACGCTGATGATTTCCATCGTCGAACGTGAAGACATGATAGAGGCGCTGTTTTCCTATCTATCCGTATTATTCCTGTTGTTCCTACTCTCCACCTCTATCGGTATCCGCCTCGTACTCAAACAAACCTTCCGCCCGCTCAACCGATTGATGGATTGGCTACATAATACCCACCCGGACCAGAAAGTTCTGCCATTGGAAAACCCGACGGAAATCAGAGAATTTCGAGAGCTGACACAAGCAGCAATGGAAATGGGCAACCGGGCACATAAGATATATGAGGAACAAAAGCAATTCATAGAAAATGCTTCGCATGAACTGCAGACACCTTTGGCTATCGCTCAAGGCAAGGTGGAACTGCTGGCGGAAAGCGAAGGGATGACAGAAAAACATCTACAAGAGCTCGATACCATCCACACTACACTGGGGCGTGCCATCAAGTTAAACAAATCCCTGCTGTTATTATCGCGTATCGAAAACGGGCAATACTCGGAAATAGAAAATATTCAGGCCGATGAGCTGATAGATCGGCATCTTCCCGACCTGATGGAGATTTATGCGCACAAACAACTGCATATCACACGCATAAAGGGAGAAAAGGCCTTCATCTTCCAATGCGATTCCTCGCTGGCCCATATTCTTTTATCCAATATTTTAAAAAATGCTCTATTGCACACTCCCGAAGGCGGACAGATATCCATCGCCACCACCCCAAACTCCCTGACCGTCAAAAACAGCGGAGATACCCCCTTAAATAAAGAACTGCTTTTCCGCCGTTTTTACCATCATAAGCCGACCCTGAAGGATTCCACCGGATTAGGACTGGCCATCGCTTTCACGATAGCCCAAGCCGCCTCGCTGCAACTATCATATGAATGGAATGAAGGCATGCACATTTTCAAAATCGTTAAAGAAACTAAAAAATAATGACTTCCGGCAATTTTTCCAGAATCATTCCTAAATCTGTGTTGTTATTTGCAATCAAAAATAAGCACAAACAACATCTTATAACCACTAAAAGAATTGAATTATGAAAAATATACTATCTTTCCTCATGCTGATGTTTCTGAGCCTGCAATTCGCATGTGCTAAAGACATCATCACGCAAGACGAAAAACGGTTGCCAGAAAATGCCCGCTCCTTCATTGAAAAACATTTCCCCCACGTACAGATTTCTTACATCAAAATCGATAACGACTTCTTAGAATCAACCAAATACAAGGTGCTCATGACCGACCGCAAAGAACTCGAATTCGATAAAAACGGCGATTGGACAGAAATCGACTGCAAAAAAGAGGCTGTGCCTGCAACGTTGATTCCTGAAAATATTGCTACCTATGTCAAACAACATTTTCCTGAAGAAACCATCACCCAAATAGAACGTAAAAAACGACACATCGAAATCGAATTGGGGAATGATCTCTCTCTGAAATTCGACAAGAACGGCAAACTCATCGAAATAGATGATTAACACCGCTCAACCGATTGCAAACAAACATATCATTAACATATCAAATTATAACAATATGAAAAAAAGTATCAAACTCTTGGCCTTAGCTGCCTTCAGCTTACTGACATTCACCGCCTGCGACAATGACGACGATGACCACATCCGCGTACCTGACAACTTCTCTTTGGCATTGACCGCCAAATATCCCACCGCCCAGAAAATAGAATGGGAAAAGAAGGGAGAATATTATGTGGCCGAATGCCGCGTCAATGGGGAAGAGAAAGAGGTTTGGTTCGATGCCCTCGGAGAATGGAAGATGACGGAAACGGAAATATTCTGGAACTCCCTCCCTGTTGATGTGCAGACCAGCTTCAACAGCAGCGATTACGCGACATGGCACCGCGACGATTACGATATGCTGGAATATCCTACACGGACAACCCTATACGTGATTGAAGTGGAACAGGGCAAGACAGAATACCAGCTCTTCTACACGGAAAACGGAACACTGGAAGAAGCCAAAGACGTCACACACCAAAGCGATGAGCATTGGCCCGAATGATCTCAGAACCCTTTGAGGAAACAAAAATGACGCTGTCAAGAGTATAAAAACCTTAACAGCGTCATTTTAATATATCTATCAGCCTCTCGCCCTCCTCCCTCGCAGGCAGGTAGACAGTTCCGCCGGCCTCGGCAAATGGTGCGAAAGCCAGCGGGGCGACATAATCGGGCTGGAAGTGCATCGGAGCAAAATATGAA
Organism: uncultured Prevotellaceae bacterium; assembly: GCA_964567855.1. Taxonomy (GTDB): domain Bacteria; phylum Bacteroidota; class Bacteroidia; order Bacteroidales; family UBA3663; genus Liminaster. The sequence continues at coordinate 83,323 of CAZMOE010000002.1, forward strand.
GTATCGATGGCAGACAGCCACTGCCTTGCCCCTCGCCAGAACTCACCACCTATACGCAGATCGACAGGGAACATGACCAAATCGAAATGAGGAAACGACTGATGGATGGTTCGCAAAGCGGCTCTAAAATTACCCTCCATGTTCCGAACTTCCGCTTCTGTGGATTCCCCCTCCCAATGCCAGTTGTTGAGATCTCCGGCATGAAAGACCGTCATTCCCTCTACCTCTACGGCCAAAGAAATACCCACGTCGGTGGAAGGACAGGCGGTGACACGCAAATATTCATCTTCGTAAGGAGGAGCAATACGCCGTAAAAACGCATCCGCCTCTCCGCGTTCGGCCCGATGACGACGTAAAATGTCATGTGAAAGCAGGAAACGCTTTTCCGCATACGGAGCCGACATCGAAAAAATATCGCGGCTGAAATGATCCTGATGAAAATGCGAAGCCAAAAAATAAATCCGCTTACGCGTTGAGGCACAAAAGCGTCTCACAAGGCCGTCGGCCGTGTCATGCCAATAGTCGAAAATCAGCGCACATTTTTCCAGTTCAAGAAGAAAGCAGCTATGAAAGACATACGTCAGCCGACACGGTGCCGGCAGCACTCTCCCCTCCGGCCGGACAGGCGAAGAGTCACACCGAGACTTCATCGCAGCGACTATAGTTCGTCGGAAGCATACACGAAGTCGCGAGAGGGAATCGGATAGTCATAAATCTCCTCCGGTGCAAAGAATCGTGCCAACTCTGCAGCAGCAGACTCCGGAGAGTCGGACGCATGCACTATATTTTCCTGAAAACTCATTGAAAAGTCTCCGCGGATAGTTCCTGGAGCCGCCTTACGGCCATTCGTAGGCCCGGCCATGGCCCGCACAACCTCGATGGCATCGATCCCTTCATAGCAGCACACCACCACCGGCGTGATCATCATAGCAGCTTTAAGACGACCGAAAAAAGGCTTCCCGGCATGCTGAACATAATGCTCATCAAGCTGTGCGTCGGTCAGGCGACACATTTTCATACCGGCCAAACGCAGGCCCTTTTGCTCGAAACGACGAGTAACTTCACCGATCAATCCCCGCATGAGGCAACTGGGCTTAAGGATAACAAGGGTTTTCTGTAACATGATTTTTAGTATTAGAATGTTTTCTTCATCAGGAGTTAACGGCTTCCTATTGCCGCCGTGTACAGCATCGACAGCCGATAACGGCCAGTCATTAGCGGCGGACACGAAGCAAATGTAACCCTTCTGTACGAATAAACAAAATTATGGCAACTGAATCTTGCAAGCCGCCCCGCTTTTATCTTCATTTTGGGTTATTTAATGCTTTCAAACTACCGAAAATCACCTCTTTCATTGTCCGAAGCAAAGAAAAGATGTACCTTTGCCCTGGTTATGAAAACAACAGTCGCTTTTTTCCTCTTTATTTTTATAATATGCCTATATACACCCTCCGCATGGGCGGAGTCGGCCGATAGCGTGCATAATGTTGCATTCATGCCCGAGATAGAAATCTCCGCCACCCATAAAGGGGCCACTTTCGAATCGCTCCGGCCCATCGCCAGCACCACATTGCATCTGAAAACCATAGAGCAGATGCGCCTTCAGGATATCAAAAGCCTTTCATCGATGGTACCGGGTCTGTTCATCCCCAACTACGGTTCCCGGATGACAGCCTCCGTGTATATCCGCGGAATGGGTTCCCGAATCGATCAACCGGCCATGGGGATGTACGTAGACGGTATCCCGTTGCTGAACAAAAACAACTTCGACTTCGACCTTGCCGACGTTCGCAGCATCCATGTGCTCCGCGGCCCGCAGAATACGCTGTACGGCCGCAACACCATGGGAGGTGTCATAGACATACAGACCCTTTCTCCGTTAATCTACGAAGGCACCAGACTGTCTTTAGAATATGGTAACGGCAATACTATGCGGGGTCGCGCCTCGGTCTACAGGCGGACGGCAACCGACAAAGGCTGGTCACTGGTTCTCAATGGAGGCCACAGCGACGGCTTCCACATCAACGCCGCCAATGGCGACCATTGCGACTGGGACAACACGGCCGGAGTAAGCACCCGCTACGAACAGGCCCCCGCCGACGGGCTCCATCTGACTAACACAGCGGCACTGAATTGGGTTAACCAAGGCGGCTACCCCTATCGCCAGACAGATCCGCAAAGCGGAAAGCTGGCAGAAATCGATTACAACGACCGTTGCGCCTACCGGCGCCTCTCATTCCGTGACGGGCTTTCCCTGGAGGGCCGATTGGGCAACAGCGGGCTCACATTCATCTCCGGGACCTCCTATCAATGGCTGGACGACGGAATGACTATGGATCAGGATTTCACCCGGGCATCGCTCTTTACCTTACAGCAAAAACAACAGGAACACATTGTCAACGAAGACTTTGTCATCCGCCCTGCCCAACAGACCGGCAGGCGGTGGAACTGGCTGACCGGTCTTAACCTCTGGGGCCGACGGATGAAAATGAACGCCCCCGTCCGTTTCAAGGACGAGGGCATCCGGACCCTCATTCTCGACAATGCCAACCGCGGCCTGCAAACCATACTCCAGAATGCGGTCCTATCTTTCGACGAACAGGAATTCGATATCCCCAGCGATTTTCTCCTCCGCTCGTACGGCGCGGCAATCTATCATCATTCCACTATCGACATCGGCGCCTGGGCACTGACTGCCGGCCTACGGCTCGAACATGAGGGCCAACACCTCGACTACGACAGCCGCGCATTGGTTCACTACCTCATCACGCCGCTCATGCCCGGCTCGCAACCCATGCTTACCCGCCTCGACGGCGATGAGGAAAACGGCTTCACTGAACTTACCCCCTCCGTGGCCGCCACATTTCGCCGGAACGGATGGGTCGGCCACGCCTCCGTAAGCCGCGGTTACAAAGCCGGAGGTTTCAACACCCAGCTGTTCAGCGACCTTGTGCAACAAGCCATGACCCGGAATCTTCAGGAAAGCCTCGGCCTTCGTGTCGAAGATGGTTCCAGCCTTCACGAAGTCATCACCTACAAGCCGGAATATACTTGGAATTACGAGGCGGGCATCAAATATACCACGAGCGGCTGGAGCGCCGAAGCCGCGGGCTTCTACATCGACTGCCGCGATCAACAGCTCACCGTATTTCCCGCCGGCAATCAGACAGGACGTATGATGACCAATGCCGGACGCACCAGAAGCTATGGATTCGAGGCTTCCGCCCGTTACGCAAGCACCCACTTCACCCTTGGCGCCACTTACGGCTGGACGCATGCCACATTCCTCAAATACAGCGACGGCCGCACCGACTTCCGGGGCAACCATATCCCCTATGCCCCCGAACACACGCTCATGCTGACAGCCGACTGGCAGCTGCCACTCACTTCCACCAGCGAAGACTGGACCCTGCATCTTCACGCCGACTGGCAGGCTGCAGGCCCGATCTACTGGAACGACGACAACACAATTTCACAGAAATTCTACGGACTCCTTGCCGCGTCGGCCGCTCTCCGCTGGAAAAACTACGGGCTAAAAGTCTGGGGCAAAAATCTCACCGGCGAACATTACCGCACGTTCTATTTCATTTCCATGCAACGCCATTTCCTGCAGGAGGGCAGACCGAGAGAATACGGCATCGCCCTGACAGCAGAATTTTAATGCCGCCAAGGGTTAACTGCTTCCCCTGCCGACGTTATCCGGACAAAATAAATTCACAATAATCACATTATCAAACAAATGAAAAATCTCAAACATTCCCCCAACAACATTCTAGCATTATGCGTTCTGACGCTCCTGACAGCCACATCTTTCGCCTCATGCGACGATGATCCCGGCGTTGATTTCGGCAAAATAGTCAATCCCGACGGAAACAAGGATCTGTTCACGCATTCCTACCGCGGACTTTTCATCTCGCATTTCTACATGGGCGATCAGGATTTCGGAGCTACCGATACCATCGATGTCGACTACACCTATCACAGTCTGACAACCTCTGACGGCGACACGATCACCATGTACAATGTCCGTTTTTCCAGCAAAATGCCATACGCCCTCTCAGCCATACGCATTCCGGACATCTCCAACATCAATTCCAAGCTCGGCCAACGCCACGACATCATTACCCCGGAATACTATATGCCTGCCGTCGGCTGGCTGCCTTATGAAGAGCGAAGCATCTCCGACCTCACCGGCCAGATAAAAGGCGACAGCCTCATTCTGAACATGAACTGCGGCGGCCTTCCTCTCGAATACAGAGGCAAACGGAAAAAATAAAAACAGGGGAAGCCGGCCGACAGGCTTTCCGCCTCATTCTTAAATGATTTGCAGACTGCATTTTGAAGCATGCAGTTTGCATTTTTTTACTCTTTCCCCACCACCTTGCTATTCTTTCCCGACCGAAAGACCGAAGAGCCGCAAAAATGACTATCTTTGTCCGTCTTTTTTAAGGTATAGTTATCTTTCACTCATATTTATGCAACAGAACATCCGTAACATTGCGATCATCGCACACGTCGACCACGGCAAAACCACGCTGGTCGATAAAATGCTATATGCCGGTAACCTTTTTCGCGAAAATCAGACTACAACAGACCTGATGCTCGACAATAATGAACTGGAACGGGAACGAGGCATCACGATCCTTTCCAAAAATGTCTCGATTACCTATAAAGGTACAAAGATAAACATTATCGACACTCCCGGACACTCAGACTTCGGCGGTGAGGTGGAACGTGTGCTCAATATGGCCGATGGATGTCTATTGCTGGTCGACGCCTTTGAAGGCCCGATGCCCCAAACCCGCTTCGTTCTGCAGAAAGCCTTGCAGATCGGACTGAAACCGATCGTGGTCATCAATAAGGTGGACAAGCCCAACTGTCGGCCCGAGCAGGTGCAGGAAATGGTATTCGATCTCATGTGCAATCTGAATGCGACCGAGGAACAGCTGGATTTTTACACCGTCTTCGGCTCTGCGAAGCAGGGCTGGATGAGCACCGACTGGCAAAAGCCGACCGATAACGTTTTCCCGCTGCTGGATGCCATCCTGGAGAATATTCCCGCCCCTGAAATTATAGAAGGTCCCGAGCAGATGCTGATTACCTCTCTTGAATATTCTTCATTTGTAGGACGTATCGCCGTCGGACGTGTCCACCGCGGCACAATCAGAACCGGCCAGGAAATTCTGCTCATGAAACACAACGGAACAAATACCAAATGCCGCATCAAAGAGCTTTACACGTTTGAGGGCATGGGCAAAAAGAAGGTTGAAGAGGTTTCTTCCGGCGATATCTGTGCCATGACCGGCATCGACGGTTTTGAAATCGGTGATACGATCAGCAATATCGAGGCAGCCGACATCATGCCCAGCATCACGATCGACGAGCCCACGATGTCCATGACTTTCTGCATCAACGATTCCCCGTTCTTCGGTCGTGACGGTAAATTCGTCACCTCCAGACAGATCCATGACCGTCTGATGAAGGAACTCGAAAAAGACGTTGCCCTTCGTGTCGTCAAAAACGATACCCGCGACGGTTCCTGGACCGTCTTCGGCCGAGGTGTGCTGCATCTCTCCGTGCTGATCGAGACCATGCGTCGCGAAGGCTATGAACTCCAGATCGGCCAGCCGCAGGTCATCATTAAAGAAATAGATGGAAAGAAATATGAACCGATTGAACAGATGACCATCAATTGCCCGGAAGAATATTCCAGCAAAATGATCGACATGGTAACCCGTCGAAAAGGAGAATTGCTGGCTATGGATACACAAGGCGACCGCATTCACATGGAATTCCAGATTCCCTCACGCGGTATTATCGGCCTCCGTACCAATGTGCTCACCGCCTCTGCCGGTGAAGCCATCATGGCACACCAGTTCCTCGAATTCCAGCCATGGAAAGGTGAAATCGTGCGCCGGACAAACGGCTCCATCATCTGTATGGAAGGCGGCACGGCTTTCGCGTATGCCCTGGATAAGCTTCAGGACCGCGGCAAATTCTTTATCTTCCCGCAAGACGATGTATATGCCGGGCAAGTGGTGGGCGAACACGCTAAGGACCGCGACCTTGTCGTTAACGTCACAAAATCGAAGAAGCTGACGAACATGCGTTCCAAGAGCTCCGATGAAAAAGCGGCCTTGATTCCGCCTATTGTGTTCTCGCTCGAAGAGGCGCTCGAATACATCAAGGAAGACGAGTATGTAGAGGTTACGCCGCATGCTCTCCGCATGCGTAAAATCATTCTCGACGAACAGGAACGCAAGCGCCTGGGACGTGAGTCGGAAGAGGATTGAAATAGAAGAGGACAGATTCTTCATATATGTCTGCACAATCATCAGTTGTGCAGACATATTTTATATTCCCGGTTCCGCTGGCATAAATCCGAAGTCTAATCTATGCAACCGTCCCTCTGCTCCACAAAAAAGAAGTATTGTTCACCCATCCCCAACAGCTCCCATCTATCCAGAAAAAGATTGCAAACCACTACGAAATATTCCCCTCCGGAAATATTCCGTCAACCTCTTGATATTCCCTTCTCCAGTCGTTACAAGAAAGGGCATCAATACCGTTTCCAGTCGTTACCGCACATAAGAAAAAATATAAAAGGGCGGGAGAACAGCCAGCCAGAAAAAAATAAGCGGTCCCGATTCCATTAAAAGAACAAGATACAAAATAAGAACGGCCGGACATTTTGTGTCCGACCGTTCCTGTTCTTTCTGTACCAATAAGAAATATCTTATTCGGCAGCGGCCTCTGCAGCGGGAGCCTCTTCTGCACTCGCAGCAGCGGCTTCGGCAGCCTTGGCAGCAGCAGCTTCAGCAGCCTTAGCGGCAAGTTCTGCCTTCTTGGCAGCAACTACTTCAGCTTTAGCGTTCTTCACTGCAATTTCAGCATTGGCAGCTTCAGTAGCCTTGGCTTTGGCAGCCTCTGCAAGAGAGCTGACCTTAGCGGCAATCTTTGCCTCTTTAGATTTCTTCCAAGCTTCAAACTTGGCAGCACATACCTCTTCGTTGAAAGCGCCTTTCTTGACACCGCCACGGAGATGTTTCATCATGAGAACACCTTCATAGCTGAGAATCTTGCTTGTTGTCAACGTGGGAATTGCACCAACTTCCACCCAATACAACGCGCGTTCAAATTTGAGTTCGATTGTAGCAGGGTTCGTGTTTGGATTGTAAGTACCGATTTTCTCAATAAACTTACCATCACGTGGCGCTCTGCTATCTGCGACTACGATTGAATAAAAAGGGTAGTCTTTACGACCATGTCTCTGGAGACGGATCTTTGTAGCCATTTCGCTAATTGATTTAAATTGTTAATACTTCGCTTTATCCAAGCAGGGCAAAAACGGAACTATCAGTTTTGCGGGTGCAAAGATACGCTTTTTCACAGATCTGCAATGTTTTTATATCTTTATTTTTACATTTTATGCCCAAGAGACTTTATTTTCTCTTTTTTGCGTTGCCCGATTAAACTTTTACGACCTGTTTCTGTCTTAAAATCGAAACGTTTCAAACTTAAACGGGATCCGCTATCATGAAAAACGGATTCCGCAACACAAGAAAAAAGAATCGGAACAGGATTCATTGTTAAACCCATAAAAAAACATCATCCATGAAAGTAAAAATGATTTTAGCGGCACTTTGCCTGTGTATTTGTTTGGGAGCTATGGCTCAACGTCCTAACCGCGACCGCTCCGGCGCACCAGGTATGCCCCGCCACATTGATGCGGTCGTCGATACGGCAGTCCTCAATAAAATGAATCTCGACACAAAGATGCTTTCTGAAATCCTTGCCCTCAAAACGGCCAAGCAGGCTGAAAACAAGGAGAACATGAAGGGAATGCGCCCTGAAAAAGGCAAAAAAATGGACGAGGCAGCCCGCAAGGCCATCAGGGAAAAGCAAGCCGCCTTTACTGCCGGTTATCGCGCGGAACTGAGAAAGATCATGGGCGACGAACTTTACATCTCCTATCTGGAAAAACAGGTTGACAGCCGCAACGCAATGCGTGCCAACATGCGTCCGCAAAATAACAACACGAACAACGGCATGCGCAACCAGCACGGACAGCGCGGCGGCTTCGGCAACAACGATTTCGGCGGCGGATCCATGGGCGGCGACTTCTGATCACCTCCTCCGACACGCAAAAAGTATTCCTTTCATCACCTCCGGAGCAATCCGGCCGATGAAAGGAATACTTTTTATTTACTTTGAAAAGAAATTTTCTTTGCCGAAAACGATGATTCAATCATCAAAGGGGCTTGCCAGCAGAAAGAAACAGCCTCTGAAGAAGCATGAGATCAGCACTTTGAAACTGCCTTACATTGCCTTCAGAAGGTTGATCATCTCAATGGCTGTCATCATGGCATCATAGCCCTTATTACCGCTTTTGGTACCGGCGCGTTCTACAGCCTGCTCGATAGAGTCGGTCGTCAGAATCCCGAAAATAATCGGCACCTCCGTCTCCAGCCCGACGTGCGCCACCCCTTTCGTGGCCTCATTGGCAACCATATCAAAATGCGGCGTGGCACCACGAATCACGGCACCCAAACAAACAACAGCATCATACTTACCGCTTTCGGCCATCTTTTTGGCCGCCAACGGAATCTCGAACGCACCGGGCACGCGAGCGACATCCAGCATCTCGTCAAGTCCGCCGTGACGCACAAAGGCATCTACGGCACCATCCAGCAATCTGGAGGTGATAAAATCATTAAAACGGGCCGTGACAATGCCGATGCGATGTCCTTCGGCCAACAAATTACCTTCAATAAAATTCATATCATTTCTATATTAAACGGTTATACAATTTTTCAAACAAGCGGAATCATCCTTTTTCGTTCGTGTCCTGAAAATGCAGCAGATGCCCCATTTTATTGCACTTAGTGTGCATATAAAAAGAATTTTTTTCATTACATGTCATCTCGATAGGCTCCCGGCCGACAATCTCAAGTCCGAATCCTTCCAGTCCGACCATCTTCAACGGATTGTTGGTCATAAGCACCAGCTTTTTGAGCCCGAGATCGGCCAGGATCTCGGCTCCGGTTCCATATTCGCGCAAATCCGGTGCAAAGCCCAAGGCCACATTCGCCTCGACAGTGTCCATCCCCTGATCCTGAAGATTGTACGCACGGAGTTTATTGATCAACCCGATGCCTCGACCCTCCTGCCGCAAATACAGAAGCACTCCGCGCCCGGCCGTTTCTATTCTCTTCAAAGCTTCTGCAAGCTGCTCGCCGCAATCACAGCGCAAAGAGCCGAAAGCATCCCCCGTCAGGCACTCCGAATGTACTCTGCAAAGCACAGGTTCGTCGGTTTCCACATCGCCTTTGACCAAAGCCACATGATGCTCTCCGGTTACCTTGTTCACGTAACCGTAGGCCCGGAAAGTGCCGTACTTGGTCGGCATATCGGCCACGGTCACACGTTCGACGAAGTGTTCCGTCCGACGGCGGTAGGCGATCAAATCGGCCACGGTGATGATTTTCAAATCATGCTCACGGGCAAAATCCATCAGTTCCGGTGTCCGCATCATCGTGCCGTCATCATTCATAATCTCACAGCAAAGCCCGCATTCTTTCAAACCCGCAACACGCATAAGGTCGACCGTCGCCTCGGTGTGTCCGGTACGTTTCAACACCCCGCCATCGCGTGCTTCCAAAGGGAAAAGATGTCCGGGACGGCGGAAATGCCCCGGGCGCGCCCCTTCTTCCACACATTTCATAGCTGTGACGGAACGCTCGACAGCGGAAATGCCGGTCGTGGTCGACACATGATCTATCGAAACCGTAAAAGCCGTACAATGATTATCGGTGTTATGCGCCACCATCGGCTGAAGATTCAGTTTCTCGCACAAGGTCCTGCTCATCGGCATACAGATCAGTCCTTTGGCGTAGGTAGCCATAAAGTTGACATTGGCAGGAGTGGCAAATTCGGCGGCGCAGATCAAATCGCCCTCGTTTTCACGATCCGGATCATCGACGACAACCACCAGTTTACCGGCTCTCAGGTCTCCTATAGCCTCTTCTACCGTATTGAATTCAAATTCTTCCATAAACAATATTTTTAAAAACCGTTTTCACGCAGGAAGTCGAGGGTAAGACCTTTCTGATCCGATTTTCCCAACAACTTCTCCACATATTTCACTATCATGTCATTTTCTATATTCACAAGGTCCCCGACACGGCATTGGTGAAGGGTCGTCGCTCCCTGTGTATGAGGAATCAGCGAAACACTGAACGAAGATTCATCGACACGCGCTACGGTAAGACTCACACCGTTGAGTGCCACCGATCCTTTTTCCACAACATACCGCAATACGGAGGGAGCCGCGTCTACGGTAAGCCACAATGCCGTATCGTCAAAACGCCGGCCGCTGATGCGCCCTGTGGCATCGACATGTCCGGAAACCAAATGTCCACCCAGACGGCCGTCAAGCCTCATAGCCCGTTCCAGATTAACGCCGTCGCCGGGACGCAGCATACCTAAAGCCGTCCGTGTCACCGTTTCAGGCATGACATCGGCCGAAAAAACGCCGTCATTCAGGCGGGTGACGGTAAGACAGACCCCTTGTGTGGCAATGCTGTCGCCGACACGGGTACCCTCCAGCACTTTCCCGGCTTCAATCTCCAGTGTAAAACTTTTTGCCCCGCGGCGCAGGCTTCTGACGATGCCTATTTCCTCAACTATTCCGGTAAACATATCTTATTTTCTGATTTTTCCAGTAATCAATATATCCGTGCCGACCATCTCCGCACGGACGCCGGTCAACCCGACAGCATCTGCCATCAGATTCAATCCGATACCCCCGATCGGGGTCTTGGCGGCCTCTCCTCCCACCAATTTCGGGGCCACAAAGAAAGCGACCTCGTCAATGGCTCCGGCACGAAGAAAAGCATCGTTCAATGTTCCGCCTCCCTCCACCAGAATAGAATCCAAACCTGCCGCACCGACCTGCCGCAACAGATCGGGAACAGACAACCTGCCCCCATCCGCCTCACAACACCACGTCTCGACACCCGCTGCATGCAATGCCTCTATTTTTTCTTTCGGGGCACACGCCGTATGGGCAATCACCGTACGATAACGGCGGGCAGAAACAACCAACTGTGAAGTCAGAGATATCCGCGCCACCGAATCGGCAACAATCCGGACCGGTTGCCTCGGTTCTCCGTCCAGTCTGCAATTCAACATAGGATCGTCGGCCTCTACCGTACCGATGCCAACCAATATCGCCATATAGCGGCGACGCATCTCATGCGTGAGACGACGGGATTCCTCGCAACTGACCCATCTGGAATTACCGGTAGCCGTGGCAATCTTGCCATCCAGCGTCATGGCGGATTTCAGAACCACCCAGGGCATCCGTGTGGTAATATATTTCAAAAATACACGATTCTGCTCACGCAATTCGGCCTCACAAACACCCCATTCGACGCTGATGCCGGCCTTTTTCAGCGCTTCTATTCCCTTGCCGGCGACCAATGGGTTCGGATCGGTCAATCCTATCACTACGCGGCCGATACCGGCACCGATAACAGCCTCCGTACAAGGCGGCGTCTTACCATAATGACAGCAGGGCTCCAATGTCACATACATGGTAGCGCCTGCCACCGACTCAGAACAGCGGGCCAGCGCGTTCCGCTCGGCATGCAGACCACCCCAACGCTCATGCCAGCCTTCGGCCAGCACCTCACCGTCGCGCACAATGACTGCACCGACCAGCGGATTAGGGTTAACTGCCCCTTCTCCCCGTTGCGCCAGTTGTGCGGCATGCCGCATGAATCTGATATCCTGTTCCGTCATATTTTTTCCTTTTAACGAGAAAAGCCCTTGAAGCAAAATACTCCAAGGGCCTATATTCTATTCTCTTCATACGGCACCGTTCCGCCACGCAGGCGGCCGGAAGCCCATGAAAAAGAAATCTCTTCTCCTATCCGGACTATTACCGTCGGCATCGGAGTTTCACCGATTCGGCTCTCACGAAAGAGAGGTCGCGGGCTGTCACCGCCGGTAGGGAGTTTCACCCTGCCCTGAAGAGTTATGTTATTCCGGGTGCAAATATAGCGAAAAAAACATCACCGATACATCTGCTGCCCGAAAATATGCCATTTCTTATGTCAAAAAACTCCGCCGGAATTATTTTACAGCCTTAAAGCTCATGTCCAACCCCTTTACGGAATGGGTCAGAGCGCCGAATGAAATAAAGTCGACACCGGCCTCGGCATACGGAAGCATCGTTTCGTAAGTAATACCGCCCGACGATTCCGTTTCACAACGACCTGCAACCATTTCGACGGCCTTACGCGTATCGGCGGGAGTAAAGTTATCGAACATGATGCGGTCCACCCCTTCGGCAAGGGCCTGCTGAAGCTCGTCGAAGTTACGCACCTCGACCTCAATCTTCAGATCTTTGCCCTTGGTCTGACAATATTGTTTGGCACGAGTCACGGCATTATGAATACCGCCTGCAAAATCCACGTGATTGTCTTTCAGCAAAATCATGTCGAACAAACCGATACGGTGATTCTCACCTCCACCGATTTTGACTGCCATTTTTTCCAGTATCCGCATACCCGGTGTCGTCTTGCGCGTATCCAAAACTTTGGTACGGGTACCTTTGAGGCGTTCCACATACTTATGTGTCATGGTAGCAATACCGCTCATACGCTGCATGATGTTCAGCATCAGGCGTTCGGTCTGCAGAAGGGACTGCTCCTTACCGGTGACGATGAAAGCCACATCGCCAGGCTTTACCTCTGCTCCGTCTTCCAAGAAGACCTCCATTTGCAAATCTTTGTCGAAAGCGGCAAAGACCCGGCGGGCAATATCCACCCCGGCCAGCACTCCGGCCTCCTTGATCAGCAGTTTCTGCTTGCCTACGGCCTCGGCCGGAATGCAGCTGAGCGTCGTGTGGTCTCCATCGCCGATATCTTCGGCAAATGAAAGAGAGATGAGATCCTCGATCAGCCGACTGACTATTTTTTCATCCATAACTATATTCTTATTAAATGATTTAAGCAAAAAATAATTTTCTATTACAAACGTTCCTCCAGTCGCTCCCTATTAACGACAGGATTACTGTACATCGTCAGCAGTTTCTCCCACAAAAATGCCTCGTCCTTCTCCGGCAGCTCTATCTTCTCCAGCTGGCCGTTGAGATAAGCGACAGCTTTCTGCTTCTGCTCTTCCGTATAAAGAGCCGCATATTTGTCTGTCGCAAACCGAAGATCATAGGCGACATAGTTGATCTCGAAGAGAACCATATTCCGGTGCAACGCTTCATCCACACAGTTGCAAATAGCCTCTACCAGCTTATTCTTATCCGTCAGCGCGGAAAGTTTCTCCAACTGCGGATTCAACGCGGGCGTCACATTGAGCACGACACGTCCTTTGTATCCCAGCATACCGGTGCTCATATTCGCCAAGTCGTCGGCCTGGGTCTTCTTGTAATCGGCACAATCCCGTTTCAACTGGAATTCGCGCGCTTTCAGATAATCACAAGGATCATATTCATAGCTCAAAGCCACCGGATGCAGATTCAAAGCCATTATATTCTCCAAAAGATTATGCGAAGAACCGCCCATAGCCAGCATTTTGATGACAGAAGACTGCGTGCGGTCACTGCTGTCCTTGCTTCTACCCTCCCGCTGTGCTATCCAGACGGGATTATTCTTCTGCAGAACGGTATAATGAATATAGGCTGACAGGGTCCTGGAGGCTTCCAGCATCTGCCGTCCCGGCACATCGCGCCTCACAATGAAACTCTTGTTCAACCGCACCAGATCGCGGATCCACGGATAAATCAGCAGGTTGTTACCGATGGCGATTTCCGCGGTCTTATACCCTTTTTGCAATAAAAGAGAATTCAGGAAAGCCGAATCCAACACGATATCGCGATGATTGGTGATATATACACCGGCGTGATCGGGATCGATGTAATCGACATGATTCAAGGCCAGCGACTCGCATGATTTCTGAGCCAACTGCAACACAAAAGGAGCCACCACCTGCGACTGGAACTGGTAAATCGTTGTCATGGATTTCAGTTTCGCAACAAATTCCGGCATATCCAATTCCGGCAGAAGATGCTTCAACGTTGCCTGAATATGCGGCTCGTCGGCAAGAGGCCACAAATGTGCGGGAACATCACCGTCATTGAAACAGCGTATTTCCTCAAAGTCATGAAGTTGTTCCATAATCTATTTATTAATCTGTAGTTAGCGTATAAAAATATCGTGATCCGCCTTAGGCAAGACCTCCGGCAATGATGACATCATCCATCACATCGCTGATATCGAGTCCGGCAGCGCGCACCTGCTGCGGAATAAAACTGGTGGCAGTCATACCCGGGGTCGTATTGACCTCCAGCAGATGGGGAACACCGTCCACGATAATGTAATCGACACGGATAATGCCCTTTGCACCTATATAACCATAAATCTTCGTTGTCAGTTCCTGAACCTGGGCTGTCATTTCGGCAGAAAGCCGTGCCGGTGTAATTTCCTGTACCTGGCCGTTATATTTGGCGTCATAGTCGAAAAATTCGTTCTCGGCCACAACCTCCGTAATAGGCAGCGGCAGAATCCGACCGTCGCGGGTACGCAGACAGCCGCAGGTAATCTCCATGCCCTTCATGAAAGACTCAACAATTACCTCACTGCCCTCGCCGAAAGCCATTTCGATGGCCGGGGCCAGCCCATCTTCGCTTTTCACTTTAGTCGTCGCGAAACTGGAACCGCCCACATTGGGTTTCACAAAAACCGGCAATCCAAGCCGTGCGACAATCTCCGATGCAGGAAGCACCTCTTCTTTTGTGCGGAACAACAAGCTTTCGGCGCAAGGGATGCCAAAGGTCGAAAGATAGTGATTGCACATGTACTTGCTGAACGTAAGTGCTGCTGCAAGAACTCCGCAACAGGAATAAGGCATTCCGATAAGATCGAAATAGCCCTGAAGAATACCGTTTTCACCCGGGGTACCGTGAATGATGATGTAAGCGAAATCGAAAACGATTTTCTCACCCTCGCACATGACGCTGAAATCATTGCGGTCCACGGGCCATGTCTTTTCCATGTCATAATTCTCCCCGTCATAGGCAACCATCATCCATTCACCCTTACGAATAAGGATGATATATGTCTCATAGAGCTGATGGTTCAAAAAGCTCCAGATTCCTTTGGCACTACGCAACGAAACGACATATTCACTCGAATCGCCGCCTGCCACAATGGCAATACGTTTCATGTTTCTGTTCTGTTTTATTTTTCCAGCCTTCCCGTCTGTCGCTCCAGGGCAGCGGGAAAAGGCTCAAAGAGATTTTCCATCAACGGGAAGCGATATAATTGCGCCACTTCCCTATCAAAGAGACCATATCTTCCGGCACCGGCACCTCGAAATACATTTCCTCACCCGTCCGCGGATGTTTGAATCCCAACGTCTGGGCATGAAGGGCCTGACGCGGACACAGGCGGAAACAATTCTGTACGAACTGGCTGTATTTGGCAAATGTAGTACCCTTCAATATTTCATTGCCCCCGTAGCGGGAATCGTTGAAAAGCGTGTGCCCGATGTGTTTCATGTGCACGCGGATCTGGTGGGTACGCCCCGTTTCCAAACGGCACTGCACGACTGTCACATAGCCCAATCTCTCCACTACCTTATAGTGAGTTACAGCCGGCTTGCCCTCCTCAGCATCGGAGAAAACCATCATCTGCAACCGGTCCTTCGGATTACGGCCGATGTTGCCTTCGATGCGTCCTTCATCCGCATCCACATGTCCCCAGACCAACGCCGTGTACATGCGATGGGTGGTCTTATGGAAGAACTGCAATGCCAGGTTCGTGCGCGCCTCTTCATTTTTGGCAATGACAAGCAATCCCGACGTATCCTTGTCGATTCTGTGCACCAGTCCCATCCTCGGGTCATCCATGCCGGCCGCTACCGGATCATCTTTAAAATGCCAGGCCAGCGCGTTGACTAAAGTTCCATGATAGTTGCCGCATCCGGGATGCACGACCAGACCTGCAGGCTTATTGACGACAAGCACGTCGGCATCTTCATAAACGATGTCCAACGGGATATCCTCCGGCAGAATCTCCAGGACATGCCTCGGCCTGTCCATCATAAGGGAAACCACCTCGCAAGGCTTGACCTTATAGTTGCTCTTCACCGGCTTGCCGTTGACCAGGATATACCCGGCATCGGCAGCATGCTGAATACGGCTGCGGGAGGCTCCGACAATGCGGTCGGTCAGAAACTTATCGACGCGGATCAGTCCTTGCCCGCGGTCGGCCGTAAAACGGAAATGTTCATACAGCCCGTCGGCCGAAAGATCGCCCTCGCCCACACAGGCGGTTTCCCCCTCCGAATCACTCAGTTCCAGAAAGGTATCATCATCCGGCAATTCTTCCTGCAGCATATCTTCGTTTTGCATATCAGCCATATCATTCAAACCATTCCTGTTCCGTTTCGCCATTGGTGGCATCGATGGTTGCCGTAGTGCTTCCCACATGCAAAACCAGAGAGGTCCTGATAGGATATTTTTCACCGGCGGCAACCGTCCCGGAAGAAGATGTCACGTCCAAAATCAAATCATCGAACTCATAAGGTTCATACACCAGACTGTCGATCACAAAACCGATCTCCTCCAGCCGTGACTGGGCCTGACGGCTCGACCAATCCCGCACATCTATCATCTCTATCATCTGCTTTCCGCTTGCGTTGACCGTCAGATAGACGATACGCCCCAGTTTCACCGGCAGCGCCCCTTCGGGAAGCTGTTCGATGACCGTTCCCGGCCGGTGGTCCGTATATACGGAGTCAATGATCATCGGTTTCAGTCCGGCCTGCTCGATGAGAAGCACAGCCTCATTGGTCCGGACACCGATCACCGACGGCACTCTGACCGCTTCGCCATGATGGGTATATGTCCCCAGCCAGTTGAACACCCAGAAGATAACACCGGCAGCAATCAATATCATCGCCAGCACCGATAAGCCATAAGCCAGGCCTACCTTCTTCCATTTGGATTTTGAAGTTGTTTTCATTACACACTCTCAATTATGCTGCAAAGATAATACATGCCATGTGAATTGCCAAATTTATTGCGGCAATTCATTTTAAGGAAATCGCAAAAGGTCGCCGTTCCGCAGCGAAAAGCGACAGCCGGGTCCTTAGCCGCCGGCGGGTTGCCGATGCCGGCAAACACAGCCTCTGCGGCGGCACCTGCAACCGCCGCAGAGGCTCTTCCTATGTGGGAACCAGGCGCCTCCGGGCCGGAACCGTCCCCCAGGCCGCGAATACGGCCTCCACGCCCGAAGGAAACACCGGGCAGACCCGAAACGGGCTTTCCGGCATGCTTCCGGCAGGAATCTGCATGCCGGGAAGTCCTGCACGGGCCACTTTTAACAAAAAATCAAAGAAAAAAGGCCCTGGATTACACGGAAAAGCCCTATCTTTGCCGACCATAACGCTCATTGTTTTCAATCGAACCATGCAAAAGAAAAAACTATACATCGGATCGGCCGTCGCGGCAGCCATCGTTCTTCTGGGAGGTTTTTCCTATTACATTTGGCAACAACAACAGACGATAGAAATCCTTCAGGAACAATTCGCTATCGAGAAAGAAGAACTGCAAGACGAATACACACAGCTGGCGATCCAATACGAAGGCTATAAACTGAATGTCAACAACGATTCTCTGGAGCAAAAACTGGAGGACCAGCGCATCAAAATCCAGCGTCTCGTCGAAGAACTGAAACAGACCAAGGCCGAAGATGCCCGACGCATCAGCGCATTGAAAAAAGAGCTGGCCACCGTGCGCGGTGTCCTCCGCTATTATGTTGCCCAGGTCGATTCTCTCAACATGGTCAACGAACAACTGATGAATGAGAACAAAAACATCAAACGACAATACCAATCGGCAACCAGAAACAACGCCGCCCTGCAGGAGAAGAACCAGCAACTAAGCCAACAGGTGACCCTGGCAGCCCATCTGGAGGCAACCGGTCTGGCCGTACAGGCTCTGACAAAACGGAACAAAGAAACCAACTCCTTGAAACGGATCACGACATTCAAAGTGGACTTCCGCATTGCCAAAAACGTGACAGCGGAAATCGGATCCAAAGATGTATATGTACGCATCATCAAACCCAACGAAGAGGTTCTCACCAACACGCAAAGCGGTAAATTCAAATACGACGGGGCGATGATCTCCTACTCCATGAAAAAGAGCATAGAATACGGCGGCGAAGAGACCCCCGTCACACTATTCTGGAACCGTAATGAAACGCTCGATCCCGGACTATATACTTTCGACATCTACGCTGACGGCAACCTCATCGGATCGACACGGCTGGACTTGAAGAAATAAAGCGGGCAGCAAAAACATCGTTATGAAGAAAAACTCTGCGGATAAAGAGAAAATCAAGGCCAAGGCCAAAGAGCGGCGGAATCCTAAAAACGTCAGATGGAGAAAGTTCAAGTATTTCATCTGGAAATCCTGGCGTTTCGTGACCTATGATATCTGGCGCATCACGACACAGGACGTCACCGGCATCTATAAATGGCTTATCAATATTGTCAAAGCCCTGATCCTCTCCGTTCGTTTCTTTTTCAGCGACCGGATGCAGGAGAAAGCGTCAGCATTGACCTTCAACACGCTGCTGGCCATAGTCCCCCTGCTTGCACTTATCCTCGGCGTAGCCCGCGGCTTCGACATACAGGATGGCATCCGCCAGGCCCTGAACAATGTATTCCCCGGACAGTCGGAGGCCATCGATTACTGCTTTGAATTTGCGAACAACTACCTGGCACATTCCAAAACCAGCGTCGTTTTAGGCCTCGGCATCCTGCTTTTATTGTGGGTCATCATCAATCTGATCAGCAACATCGAGAATGTTTTCAATCAGATCTGGCAGCAAAAACGCTCCCGCTCCACAGTTCGTAAATTCACGGATTATCTGAGCATCATCATCACCGTACCGCTCATCATCTTCGTCTCCAGCGGCGTTCAGATCTTTGTGCAAACCGTTGTCAGCACCGGCTCTCTGGATGAAATCCTGAGCCAGACGGTCATGTCGGTGCTGAAAGTCACTCCCTTCGTGCTGTCAACCCTTGTCTTTACCGGAGCTTACATCATCATCCCCAATACCAAGGTTAAATTCACCAACGCGCTGGTCGCCGGCGCCATTGCCGGATGCGGCTTCCAAATCTTCCAGATGTTTTATATCAGCGGACAGATCTGGGTTTCAAAATATAATGCCATCTACGGAAGTTTCGCCGCTCTCCCGCTTCTTTTGCTATGGGTACAGATGTCGTGGATCATTTGCCTGTACGGGGCGGAGCTTGCCTACGCCTCTCAAAATATCCAGAATTTCAATTTTGAAAAAGACACACAGAACATTTCCCGCAGATATCTGGATTTTCTCACCATCATCACTGCGGCCGTCATATACAGCCGTTTTAAAAGGCAGCAGGAGGTCCTTTCTACCGAAGAAATTGCCAATTATCTCCATTTACCGTCAAAACTGACCGGTAAAATCATCGGCCGACTGGAAGAACTGGATATCATACGCGAAACCGTAGACCACAATAACCGCGACTATCATTTCTGGACCCCCGGCATGGATATTAACAAGCTCTCCGTCGGACTGCTTATGACCAAAATCGACAATCACGGGAGAGAAGATCTCAAGATTAACTATGCCAAAACTTTCCGCAACGAATGGAACACCCTTCGACAGATGCGCAAAGTAAGTTCAGACTATGCCGACGATCTGTTGGTATGTGACATCAATCTACCTAAAGAAATTACGTTATGAACCACTTCCCCGTCGACGACGCCACCTTGCAGGAAGTCCTTGCGGAGGCCCTGAATCATGGCGGCGACTATGCCGACATCTATTTTGAGCACTCTTTCACCCACAGCGTCAGCATGCAGGACGAAACGGTCAACCGCGCCGCAGCCAACATCGACTACGGAGCCGGGGTGCGCGTCATCCGGGGTGACCAATGCGGTTACGCATATACCGAAGACATCTCGCCGGAACAGCTGAAACAGGCTGCCAGAATCGCGGCACGCATCGCCGACGAAAACCGGGCATTGGCCAGTGTTCCGGCAGGTCTGACCCCGCTCAGGAACGAGACCGATTATTATCCGATAGGCATCTCCTGGCAGGAGCGGAAAATCGACATGATCATACCCTATCTGCAAAAAGTGGGTGCAAGGATCAGAGAGTTGGATACAAGGGTCATCCGCGTGCAGGCCATGATTAACTACAAGACCAAATACGTCGGCTTTTGCAATTCCCTGGGCGATATGTATGAAGACATCCAACCCCTGGGCGCATTCAGCGTCAGCTGCGTCGTCGGCGACGGAGAAAATACCGAGCAGGCCCGCGCCTCGCGCTCATTCAGGATGGGCGCGGAAATGCTGACCGATACACTGGTCGAAACGCTGGCCACGGAATGTATCCGGAAAGCACAATTCGCCCTTTCGGCCACGCAGCCTCACGGCGGAGTGATGCCCGTCGTCATGGCGGCCGGCGCCAGCGGAATTTTACTGCATGAAGCCATCGGGCACGCCTTCGAGGCCGATTTCAACCGCAAAAACGAATCTATTTTCTCGGACCGGCTCCACAGTTCCATCTGCCTGCCTTCTATTAATGTCGTGGATGACGGCACACTCCCCAACAACCGGGGTTCTGTCAATTTCGACGACGAAGGAGTCGCCGGACAAAAGACTTACATCGTTCGCGAGGGAATTTTAAACAGTTACCTGTATGACAGAATCTCCGCCCGCCATTATGCGACCGCACCGACGGGCAACGGCAGGCGAGAATCATTCAGGCATTTGCCCTTACCCCGCATGCGCAGCACTTACATGGAAAACGGAACAGCCTCCGAAGCCGATCTTATCGGTGAAGTGAAGCAAGGTATCTATGTAAAGGATTTCACCAACGGGCAAGTACAAATCGGGGCCGGCGATTTCACCTTTTTCGTAAAAAGCGGCTACCTGATAGAGAACGGCAAGCTTACCCGGCCTGTCAAAGACATCAACATCATCGGCAACGGCCCTCAGGCTTTGGCCGACATCCTGGCCGTGGCCGACAACGCGACGATAGACAACGGCACCTGGATGTGCGGAAAGGGCGGACAGGCATGCCCCGTCACCTGCGGTATGCCCAGCGTGCTTGTAAAAGAGCTCACCGTCGGCGGCATCTGACCCGAAACGATTACAGACAAGAACGGAACCGGATAACGCCCCTCGTCTTCACCAACACCACACAGATTCATGGACAAAAAATCATACAAAGACCTGACCGATCATTTTGTCGGTTATGCCATCGGACACGGATGCGACCAGGCGCGCATAGAATTGAATTGCGTAGATAATTTCAGCGTCGATACCCATAACGGAAAAGTGGAATCCCTGCAGCAAAGTTCCAGCGTCGGTCTTACCGCCCGTTTATTCATCGACGGAAAGTACGGTTCCTATTCGACTAACCGACTCAACCGCCTGGAGGTCGAAAACTTCATTCGTGAAAGCATCGCCACGACCCGCTATCTGGGGACCGACTTCTGCAGAACCCTTCCCGCCCCTGAAAGATATTTCAACCGGAAGCATATACCCTCTTTAGGCAACTATGATGCCGGCATCGTCCGAATACCCACAGAACAAAAAATCGCATGGGCGATTGACATTACCCGATCATTCACTACAGAAGACAAGCGCATCATCTCGCTGGCCTCGTCATTGCAAGACCGTTCCGGATGGCAATATCTCTCCGACAGCCAGGGATTCCGCGGCGAAAGCGAGGCCTCCGTCTGCGCCATGAGCGCCTCTGTCAGTCTGCTGGGTGACAATGATTGCCGCCCGTCCGACTACTGGCACGAAATGGCAACAGGCTACGACCGGCTGCATATCAAAGAATCTCTGGCAGAAAAAGCCTACGAGGCCGCATGCAGGAAAATCGGTCAGAAGAAAATAGCTTCCGGCACCTATACCATTATCGTCACGCCCCGCATTATAGGCAAATTGCTTAATCCTGTCATCGACGTACTCTACGGAGCCAACATCTACCAGAAACGTTCTTTTCTCGCCGATAAAAAAGGGGAAATGATCGCCAATCCCATCCTTACCCTCACCGACCAGCCTCACCGCTACGGGGCGTTAGGTGCCTGCCATTTCGACTTCGAGGGTGTCGCCACACATGAAAGCGACATCATCCGCCAGGGGGTGCTGCAAACCTTCTTCTTCGATACTTATTACGCCAACAAACTGCAGGTATCCCCTACTGTCAGCGCTCCGATGGTGCCGTGTGTCGAACCCGGGCAACGAAGTATGGCTGAAATCATAGCCGACCAGGACTGTGCCCTGCTCATTACCGATTTCAACGGCGGCAATTATAACGAAGTGACCGGAGACTACTCTTTCGGCATCGAGGGACAGCTCATCAGGAACGGTATCATGACCGAAGCGGTCGCAGGAATGAATATCACCGGCAATCTGCTCCACCTCTGGAAAAATCTTTGCGAAATAGGCAACGAAACCGAGCAGACCGCCACAGGATTTATCCCGACCATGGTATTCCGAGATGTGATGTGCAACGGAGAATAAAGCACGATTATCCAAAGAGACGCCTCCGAAACCGCATCAGCGATACATACCGAGGTCCCATCAACAAGTCGCGACAAAAACAGAAAAGACATCGAACGGAAAAGGCGGGGAACCGATTCCCCGCCTTTTTAAAACTGCATACTGACCTCCTGCATGAAATAGGTGCGATGTTCAGCCGTGCCGGAAGAGGTCCGCTCGCAATTATACCACCTCACCCGGTTCATCCCCACGGCCTGACAAATGCGCGGAATAAAATAATCGACCATGAACGGCCGGAAAAAGCGGGTCTCGCCCTGCGAAGTCGTAATAATATATGTATGTCCGATCCTAAACAGCGGTTTCAACCCCTCGCTATCTTCCGTATAGGCCACGCCTTTCAGCAAAACCTTATCGAAAAAGCCTTTCAGAATGGCCGGCATCATTCCCCACCAGATGGGGAATATAAAGATTACCGTATCGGAGCCCTGCAACATAGATTGATACTTCTGCACCAGCGGATCGGGCGAAGTGCCCCGCGAATACTGGCGCAACTCTTCCTGCGTAAGCACCGGATTGAAACCTTCCTGATTCAGATCGATCACCTGATAGTCCTTTCCCTGGGCCGACAGGCGGGAGGTCACATATTTTAAAATCGCATAGTTGAAACTACCATGCCACGGATGACAAAAAACGACAGTTATCATAGTCAAGAATTTTAACGGCCGGAAAAGCAGCTCCTCCGGCCCGGTTATTTACAATAATAAGACAACGAAAAGGGGCGGCTGGTTCTTGCCGCCCCGTAAAAATTATTCAGCCTCCGGCTCCGTCCAGATACGATAGGCTTCCAGAGCCTGCCCGACCAGCATTTCTCCGCCATTTCTGACGGCCGCACCCATGGCGGCGGCTTTCTTCATAAACAGCGTCTCCTCCGGATTATATACCAGATCGAAACAGACGTGAAGAGGTGTCAGACACTCATAGGGGATGGCCGGCGCCTCATCGACATGTGGAAACATACCCACCGGACTGCAGTTGACGATCACATGATGCTGTTCCATGACCGCCGGGGTCAACTCCCCGTAAGTCAAAACGCCCGGCGCGGAACGGCGGGAGACATATTGAGGGACAATACCCATTTCACGAAGAGCGTAACAGACGGCCTTGCTCGCACCACCGGTTCCCAGCACCAGCGCACGACCGCAATCGGGCCTGACGGCACTTCCGGCATCTCCGGAAACGGTAAGCATGGGATAAATGCTCTCTAAAAAACCGACGACATCGGAATTATATCCCTTCAGACGGATTCCCGGCACGCGGGAAGCGACACCATCGGGATCGACGCGGGTTACTTTAATGACGTTGACAGCTCCGATCCTCTCGGCGCGGGGATCCAGTTCGTCCAAATAGGGAATCACAGCCTGTTTATAGGGAATCGTCACATTCAGACCGGCCAGATCGGGATCATCGGCCACAAGCTGAGGAAAAGAAGCGATATCGGCAAGATCGTAGTTTTCATATACGGCATCGATTCCCTCCCGCAGGAAACGATCGTTATGGAACTTTCTGGAGAAAGAATGTCCCAGCGGATGACCTAAAAGACCATATTTCTGCATACCTGTTTATTTATGATAAATTGACAAAAACGCAACGAAGATAAGCATTAAAATCATGACACAAAAGATTTTTGAGTAAATTTATTTTGTTCTCCGCCGCTCTTACATTATCTTTGTGGCTCTAATCAGGTTTTCTATCTCATGCGAACGATAATCGGCATCTGCCTTTCAATCCTGCTCGGTGTAGTCGCCCCACACATCTGCGCCCAGACCGATAAAGATTTCACCATCGTCATTGACCCCGGTCACGGAGGCAAAGACGCCGGATGCGTCGGCAAAATCCTGAAAGAAAAGGACCTGAATCTGAGCATCGCCCTGCGTGTGGGCGAACTTATCGAGGCCAATTGTCCGCATGTCAAAGTCATCTACACCCGGAAAAGCGACCTTTTCATCACACTCATGGAACGCACGGATAAAGCCAACAAGGCCAAGGCCGACCTATTCCTTTCCATCCATGCCGATGCCATTCCGCGCACGCGTAAAGATGTCGAACAGACCTGCGGGGCCGGCGTCTTCACCTTGGGTACGGCCCGGAACCAGGAAAATCTGGATGTCGCCATGCGTGAAAACCGCGCCATTCTTTTAGAAGACAATTACAAGACCCGTTACGAGGGCTTCGACCCAAGCAAACCGGAATCCTACATCATCTTTGAAATGATGCAGAACACATACCAGACCCAAAGTCTGGAGTTTGCCCGCTCCATCCAGAACTCTCTGGTCAACCGTGGCAAAAGACATAACCGCGATGTCCGTCAGGCCGGTTTCTACGTGCTGCGAACTGCCGCCATGCCCTCTATTCTCGTCGAAACCGGATTCATATCCAACACCCAGGAAGAAAAATGGCTGGCCTCCAAAAAGGGTAAGGAAACCATCGCCAACGCGATATATATGGGGTTTGTAGATTATAAAAAAAGCTGGGACCGACGCAACTGCGCGACTCCGGCACCCCAGACCGCACCGGCGGAAAACGCCTCCGCTTCTCATGCAACGCCAAATTCCGCCAGCCCGCAAAAGCCGGCAGGCACGAAGCCCGCAGCCGCAGCTACGGCAACCGGTGTCACCTACAAGATACAGTTCCTTTCCTCCCCGCGGCAATTAAAAAAGGGAGACGCTCAATTAAAAGGGCTGTGGCCTGTCGACTATTATAAAGATGGCAATCTTTACCGCTATACATACGGAAGCGCTTCGGACAAGAGCGCCCTGCAAAATCAGATCATTCAGGTAAGAAAGAAGTTCCAGGATGCTTTCGTCGTCACATTCGACGCCAAAGGGAACCGGATCAAATAAAAAAATAATGACAGCATGAAAATATCGAACGAATTCAAAATCGGATTTTGGGCCATTGTCGCCATTGTGGTGCTGATTGCCGGTATCGACTTTCTGAAAGGCATCAACCGTTTCAAACCTGGCAATTCATACTATGTTGTCTGCCAGAACGTGGAAGGACTGGCGGTTTCATCACACGTCCTGCTCAACGGATACAAAGTAGGCCTCGTCCGCAATATGAAATATGACGCCATCCGGCAAGGCAACATCATCGTCGAAATCGATGTCGAAGACGATGTCAAAATCCCGGCCGACAGCCGCGCCTTCGTACAGACCGATCTGTTGGGAACCTCTTCCATCGTCCTGCAACTCGGAACCTCTCCCGAGCTGATCGCCAGTCACGACACCATCGCCGGCGGTGGCAAGGCGGCAAACATGCTCGACCAGATACAGCCCGTCATCCCCGAGGTGGCAGCCATGCTTCCAAAAATTGATTCTATTCTCACCGGGCTGAATGTTCTTGTCAACGAATCGGAACTACAGGGCAGTCTGCACAACATCAACACCCTCACCGTCCAGTTGAACACTACGGTCAGACAACTCAACTCCCTGCTGAACAAGGATATGCCCGGACTGGTGAACCATGCCGCCAACGCAGCCGCGAATCTGGACACCCTCAGCCAGCAAATCAAAGAGGCGGGACTGGACAAGACCATTGCCGACGCCAATGCCGCATTATGCAGTGCCAACAGCCTCCTCTCCAGGCTTGCAGATACCAACAGCACTGCCGGCAAACTGCTTAATACAACAGAACTGCACGACGGCCTCATGGCAACCGTCGCCGGCATGGATTCCCTTATTGCCGACATCAAGCAACATCCCGGCCGCTATATCAATATCTCCGTATTCGGTAACAAAAAGAAATAAAATCAAGTCATCATGAATATAACCATCATCGGAGCAGGCAACATGGGAGGCGCCATTGCCCGCGGGCTGGCCGCAGGCACGCTTTTTGCGCCAGAAGAAATCTGTGTTACCGCACATACGCAAAAAACGCTGGATAACATCGCAAGCCTTGCTCCCGGAATACGCACCTCGTTGAACAATGCAGTGGCCGTCACGAATGCCGACATCATTGTGATTGCGGTCAAACCATGGCTTGTAAAAAATATCATCGACGAAATCAAACCTATCCTACCTATCGGCGCCTCGATCGTCTCTGTCGCCGCCGGCATCACTTTCGATGAACTGGAAGGCCTGATCGGAACAGATCTTTCCTGCGCCCTTTTCCGGGTTATCCCCAACACGGCCATTGCCGTCGGCCAAAGCCTGACCCTTCTGGCCACCCGTCATGCCAGTGCGGAACAAACGGCTCTCGTGCAACACATATTCGATTCATTGGGGCAAAGCATTCTCATCGAAGAGCGGCAGATGGCCGCAGGAACCGCCCTCACCTCGTGCGGCATCGCCTATGCGTTCCAATATATACAGGCCAACATCCGGGCAGCCATCGAACTGGGCATCTATCCCGGCGAGGCCAAACGGATGATCGGCCAGACGTTGCTGGGAGCCGTCGCCCTGCTCGAGGCCAACGGCAGCATGCCGGATGAAGAGATCAACAAAGTATGCACACCTGGCGGTATCACAATCCGCGGGCTCAACGAAATGGCGGCACAAGGTTTCGACAACGCCGTCATTGCCGCACTGAAAAAAGCGGCCGGAAAATAAGAACGTTCACCTTTCAGCACCTCTACAGCAGTGATCTTAAATTACATCTGGTTCGGTTTCTTCATCGTGGCATTCATCGTCGCGATCTTTGCCTCTACTGTCAACGGCGATGTGGAGATCTGGAGCCGTATCATGAATACAGCCTTTACGTCGTCACAAAGGGCATTTGAGATATGTCTCGGTCTCACCGGAATCCTGACCTTCTGGCTCGGTCTGATGAAGGTCGGCGAAAAGGGCGGAATCATCGCCATGTTCTCACGGCTCATCAGCCCGCTTTTTTCGCGCATCTTTCCGGGTATACCGGCCGGACACCCGGCAGCCGGCAGCATTCTTATGAATGTTTCGGCCAACATGCTGGGACTCGATAACGCCGCAACTCCCATGGGACTCAAGGCTATGAAAGAATTGCAGACCCTGAACCCTGACAAAGATACCGCCTCTGACGCCATGATCACCTTTCTGGTGCTCAACACCTCCGGGCTGACCATCATTCCGATCAGCATCATGATGTACCGGGCGCAATTCGGCGCCGCCAACCCCAGCGACATCTTTTTGCCGATTCTGTTAGCGACATTCTGCTCCACCCTGTGCGGTCTCTTGCTCTGCTGCCTGCGGCAACGCATCAGATTGTGGGATAAAGTCATTCTCGGCACTCTGGGCGGCGCCATCCTGCTGGTTGCCGGCATGGCCTATTTCTTTTCCCGACTCAACCAGGAACAGCTGACGCTTTACTCCACCATTTTTTCCAACGTACTTCTCTTCTCGGTCATCATCCTTTTCCTGGTGGCCGGGTTACGCAAGAAAGTTCCTCTTTTCAGTACATTCGTCGAGGGCGCCAAGGAAGGATTTCAGACGGTCGTTACCATCATTCCCTATCAAATCGCCATGTTTGTCGGCATCAGCATTTTCCGGGAATGCGGTGCGCTGAATTACATCACCGACTTCCTCGGCTGGATATTCTCCCAAATCGGTATGGCCACCGATTTCGTTCCGGCATTGCCCACCGCGCTTCTGAAACCGCTGAACGGATCGGGCGCAAGAGCCATGATGCTGGATGTTTTCCAAACCTACGGGGTAGATTCCTTTGTCGGCCATGTAGCCTCCACAATCCAGGGCTCCACCGACACGACCATGTATGTGCTGGCCGTCTACTTCGGCAGCGTCAACATCTCCAAGATCCGTTATGCCGCTGCCTACGGCCTGACAGCCGACCTCATCGGCATCATAGCCGCCATTGCTTTCGGCTATCTGTTTTGGGGATAAGTCTTTGGTGTCACCCGCCAGGCGGTAGAGATTACCGGAGTTCCACATGCCGCTATCCAACATAAAAAACTTATAATCCAAAGAAGGGGATGGTATTCCGACATTCAGAATATCCTCCTCTCTTTTGTCTCCATAAATAAAATTTCCGCCCCGGCCATTCCCGACTGCATCGGCACAAGTGCATTGAAACAAAATCCCCCCCGATCACAAAATAAAACCGACCTCCGGACACGGCCGCATGCCCACGAAACCTATCATCGGCAGAAGCCTTAAAAAAGAATCCACCATCCATTACCTGCCCGGCCGTTCCGCTCCCACCGCTTCTGTCTCCGACACCGTGTGAACCTCTTTCCGCCTACAGGCTTCCGGCCCATAGCCTATTATTCCCCGATGCAGCACGCCGGCCGGCTATACGAAGCGACTATGACCTACAAAACAACGGCCCGCTGTTACCAGCGGGCCGCAAAAATATTGCTCTCGGCAAAAATATATCATCAGAACGGAAGATCATCCGTGGCGCTCGGTTCTGCATTGAACTGCGGAGCCGTCGGTTCCGGAGTGACAAACTGCGGCTGTACCTGGGCAGTCCCGCCATAGGGCATCTGCTGCATCGGATTACCATACATCGGAGCTTGCGGCACGGCATCGCCCTTCTCAACCTTCCATGCACGGACATCGGTGTACCAGCGGCCGTTAAATTCGCGGCTCTCAAGGTCGAAGCTCACGACAACCTCTTCACCTACCTGCATCGGATACTGGTCTACCCGATCGCCGAAAAGACTGAAGCATACCTTACGTGGATATTGCTCAAGCGTTTCCAGCACATATTCCTGTTTCTTCCAATTGTTGCCCGTCTTGCTCACACCGGAGGCCAACGGTTGCACCATAATGATGCGTCCTCTAATTTCCATTATCTTCTTATTTAATGATGATTCATACAATTAATCGCTGCAAAGATACACATTTTATCCAAGCCGGCAACAAAAAGACAGATGAAAAAGCAAAGACATAAAAAAACAAAACACGTTTTCATTTTTATTCTAAATATGTAAAATTCTCGTAAAATGTAAGTATATTTGCGCCCGTATGAACGATAAATTAGTTGAAATTATAGTACAAGGGCTTCAAGAGACTAAAGCCAAAGACATCCGCATCGTAGATATGACCGATATCGAAGAGGCCGCAGCTTCCTATTTTATTATTTGCGAAGGCACCTCATCGACACACGTCTACGGCATTGCCGACGGAGTGATGGACTACGTCAGGGACAACGCCGGCCAAAAGGCATTCGGCTCCATCGGCATGCAAAGCCGTCAATGGATCGTCATTGACTACGGTCACATTCTTGTACATGTTTTCCAACCGGAGACCAGGCAGTTCTACCGCCTCGAATCCCTTTGGGCCGACGCACCTCTCACAACAGTGTAAAAATAACATATAAAACTCATTATTTAAGAACCGAAAAATATGGGCTACAATAAAGACGCACAAAATAGACCTCGTATAAACCCAGACAAACAACCTTCCGACAACAAAGGCGGAGGCAACGGATTCAAATTCAATTTCTACTGGCTGTATACGGTAATTGCCGTTACCCTGTTCGGCATTTTCCTCTTTTCATCCGGCAATTCCAGCCGTGAAGTAGGATACTCCGATTTTGCCAAAATGGCCCAAAACGGAGATTTCTCCAAAATGATCGTGTACACCAACAAGGATATTGTCGAGGCGACCCTGCAGCAGGCCCCGACGGAAGAGAATCTCAGCGGCATCAAAGCGGCCTACGAAAAAGCGCAGAAGGAAGGCAAGAGCGTTATCATCGAAACCAGCATCCCGTCAGCCGATAAATTCGCCGACGATGTGGAACGATGGAAAGATAATCCCGACAGCAAATTCAAAGCTGACGTCCGCTACGAGAAAAGCAGCAACATGTGGGATATGTTCTGGAGTTTCGGCTCCCCGTTGCTCATCCTGCTTGTATTCTGGTTCTTCATATTCCGTCGCATGAGCGGCCCCAGCGGCATGGGCGGCGGCATCTTTTCGGTGGGAAAATCCAAAGCCCAAGTATATGAGAAAGACAATCGTGTGCAGGTGACCTTCAAGGATGTTGCCGGTCTTTCCGAAGCCAAGCAAGAGGTACAGGAGATTGTCGAATTCCTGAAAAATCCTCAGAAATTCACCAACCTCGGAGGTAAGATCCCGAAAGGCGCATTGCTGGTAGGCCCTCCCGGCACGGGTAAGACCCTTCTGGCCAAGGCGGTTGCGGGTGAAGCCGACGTGCCGTTCTTCTCCATGTCCGGTTCGGACTTTGTTGAAATGTTTGTGGGCGTCGGCGCAAGCCGTGTACGGGATCTGTTCCGCCAGGCAAAGGAAAAGGCCCCGTGTATCATCTTCATCGATGAAATCGACGCCGTCGGACGCGCCCGCGGAAAGAACCCCAACATGGGATCCAACGACGAACGTGAAAATACGCTCAACCAATTGCTTACCGAAATGGATGGATTCGGCACCAACAGCGGCGTCATCATTCTGGCCGCCACCAACCGCGCCGATATTCTCGATAAAGCCTTGTTGCGCGCCGGCCGCTTCGACCGCCAGATCCACGTCGACCTTCCTGAACTCAACGACCGCATCGAGATTTTCAAGGTTCACTTGAAACCTCTGCAGCTCGATCCTACGGTAGACGTAAAACTCCTTGCCCGACAAACTCCGGGATTTTCCGGAGCGGACATTGCCAACGTCTGCAACGAGGCGGCGCTCATTGCAGCCCGTCGCGGTAAAGAAAAAGTGGACAAACAGGATTTCAACGATGCCGTAGACCGTATCATCGGCGGTCTCGAAAAGAAAAGCAAGGTCATGACACGTGACGAAAAGCGTGCCATCGCCATTCACGAGGCCGGCCATGCCACTATCAGCTGGCACCTGCAATATGCTTCACCCCTCGTCAAAGTGACTATCGTTCCGCGCGGCAAGGCACTGGGCGCAGCATGGTACATGCCCGAAGAACGCCAGATTACGACCAAAGAACAGATGCTGGATGAGATGTGCGCCACTCTCGGAGGACGTGCCGCCGAAGAAATCTTCCTGGGACGTATCTCCAGCGGTGCCGCCAACGACCTCGAACGTATCACCAAGCAGGCCTATGCCATGGTAGTATATTATGGTATGAGTGAAAAGCTCCCCAATGTATGCTACTATGACAGTACCGGTCAGGATTATGGATTTACAAAGCCCTATAGCGAAGAGAGAGCCAAAATCATCGATCAGGAAATCAGCGACATGATACAGGTTCAGTATGAACGCGCCAAGCAGATATTGCTTCAGTATGCAGACGGTCATGCACGGCTGACCAATGTCCTGACCGAGCGTGAAGTGATCTTTACCGAAGACGTCGAACACATCTTCGGCCCGCGTCCATGGGCTTCCCGTTCTGAAGAAATCATTCAGGACCAGCAAGGTGCCGAAGTAAAAGAGCCGGAAAAAAGGCCCGAGCCCGTTTCCGCCTTTTCACCAGCGGACCGAAAAGAAATCCACACTCTCTAAGAGGAGATTTTTTACTACTGTACAAACATCAACAGCTAAAAAACCATAAGGCAAATTCATTCGACCATGAAATCCCTTTTGTTAAGAACTGTCACCGGATTATTTGTGGTGGGTGCCATTGTTGCAGCCATCATCTGTGATCCGGTGGCGTTTCTCTTTATTTTCGGAGTTCTTACAGCCGGCGTTTTATTTGAATTCTATACCCTTATAAACGTCACCAGAGAAGTACACATCACCCGCCCGATACATAGCCTGGCCGGAGCCGTACTATTTGTCTGCACTTTCTGCACGAGTTCCCATCTCACCGGCAACACGATATTCTTAGTATTTCTCGGTTATATGATGCTCATGTTCATCAGCCTCTTATACAGTAAAAGAGAGAACCCCATCCGTGAGTTGGCCTACATCATCATAGGATTGGTTTACATCGGGATGCCCATAGCCCTCCTGAACGTTCTGGCTTTCCACACCGTAAAATTCAATATCCATTCTATCAATGATTATTCCCCGATCTTCCTCCTGTCGCTGTTCTTCTTCATCTGGATTTATGACACGGGAGCCTATCTGACCGGTATCTCTATAGGACGTCACCGCCTCTGCCCGCGCATTTCCCCCAAAAAGAGTTGGGAAGGGGTTTTCGGCGGATTATTTTTCTGCATCCTGTTAGGTTGGGGACTTTCCTACGACGGATTTTGGAATTTTATCGGCATCAACATTCACGACGGCATCCGGCTTTCGACCTTAGAGTGGATCGGAATGGGCATCATCGTCGCCATATTCTCCACCTTCGGCGATTTGATCGAATCATTCGTCAAACGATCGGTCGGTGTGAAAGACTCCGGCACCATCCTCCCCGGCCACGGCGGTCTGTGGGATCGTTTCGACAGTCTGCTGATGGCCTGCCCCGCATTGGTCATCTATCTCTTCATTATCAAATACTGGTAACCCGGCACACGTTTCGCATACGGGATATACCACATATACCCTCCCCCGTTTAAGGTGATCAAAGGCCTTTAACGGGGACATTTGTTTTCCGACAACACCCAAAGAAAGAATCGAACGACACCGTCGGAGAAAAAAGATTACGAAAAAGATTCCTACCCCATCCATCCGATCATTTCCATCAACGGAAATTCCAGGGGAGGAAAGCGTTCCATCGCCGACAATTCTCACCGCCATCGCAACCGGAACACCATTTCTATAAAAATGCAACAGCAGCCTCCGGTCCGGAAATACAGAAAAAGCATCGACGCCACAGATTCCCGATGAGGCCGGCATTCAGAAAGCAACCATAGAAACAAAGCGGGGACAGGTGAAAAACAACCTGTCCCCGCCGACGTATATCTATCTTAATTTTATCTGGTCAGATATTCATGCATGTGCGCAGCAGCCCGACGACCGTCGCCCATGGCCAGGATAACCGTTGCTCCGCCCCGCACGATGTCGCCGCCGGCAAACAAGTCGCTCACAGCACTCTGCATCGTCTCTTCATCGATCACGATGGTTCCGCGTTTGGAAACCTCGATACCGGGAACGGAACGGGGTATCAACGGATTAGGCGAAACACCCACAGCCACCACCACCAGGTCCACCGGCAGGGTCACCGTCTTGCCCTCTACCGGCACCGGGCTACGCCGACCCGACGCATCGGGCTCGCCGAGCTCCATCACCTGAAGTACCATTTCATTCACACGGCCTTTTTCGTCCGTATGGTATTCGAGCGGGTTGTGCAGTGTCAGAAATTCGATACCCTCCTCCATAGCATGGTGTACCTCTTCCTTGCGGGCCGGCATTTCATCGATGGAGCGACGGTAAACCAACATCACCCGCTTGGCTCCCATACGGCGGGCGGTACGGGCGGAATCCATTGCGGTATTACCGCCACCGATCACGGCCACATTCTCGCCACGGAGAATCGGTGTGGCATAGCCCTCGCGCCCGGCGCCCATCAGGTTGATACGGGTCAGATACTCGTTGCTCGACATCACGCCGATGGCATTCTCTCCCTGAATGCCCATAAAGCGCGGCAATCCAGCTCCGGAGCCGACAAAGATGCCGTCGAAGCCCATTTCATGCAGTTGGTCATAGGTCAGTGTCTTGCCGATAATCACGTCGGGTTCGAACTTGACTCCCATCTCACGCATGAGGTTGATTTCAGCGTCGACAATATCATTCGGCAAGCGGAACTCCGGAATACCATATTTCAAGACACCCCCGATTTCATGTAGGGCCTCGAAAACGGTCACGTCATAACCCAATTTCGCCATATCGCCGGCAAAAGCAAGGCCGGAAGGACCGGAACCGACCACGGCCACCTTCCTGCCATTGGCAGGGGCGCATACCGGAGCTTTTGCCTGGCCGCTTTCGCGCTCATAGTCGGCCGCAAAGCGTTCCAGGTATCCGATGGCCACCGGCTTGTGTCCCATCTTCAAATGAATGCACTGGCTTTCGCACTGTTTCTCCTGCGGACATACACGGCCGCAAACCGCCGGCAGAGAGCTGGTCTTTTTAATAGTGCGGGCAGCCTCTACAAATTCCCCGGCCTCGATATGTTTGATAAACGTCGGAATATTGATTCCCACCGGACAACCTTTCATACAGCTCGGATCCACACAATCCAGACAGCGCTGCGCCTCAAGGCGAGCCTGTTCGGCCGTAAGCCCCTGCTGCACCTCTTCGGTAAAGGTGGTAACACGATATTCGGGTGCGAGTTCGTTCATCGCCACCCGTTCGATCTGTCCGCGCTCTTTGGCAGTCTTATTTTTTCGCAATGCTTCGCGCCACGGTTCGCTGCGCTGGGCCTTTATTTCCTCTAAAGTCATTTTACTTATAAATTATTGATTTTACATTCCGGAGCCTCCCGCCGCGCCAGGCATTTCAGGTATCCCCATCTCCGGGGCGACGCCACTCCGACTGCGGTCTCAGGCCTGCTCTTCAGCTTTATAGGAACTGAGACGCATCATCATCTCTCCGAAATCGACCTCATGGGCATCAAATTCCGGGCCATCGACACAAACGAACTTCGTCTTGCCTCCGACTGTAATGCGACAGGCCCCGCACATACCGGTACCGTCGACCATGATCGTATTGAGGCTGACAATGGTCGGCACCTCATACTTCGCCGTCAACTGACTGACGAACTTCATCATTATGGCCGGCCCGATGCAAACGCATTTATCGACATGTTCGCGCTGGATGACACTCTCCACGCCGTTGGTCACCAGGCCTTTCGTGCCATAGGATCCGTCGTCGGTCATGATAATCACTTCGTCAGAGGCGGCACGCATCTCATCTTCCAGAATGATCAAATCTTTCGTACGGGCGGCCAACACGACAATGACACGGTTACCGGCCTCATGCATGGCGCGAACGATGGGCAACAAAGGGGCCACACCGACACCGCCGCCGCAGCAAACCACGGTACCGTAGTTCTGAATATCGGTGGCATGCCCCAACGGTCCGACGACATCCTGCAACGCATCGCCGGCATTGAGCGCGATAATCTTTGCAGAGCTTTTACCGACAGCCTGGACCACCAGCGTAATAGTGCCCCGTTCGATATCGGCATCGGCAATGGTCAACGGAATACGTTCGCCCTTTTCATCGACACGGACAATGACAAAATGTCCGGCCTTGCGACTGCGGGCGATAAGAGGAGCCTCCACTTCCAGGCAGGCCACCTTTTCTGAGAACATTTTCTTACTTACGATCTTATTCATTGGATCAACAGTATATAAACAGGATATTTCTTTTACATCGAATCCATCCCGCTGCTGCGGAAAGATAGTCGGTCCGAAACAAATGCCCCCGGCAGGAGAGCATATATTTCGGCACACAAAGATAATGAAAAAACATTCGGACTGCGAAGTTTCCAACTTTTTTTTTACATTCTGACCTATTTTATAGAATGAATGTTATTTTTTGCTTTCCCAAAGACAACTTTCAAAGAAAATATTTATCTTCGCCCGGCAGAAACCGATTATCTGCCATGTGCCGCCCGCCGCAGTACAGCAACCGGCCCCAACAATATACAAGGCCGCCGCTGCAAAACGGGGACGGCCATAACTACCGAACGGAACGGTCGCCGCGGGAAAACAACGGTAACCGGGACAGTTAGTAACGTCTGAAAAAAAGAAGATTCTACCTCTATGAGAAAAAATAAGGCCATCGGCCGCGCATTTACCTATACCCTTTTGGCAATTGCCATTCTCCTGACCGGAGGAGGATTCTATGTGCTCGACTACGCCCTCCGGCCCGATCACCGCGACCGTCAAGAGAACTCGTTAGACTACATGGGCGAAACGTATCCCGGACTACGCCCGTGGTATGACAGTCTGCGAACAGCGGGTATCCTGCGCGACACGATAATCGACAGCGACGGCGGCCCGAGGCTTCACGCCTATTATGCCCCCGCCGACAGCGCCGCAGGGACAGCCGTCATCGTGCACGGTTATACCGACAATGCGCTGCGGATGATGATGATCGGACGCATGTACCGCGAGGAGCTGCATTACAACATCCTGCTGCCCGACCTGCAGAACCACGGGCAAAGCGAGGGGGAAAGCATACAAATGGGATGGAAAGACCGTCTCGACGTAATCCGGTGGACACAAGTGGCCCATGAGCTTTTTGCCGACAGCACGATGGTTCTGCACGGCATCTCCATGGGGGCCGCCACGGTCATGATGGTATCGGGCGAAACATTGCCGGCCTATATCCGCGCCTTTGTAGCCGACTGCGGCTATACTTCGGTATGGGAACAATTCGCCAAGGAGCTGAAAAGCCAGTTCGGGCTGCCCGCCTTCCCGCTGCTGAATATCGCCAGTGGCATCTGCGACCTGCGCTTCGGATGGAATTTCAAAGAAGCGTCGGCCATCGGCCAGATAGCGCGCAACGAGCGCCCTACCCTCTTCATCCACGGAGACCGGGATGATTATGTACCGACGGAAATGGTGTATCGCCTCTTCGAGGCAAAAAAGCAAGGGGTCAAAGAGTTGTGGATCGCTCCGGACACGGATCATGCACATGCCTACCGTAACCATCCGGCCGAATATACCAGCCTGGTACGGGCATTCCTCGACTCATACGCCACTCCGGAAACCCGCCGGACACCGTAACGAAAGCAAAAGGTTTTTCCG
Source organism: uncultured Prevotellaceae bacterium (assembly GCA_964567855.1). Classification (GTDB taxonomy): domain Bacteria; phylum Bacteroidota; class Bacteroidia; order Bacteroidales; family UBA3663; genus Liminaster. The sequence continues at coordinate 120,471 of CAZMOE010000002.1, forward strand.
TTGATTTCTACAGCCATGTCATTGTTCCATAATCATATACATATTCCGACGCTCTGCCTGACCGTTCTGTTGCTGCTGGCGGGCATTCCCCGGGCGACCGCAGGCCAAACGGTGGAAAGCGGCGACACGTCGCGCCCCAAAGTGGCAGTCGTGCTGGCCGGTGGCGGAGCCAAAGGCGTCGCCCACATCGGGGCGCTGAAAGTGATCGAAGAGGCCGGCCTCCCGATAGACATCATCGTGGGCAACAGTATGGGCGCTATCGTGGGCGGACTCTACAGCATCGGCTACACTCCGGAGGAGATGGACAGCATCGTCCGGACACAAGACTGGATCCGCCTGCTTCTGGATACCCCGGACCGGCAAGAGGAGAAACTCTCCCTTAAAAAACAATACGATCACTATCTGCTGCATATCCCATTCGACGAAAAAAAAGGGGAAAGCTGGCATAATACCGGTGTCATCCGCGGCAAAAATATCACCACCCTGCTTGGCCGTCTGACAGCCTCGCTGCCCGACACCGTCGACTTCGACCGGTTGCCGGTCAGATTCTGCGCCATAGCCACCGATGTGATAGGCGGACAGATTTACGAATTTCACTCGGGCAACCTCGTAGAGGCAATGCGCAGCAGCATGGCCATCCCCGGAGTGTTTACGCCAGTGAAAAAAGACTCCATGCTGCTGGTCGACGGCTGCATACTGAATAACTTTCCGGTCGACGTGGCCATCGCCATGGGTGCAGGCATTGTCATCGGTATCGACCTGGAAAACGATGCCGACGTCCCCCATAAACTCACCAATATGGTCGATATGTTGACCCATATCATGGATGTTACCTGCAACAGAAATTATAAAGAAAATATCAGTAATTCGGATGTATATATTCCGATCGATGTAAAAGACTACACCGCGGCGAGCTTTTCCAGCAAAGCCCTCGATTCGCTGATCACCCGCGGCGAACGGTCCACCCGCCTGAAACTGGATGAGCTGAACAGGCTGAAAGAAAAATTTTCGCTGACTGCCGGGCAGCGCCCGGCCTGTATCTCTGCCGTCCGCCCGGAAACGGCGACCGTCCCCGAAGACCTCGATACCGAGAAAAAGAAAAAAGCAGCCCCGACCTACATAAACGGAGCGTTAAGCCTCGGCGCCCGATTCGATACCGAGGAATATGCCTCCGTCATGCTCCACGCCAATCTCCCCATCTCGGAACGCAGACATACCCACCTCGCCATTTCCGGCCGCCTGGGGCAACGGATACGCGGCAGCCTGCTGCTGAATCATGAGCTCTTCGACATACAACATTTCAGCATCGGCTACGACTTCGAACACAACGTTATCGATTACCATGACCACGGCGACCGGGCCGCCGAAATCACCGACAATCATAACCGCGTCCGGATACAAAGCTGGCAAAGTTGGAAAAAGGCCCGTTACTCCGTCGGCGCACAGTTCGACCTGCATCATTATTCCGATATTCTGGTCGACCGAAAGCATCCGGGCGATATTCCCGCTCACGACGACGAACATTATTTCACCTACTACGCCCAAGTTGAATTCAATAACCAGAATGCCACCTATTTCCCCACTACGGGAAGCACTGTGGAGGGACGATGCGAGATCATCAGCGACAATCTCTACCAGTACCGGAAACAGAATCCCTTCCCCATCTTCAGCGGTTACTGGCAGACCGCCATTTCCCTCAACAGCCGCTTCACGTTCCTGCCGTCGGCCGCTGCCCGCGTGATACTTTACGACAAGGAACCGCCCTTTGCGCTCAGGAATATGGTGGGGGGACTTGCACGAGGGCACAAAGCCGAACATCAGATGCCGATTTCCGGCCTGGCCTATACGGAAACCGTAGACAAAGCGGTCATCTGCACCGGTATAGAAGTCCGTCAGCGCATGGGGGCCAACCACTTCATATATGCACAATTCGATGCGGCCTCCATCAGTCAGCACCTCGAGTCGGCTTTTAATAACGACACCTATTGCTGGGGCATGAAAGGCGGTTATGCCTATCGCAGCCTGGTCGGGCCCCTGTCCGCATTCATCAATTACAACTCCCGCACGAAACAGGCGGCCTTCTTCCTGAACGTGGGTTACTATTTCTGAAAATAAATTTGTTTATCCCACAAGATTTGCATATCTTTGCGCAACTATTTTAAGAGCAAACATCTATGATAGAGATTTCGGAAAGCGTCTCATTGCTTCCTCACAACACTTTCGGAATAAATGCCAGTGCGAAATTTTTCGCAGAATACGATACGGTCGAAGATCTGACGCAACTTTTGCAGCATCCGGCCTTGGAAGGCCAAAGGCTGCTCCACATCGGAAGCGGCAGCAATCTTCTGTTCGCCAAAGACTTCGACGGAGTGATCCTCCATTCCAGAATCGGCGGAATAGAAATAATCGCGGACAACGAAACCGAGGTTTCAATCGGTGTCGGCAGCGGAGTTTCATGGGACGAAGTCTGCCGCTGGGCCATCGACCGGCAATTGTACGGGCTTGAAAACCTGTCGGGAATACCGGGAGAATGCGGCGCCGCAGCCGTCCAGAACATCGGTGCCTATGGCGCTGAAATCGCCGATATCATTCAGGAAGTACATACCATCGAAACAGCCACAGGAAAGCCCAAGGTCTTCAGCAAAACGGAATGCCGCTACGGATACCGGAGCAGTTTCTTCAAGAGCGAGGCCGGGCGCGGAAAATATATCGTCACTTCGATACGACTGGCCCTGAGCCGTCAGGAAAAATACAACATCGACTACGGCAATCTGAAAGAACAGCTCAAGGGTGCGGGCGAATTGTCATTGCAGAAGGTCCGCGACGCGGTCATAGCCATCAGAAATGCCAAACTACCGGATCCGAAACAACTGGGAAACGCCGGCAGTTTCTTTAAAAACCCCATCATCACCCGCCGACAGCTGGAAGAGCTGAAAAATGTCTATCCCTTCATGCCATTTTACGACGTAGATGCCAAAACAGTCAAAATCCCGGCCGCGTGGCTCATCGAGCAGTGCGGATGGAAAGGGCGCAGCATCGGCGGAGCCGCTGTATATGACAAACAATGTCTTGTCCTGGTCAACCGGAAGCAGGCTCTTCCGCAAGAGATCCTGCAACTGAAAGAGGCAATCGTCCGCACGGTGCAGGGACGCTTCGGCATCAAGATAGAACCGGAAGTCAACATCATTGAATAACCAGGCCGGCCCAATGAAAGTGACAATCCTTGGCTCAGGAACATCCATCGGGGTCCCGATGCCGTGTTGCCCTTGCGAAGTATGCCATTCCGATGACCCTTATGACCGCCGCCTGCGGGCGTCGGTGCTCGTCGAAACGGGCGGTGACCATTTACTGATCGACTGCGGTCCGGATTTTCGCCAGCAGATGCTGCAGCATGACGTGCAACATCTGGATGCCATCCTGCTCACCCACATCCATTACGATCACACCGGCGGTCTGGACGATCTGCGCCCATATACTTATGAAAAGACGTTGCCGCTCTACGCGGAGCAGAAAATAGCCGATGTCCTGACACAAAAATACGACTACATCTTCATCCATCGATATCCCGGGGTCCCGCAGTTGAAAATCAATATCATACAACAGGATCAGCCCTTCTTCGCCGGAAATACGGAGGTGATTCCCATACGTCTGATGCACGGAAAATTACCGATTCTGGGCTTCCGGATCGGTTCTCTGGCCTATCTGACAGACTGCACCATCATTCCGGATTCCGAATGGCCGAAACTGGAGGGCGTCCGGAGCCTCATCATCGATGCGCTCCGTTTCCAGCCCCACGAAACCCACATGAACGTTCCGCAGGCACTGGAAGTTGTCAGGCGACTGACCCCGGAAACAACCTATTTCACCCATATCAGCCACCACATGGGCTTCCACAGAGAGGTGGAGGCACAATTGCCCCCGAATGTACGTCTGGCCTATGACGGTCTGGTGATAAACATCTGATTTTCAATTCATCATTTCCAAATTTATATCATACATTTTTCAATATGATACTGACAGACAAATGGTTCACGGCCATCTCAGACAATGAGAACGGCACCTATACATTCATCTCCGGCCGCGCCGATATCGACGAATTCATACAGTCGGGTAAAATGAAAGAACGCCTTGAAGTTACATGGAACTATCAACCGGATGCCAAAGGCCTGCCCGCCGATGACCATGAAGCGGAACTGATGGAGGAAGTAGAGGAAAAATTACGCCTCGCCATGGAAAAAGACAAGCTGGCCATACTGACAGGAATCTATACCGGCAACGGTCAGCGGCAATGGATTTACATCGCCCGCAACACACAGGCATTCGGAGAGCGTCTCAACAATACCTTGACAGCCTACCCCCGGCAGCTTCCCATAGAAATCTATGCGGAAAAAGACCCCGAAAACCAGGAATACAAGGAACTGCTGGAATTGAAACAGGAAGAAGACTGATAGAACTCCCTGCACGGAAAATTCAGTTTCCATCGCGGAGACAAGGCCTCCCCTATCGATCTGCGCCGGTGTGTAAAATCTTCATTTTTTCCCTTCCCTCAGCGCAGGCGCACCTGTTCACCGGGTCGGAGACGCCCGCCCGCTACCTGCGGGTTGCGCTTGACAAGCGACTGTAGGCGGACGCCGTACTTCTGCGAGATCGAATGCCATGAATCGCCGTCGGCCACGATGTGGAGGCGGTATTGACGGGCCGGTTTGCGCTTCTTGGCACACAGATAGACCAAATCACCGGGTCGGAGGCGGTATCCGGACGGAAAATCATTGTACTTACGCAGTTTGCGGGCGCTGATTTTAAACTCCCGGGACAATGAAGCCAGATCGTCGCCGCCCAGGGCAACAATATAGAGCAACCCATTGAAGCGGAACAGGTCGTGGCTGCCCGTATAGATGTTGCCATGACCTGCAGCCAAGACCTGACGGTCATAGCGCGCCAGATCGTAGTCTTCGATAAGGCGGATCAGTTTGGCGGCATACTGCGGATCGGTGGCATAGCCACAGGCTTTCAAACCGCGCGCCCAACCCTTGTAATCGGTAATCTTAAGTTCAAAAAGCGGAGCATAACGCGACCGTTGCAGGAAGCGCGAGTGATCTTCATAGCTGTCGGCAGCAGAACGATAGCTGCGGAAACATTCGTTGCGGGCATCGTCATCATGATAAGTGCGCGCCCCTTTCCAGTCACCCGCACACTTTATGCCGAAGTGGTTGCGGGCGTTGCGCGCCAGTTCCGTACGACCGGCACCGGACTCCAGCAAGCCCTGCGCCAGGGTGATACTGGCAGGAATCTTGTGGTTCCGCATCTCGCGCATGGCGATTTCACGGTATTCACGAATATATTTCTCATAATCGGGACTACGTTGTGCATCCGCTCCGGTCGCCAGAAACAGAGAGGGAAAAACAAACAATAACAAAATGGCCGTCCTTGTTGCAATTTTCATCATTTCCATATATATTTGCACGAAACAATCAACCTCGAAAGCTATGAAAGATATCGAAATCGTTGCAAAGATAAAAGTTTGCAATTACAATGAACTCACCGATGAGCAAAAAAGTGTTGTCGATGCGGCAAAAAAGGCCACTTTAAGGGCCTACGCCCCCTATTCCAACTATTTCGTCGGAGCAGCCGTATTGCTCGACAACGGCGAAATCGTCTCCGGCAGCAATCAGGAGAATGCCGCCTATCCGTCGGGCATCTGCGCCGAACGTACCACGCTTTTCTATGCCGGCAGCCAATATCCCGACGGCAAAGTGTGCAAGATGGCCATCGTGGCAAGAAGCAACGGCGAGATTACCGAAGAGATCTGTGCACCCTGCGGAGCCTGCAGGCAGGTGATACTCGAATCGGAACACCGGGCAGGGGCCCCGATAGAGCTCATGCTCTGCGGCCGTGAACAGATTTACCTGTTCCAGGGAATCAGAGCGATCCTTCCTTTCGCTTTTGACATGGAAAGCCTGAAAAAACCCGTTCCGTGAAAAAATATTTAATTTCATAGATATTTAGAACCATTATATATTGAAAAATGGGAGTTATCAACAATCTAATTGCCCTTTTATCAGCCGTTGCGCCGGAAAAACAGATGTAAAAAGATTGTTGATAACTTCACGAACACGGCTTGAACTTAGTTTTATAACTATCTGAAAATCTTTTTATTCATTTTTTCTGAATTAGACATACATTGCGCCGGAATGAAAGCACCCCTCATTTGAGAATCAACGACTTAGACTTTTGCAAACAAATTGCTCAAAAAAATAGACTTGTTTCCTAAAAAAAAATTACAGACTTTTGCACCACTAAAAGCATGTCAAAAGAAAAAAGTAGTATCATAATAATATATGAAAGCTCAATTTCAACAGCAGTGGGAGCAATGTCTCAGCATCATCAAGGACAACGTCGAAGAGGCGGCCTACAACGCATTCTTTGCCAAGGATGAAGCCGTGGAATATACCGACGGAACCCTGACACTTCAGGTTCCCTCCCATTATGTTTACGAGTTTCTGGAAAGCAGGTATTTCGATTTACTTAAAAAAACCCTGACACGCATCTATGGTGACGGCATCAGACTGCAATATCAGATCGCCGTGGCTCAGGATGCCAATGTCAACGTAACGGCAAGTCCCCGCCCCGAACCTCAACGCGAACCGGAATTCGACTCGCAACTCAACCCGAAGTTTACTTTCGCTTCCTTCTGTGCCGGCAAAAGCAATGAGCTGGCATTGAGCGCCGCCGTCACCGTGGCACAGAATCCAGGGCATACTGCTTTCAACCCCTACTTTATTTTCGGCGCATCAGGCGTCGGCAAAACCCATCTGGCCCAGGCCATCGGGCTCAGCATCCTTGAAAAACATCCCGACAAACGCGTGTTGTATCTCACCAGCCACCTTTTTCAGGTGCAATACACCGACGCGGTGCGCCGCAACGTCGTCAACGACTTCATCAATTTCTACCAGAGCATCGACGTGCTCATCATCGACGACATCCAGGAATTTGCCGGCAAGACCAAGGTATCGACTCAGAACACCTTCTTCCACATTTTCAACCACCTTCACCTGCGCGGCTGTCAGCTCATCATGACCAGCGACCGCCCGCCCGTGGAACTCGAAGACCTCGTGCCGCGCCTCCTCACCCGTTTCAAATGGGGCTTCACCGGCGAAATCGAACATCCCGACTACGAACTGCGGTGCAGTATCCTTGCCGAAAAGTGTCGGAAAGAGGGACTCAACATCGATCCGGCGGTCATTGATTTCATTGCCCGCACGGCCGATGACAACGCCCGCGACCTGGAGGGCATCATCAACTCCCTGCTCGCCTACTCCATCGTGCGCAACCGCCCCATCGACCAGGATCTGGCCGCGCAAGTCATGCGCATGATCGTCAAAATGGAAAAGAAAACCATCACGATGGAAAATATCATCACCCTCGTGGTCGACGGCTTCGGTATCGATTTGAAACAGCTTCATTCCAAGAGTCGCAAACGTGAAATCGTCATGGCCCGGCAAGCCGCCATGTACCTATGCAAGAAATACACGACCCAATCGGTGTCGCGCATCGGTGTCGTCATCGGCAACCGCGACCATGCCACCGTACTGCATGCCATCAAAAACGTCGAGAATCTGCTGACAACCGACACCGAGTTCAAGAGTAAATTCGACTCCGTAGAGGCGCAGCTGAGGGCATAGCACCGGAATCTTCCGGCGTGCACAATAATTCGGCAGAAGGCACGTATTTATTATATATGTACAAAAAGATTCTGCATACTTCTTTCTTTCTCCTGTTGGCCGCGGCAATTCTGTCGGGACTCAATGCGTGTAAGACCGCCAAAATGAGCACGGCACTGGAGGAAATAAAGCGGGGAGAGTATTTCCAGGCTTCGCAAACGCTGAAACAGGTCTATCGGCGAAGCAATCCCCGTGAAGAACGTGCCCAACGCGGCGAAGCGGCCTATTACATGGGGCTGTGCTATGAAAAACTGATGATACCGGCCCAGGCCGCCGCCGGATATCAGAATGCCCTACGCTATGACTACGAAGAGCCGACCCTGCCGTTACGGCTCGCGAAAATGAGACACGAAGAGGGAAAATATAAAGAGGCAATCAAACTGTACGAACAATATCTCGAAACCAATCCGGACGATGCAGTGGCGCAAAGCGGCCTATTCGGCGCCCGGAATGCGGTCCAATGGAAAATGGATGGCAGCCGATATGAAGTGAAACGCTTCAATGCGGTCAACTCACGCCGGGCGGAATTTTCGCCGGCCATCTGGGGCGAAAACGACGACGCTCTCTATTTCACCACAAGCAATGACAAAGTGACCGGCGATGAAAAAAGCAACATCACCGGAACCAAATACTGCGACATCTGGGTCATCAAAAAAGACGATAAGGGCAAATGGTCACGCCCCGAATCGGCCGGTGAAGGACTGAATTCCGCCTATGATGAAGGCACCCCCTGCTTCTCGCCCGACGGCAACACGATGTATTACACCGTAGCATCCGGAGCCGAGGGCATCGGGTCCGCACCGACCATATTCGCCTCCTCCCGCACCGATGCAAGCTGGGGTAAAGGACGTATGATCAAATTCGGCGGCGACACGCTTTCCACCTTTGCTCATCCGGCCGTCACACCCGACGGCGAATGGCTCTATTTCGTCAGCGATATGCCGGGAGGCCAAGGGGGGCTCGATCTCTGGCGTGCCCCGCTGAAAAATGAAGAGGTCGGTCCGATAGAGAACCTCGGTCCGGACATCAACACCGCAGGCGACGAAAAATTCCCCACCTTTGCCCCCGACGGCATACTTTATTTTTCCTCCGACGGACGGGCAGGCCTGGGCGGGCTCGACCTGTTCAGCGCCCGACTCGACGACTGGGGAACCTGGCATGTGGAACACCTCGGAGCCCCAATGAACAGCCAGGCCGATGATTTCGGAATGACCTTCCTGCGCACGACCCAAGACCAGCAGGAAGGATATTTCAGCAGCAACCGCAATCAAGGCAAAGGCTACGACAACATTTTCCACTTCCGCCTGCCATCCATCAGAATCACGATCAGCGGAACGGTTTACGACATGGATGAAGAGCCTATCGGCGAGGCCATTGTCCGCATTGTCGGACGCAATGGCATGAACTTCAAATCCGTGACAAAGCCTGACGGCACCTACAAATGCAGCATAGACCGCAGTACCGAATACGTGATGATGAGCGGCAAAAGCGGCTACCTGAACCGCAAGGCCCAGTTCACCACCGATCCTGCCGAAGAAGACGCCGACTATGAAGTCGACTTCTACCTGCCTTCGGTCAGCGAGCCGGTGCTCGTCGACAACATCTTTTACGATTTCAACAAGGCGACACTGCGCGAAGAGTCCTATCCCGGCCTCGACGATTTGGTTTCGCTGCTTAACGACAACCCGTATGTCGCCATCGAACTGTCGGCGCACACCGACCGCGTAGGTTCACAGCGCTTCAATCTCGACCTGGCCCAGCGACGCGCCCAAGCGGTCTGCGACTATCTTGTAGAGCACGGCATCAATGCCGATCGGCTCCGCCCCGTAGGCTATGGAAAGGAAACACCGAAGACCGTCGACGAAAAAACGCATGAAAAATACACCTTCCTGCCCGAAGGTCAGTCGCTCGACGAATCATTTGTCAATACCTTAGCCCCGGAACAGCAGAATATTGCCGACCAGATCAACCGCCGCACCGAGTTCCGGGTCATCGATACGACATGGGGCATAGAATAAAGTGGTCTTTTACAACTAAAAAACAGCCGCAGGCATTGGTCATTACAAAATTTTATGTTAATTTTGCCGCTCCGGTATGCCACACTTGTTTCCGCATCCCGGAGCCACCGCCTGCGCAGGCGGACACAGACCGAAGACTGATAAAAATTTACAAATATGGGAAACACAAACTCGGAATCCATCTTCAAGTACAAAGGCGTCAACTATCTGCTGCCTTTCTGCCTCATCACTGCCTGTTTCGCCCTCTGGGGCTTTGCCAATGACATCACACAGCCGATGGTGAAACTTTTCTCACGCATCTTCCGCATGAGCGTCACCGAAGGGACACTGGTGCAAGTGGCCTTTTACTGCGGCTATTTCGCCATGGCCGTACCGGCAGCTATATTCATCCGCCGTTTCAGCTACAAGGCGGGCATTCTGATGGGCCTGATACTGTATGCCGCCGGCGCGCTGCTCTTTCTGCCGGCACAACAGATCGGCGATTTCTACCCGTTCCTGGCAGCCTACTTCATTCTGACCTGCGGCCTCTCATTTCTGGAGACTTCCGCCAACCCGTTCATTCTTGCCATGGGCTCTCCGGAGACAGCCACACGCCGTCTGAACCTCGCCCAGGCCTTTAACCCGCTGGGAGCATTGTGCGGCATCCTTGTAGCCCAAAAGTTCATACAACCGGGCATCCATCCGATGTCAAGCGACGAACGGGCATTGCTCTCCCCGGCCGAATTCGACGCCATGAAATCGGAAGATCTGGCCGTCCTCATCACCCCTTATCTCGGCATTGCGCTGGTCATCATCGCCATGATCGTGATACTGGCGTTCCTCCGCATCCCGACCAACGAAGAGACCAGCGAAACCCGTGTCGAAGGCGGCGCGAAGGCCTCCATCGGGCGTTTACTTCACAACCGCCGTTATTCTTTCGGCGTCATCGCCCAGTTTTTCTATGTCGGCGTCCAGACAATGTGCTGGACCTTCATCACACACTACGGCACCTATTATTTCATGCAGGACGGCATGACGGAAGGAGCCGCCGAACAGCAGGCCATGCAATTCTTCCTCTATTCGATGATTATCTTCTTCTGCAGCCGCTTCATCTGCACGTTCCTGCTCAAATTCTTTAATCCGGGCGCACTGCTGACCACCCTTGCCATCCTCTCCGGCATACTGACATGCGGTGCCATCTTCCTGCAAAACGGCTGGGGTGTCTATTGTCTGGCCGGCGTGTCGGCAGGTATGTCCCTCATGTTCCCGACAATCTACGGCATCGCACTGGAAGAGGTCAAAGCCGATGCGAAATTCGGTGCCGCCGGTCTTATCATGTCCATCGTCGGCGGCTCTATTCTTCCTCCGCTGCAGGCCTGCATTATCGATGCCGGACCGGCCTTTTCCCTGCCGGCGGTCAACGTCTCCTTTTTCATTCCGCTGATCTGCTTCATCGTCATTGCCGTCTACGGTTATCTGACACACAGCAAAAAGATCTGAACCGCGGAAAACAGCCCGGTGCCAGCGACTCCGGAAGGAGACAAAGGGAGGCCGGCAGACATCCGAACCGTTTCAAAGAAGCATACAGACAATTTCCCCCTTGCCGCAAGATATGTGCGGCAAGGGGGAAATCCTTTTCATATCCAGGCTTCCGTCACGGCCTCACCGTAACATGGAAGCAGGCCTGCTTGTATTCATATTTGACGTAACAATAACCGGCGGCGCGGAGATCGTAAAGCGCCTGAGCAAGGTTTTCCTTCAACTTCCCGTCCCAGGTCTTGCCATGACGGTCGAAGCGATTGTAAGCAATATCGATTGTGGTGGCATAAAAATGACAGGAGTTTTCCGATGCATTGACGTTACCGCTGCGGCGCAAGCGTTTGACGTCCGACCGGGTACGCAGAACACTGGTAATGACAAAACGGCTGGAAGTGCCCGAATATTCCTGGAACAACTTGCCCAATTCCACCAAGAAATCGGCTGCCTCCGGCACCAGATAGGGAATCGAATGGGTCAGCGGATCCACTTTATAATAGCGGCTGTCGCGTATGCACACCAATTCCTTTTTCATGGCCTCGGCCTGCTCACGCCCTTCGATCGGACGGATACCGAGCTTGCGGGCTGCCTCGAGCTGTGTATCGTTCAAATCGTTGAAATCGCGGCCATAGGTAAAGCGTTTCTTGTCATGCCGGGTGAAATGATAGCTTCGACGGGGTTCACGGACCGGAAAATACTCTTTTTCCCCACTTGACACATGCTTGTCACTCAGGCCCGAAGAAATCCATTCACCCACAGCGACACCGCCTCGGTATATTCCGTAAACGGTGAAAACCGCCACGAGCACGGAGGCCAGCAGCGCCGTCCTTCCGACCACCCGCCGCTTCCTCTGCGGCTGTCGCCAATACCATTCTACACAACGGCTCCACCGTCGTAACCAAAACCATTTCCAGTTTTTCAACATCAATTTACTTTACTGTATATCTCAAACAACAAACATAGCGGCCGCTATCGTCGGCGACCTTCATATACAGGCCCAGACTGCCGGCATGCTGAGGTGTGACCGTCACATACCACTGACGCGTGTCAGGATCCTGCTCCCAGGTCCGAATCCAATCGGCTTCATTGACAATCGCCCAATCCGTGCCCTCGAAGGGAGAAAAGTAGAACGTATATGTCTGGCCGACACTCAATTCACCATTCCACGGAACATCGTCCAGCCGAAATGAAGCGACATCGAAAAGTTCCGGCAGACAACTTATCCGCTGCGCTTTCACCGCAGCCAGCAAGCGGGCGACATCGACATGCTTGCCGTAGAACGCCGCTTTAAAATTCCCCACACCTTTCCAAACCGGAGAGCGCAATGGCTCCCGGGCCTCCAGAGAGGCTATATCATCGGGCGTCGGCTCAGCGATTTTATATTCGGCCACCGTCCACAACCTGCCGTCCGGCTTTCTGACACACACGCTCATCATGCCGGACTGACAAGGCATATAGCGCGTCACATCATAGCCCTGAATCTTCTGCCAGTCCTCGTCACGGCTGTAGTCATCGCCATTCTTTATGACAAATCCCTGCCCGAAGCGGCTTTTCATCGCAAAGTCGTAATAACGCCCGATACGCAATGTCCCCTCATGCGGCATATTGTTGACCTCCACATCCGTCAATTCGGCCTCATAAAGAGCCGGCACATCGGGATTTTCGCCAGACAGACAGCGGTCGAGAAGCTCCCGGCCGTTGAACCCGGCACCTTGCATAGCCGGCACATAATAAGGCAGGCCGGTCCAGGTGCGGAAATCGATAGGCTGAGCGATCAACTGGTTTTCCGCCACATCCGGATAATGCGAGAACATCATCCAATAGGGATCTACGTCGAACCAGGAATCATCGTTCTCGCAATGAACGAAAACGCCGTTATCCACGGTTCCGGCACCCCACGTCGGATCGATCAATATGCCGGCGTGGCCGTTGGTATAGACGAAAACCCACGCGTGGCCAATGTCCCCGACGCGCCCCCGCCGGTCTTTCGACTTTCCGCTGATGATTTCAACCTGTAATCCGACCGCGGCGCCCAACCGGTAAAACATTTCGCAATAGGCCTGACAGACCCCGCTCTTTGTTTCATAGCAGCGATCGGCATCATGAATCGTGCGGGAGGTGTCATAACGGATATTGTCGCACAGATAACGGTAAATCCGGTATGCCTGCTCGCGTTTTCCCGTGGCATTGCCCACGATGCTGCCCGCCAGCCCCGACCAGTCATAACGGGTCGGCGAAACCTGCATCTGCGCCTGCAGGCTCAGGGAGACGACACAAAAGACGATAAGAAACAAATTTCGTTTTCTCATAAACAGATCCTATTTGCGATGAAAAAAAATCTTTCCTTCCCGCAGAGAGCGAAACGCCCTCTGCGAAAGGGAAAGAAATATATCCTGACAGACCGGCCGCACCTTACGGCATGGGCCGGATGCCCTCCCACTTCACGTTCCAGGTACCATCTTTCGGGAATCCGGGATTCTTCACGGTGCAACCGTCCCAGCCCGCGCACATGAGGGCCACAGCCGTCAGCAAACCGCCGTTGCCCGGCAGGTAGAGACGCAGACGCGTATCCTGATAGTTGTGTCCGCTTACGAGGTAAGTATTGGTACGTTTCGGAACGACAAGAGCGTCGACCGACATCTGAGGTTCACCCAGACGGGTGGCGCACATCGAGGTCATCGGATAATCCCAGCCCCAGGTTTTGCCCCAGTTCCAGTTGTCCCAGACCCAATTGAGGGTGTTCTTCATATAATCCTCGCGCACGAGGTTACACTTCGGGAAGATACCGAGTGCACCCAGCACGGCCATGTGATCCTGTGTGAACCGAATATCGCGATAGGTATCGGGGGCAGTCTCGGCAGCCAGATAGAGAGGGCCGTACTGCTTGCTGTAGACGCTGTCCCGGATGTAAGTGAGAGGCGACAACTTGTCGATCATCTCTTCCCACTCCATATTGCGCTGCAGACCCTTGCGTTCGCGCCATTCCTGAGCCACACCCATGGCGAAATGCCACTGCGACAACTCGAAAGGCGAATTCATCGTCTCGGCGGCACGCAAGGTCTCCTGAGCCGGAATAGCGCCCTTCAGCACGTAACGGCCGTCCAGTTCATCATAGCTTGCGAAGTCGAACATGAATTCCGCCGTTGCCTGCACAAGGTCATAATACTTGTCGAGCACCTCCTGCGAAGGGTTGGCACGATATACGAGCTCGGCGAGGTAAATCAGATGCGGCTGCTGCCAGATCAGGAAGCTGCCCACCTTGGAGGGGGCCTCTGTACCCGATGGATCTGTCATCTTCATCCAGCGCACGCCCTTGAAACCCTGGCGCTGCGCGATGTGACGCGCCACCGGTTCCACCTGATGATACCATCCGAGGGTGCGCTCCAGCAAATCCTCATGTCCCCAGAGTGCGAATTGCGCCTGGTGCCACCAGATCATCTCCATGTGGAACTTTCCGAACCACGAGTTATAGGTAAGACCGGTCTCCTGCGGAGGGGTCTGCCCCGCACAGTTCACGGCCAGCAGATATTGGCTCAGCACCACGCGGCGCTCCAGCTCGGCGGCGTTCGGATTGGTACATTCCGAGAAGTCCACGACGCCGCCGTTATACCAATAGCCGTGCCAATACTCCTGCGCGGCAGCCAGAACCTTTTCGGCCGTCTCCGGCTGCACCTCCTTGGCGACGGCCGGCGCAAATTCGCACGTAAAACTGAAATTGCCGGCCGAAGGGGTCAGCACGAAGCTGTTGTCGCCCTTTCGCTCGATGGCTACCTCCACCTCACCGGGCCACTGAATGGCCAGGCTGTAAGAGAAATCCTGCTTCGTAGTGTTGCCCAGTTCATCCGGCATCACGACTGCGGGGAACCAGTGGGTCAGCACCAGACGGTTGGCAGCGGCCAGCGTGTCATAAGTATAATGCAGGCGGGCATCATCGATCCAACGGCAGGCATCATCGGCATGGTTGCCCGTCGGATAAGGCAGGCGCACGACAAAAGACTTCGGGGTGGCGGCCTCCATATCGACGGCGATCATATCCTTTTCAGGAGAGCAGACGGTCTTGACGCTGACAGGTTCTCCGAAAAGCTTATAACTGCTGTAAATACATCCCTGCTCAAGGTCAAGCGTCTGTTCGATGTCGCTGAACGCCTCGTAACCCGTACCCTCGGGCAGTGCAAGGCCTACGCAGCCGAGATGAAGACGGTGGGGATTCTTGCGGAACCATTCCGAAGCCTCCTTGGCACGACCGGCCTCCTTGAACTGCGTAGCGTAGAGTTCCTTGTGGCCATGGCCGAAGTCATATTCCTGCAAGGCCTCTTCCAGACGATAGTTTTCAGGATTGTCGAAACTATGCCACCCCCAAGAACTCTGGGTACCCAACGGCACGCCCGGACTATAACGCTCTGGGAAAGTTTGCAGACCGGAGGCGTCGACCGTATAGGCAAAGTCGCCGTTGCCAACGGTCAGGGAACAGAGGGAATCGAAGGCAGTGACATGCGGATTGTTGCGCTCCAGCAGCGCATGGCGGTCAATAGGCGCAGTCTTGTCTCCCTGACAGGAGGCCAGCAGTGGCAAAGACAGCAAAGCCGCATAAATAGACGGTGTTTTCATTTATATAATCTTTAAAGTTGCATAAACAGCAGACAAATATAGCGACTTTTGTCCAAACTACCAGCATGACGGCGGTAAAAAATAACCGGGAACGGCAATATCGGGAGCTTATGGAGATAAATCCGCACAAAAACGGACCGACAATTTCCAAGGTCGCCCCAACTCCGCCGCCGGAACTACCTCCTCCCCGATGCCGGCCGGAAGCGGGAAAAAAGGAACTGCCGCACACAGTCCGGCCGGCGGCCGCGGCAAAAAATGAGGCGCCGGCAAGGAAAATCCCGCCCATTTATTTGCAAAATTCAGCGAAAAACACGTCATTTGCAGAAGAATACCGATGCCGGATGCCATCATCCGGCCGGTTTTTACCTCATCACATAAAAATTATGCAAGAACTCGAACTGAAGTACGGTTGCAACCCCAACCAGAAACCCTCACGAATCTTCATGGAAGAGGGAGAACTCCCCATCACAGTGCTTAATGGCCGTCCGGGCTACATCAACCTGCTCGACGCTTTCAACTCCTGGCAACTGGTCAGGGAGCTGAAACTGGCGACAGGGCTTCCCGCCGCCACCTCTTTCAAGCACGTCTCTCCCGCCGGGGCCGCCGTCGGCCTGCCATTGACCGACACGCTGAAAAAGATCTATTTCACCGACGATTATGAAATCACCCCGCTGGCCGCAGCCTATGCCCGCGCACGCGGTGCCGACCGCATGTCATCGTTCGGCGACTTCATCGCCCTGAGCGACACCTGCGACGTGGCCACGGCACGCCTCATCAACCGCGAGGTATCCGACGGCGTCATTGCACCCGGCTATGACCCCGAGGCACTCGAAATCCTGAAAAACAAACGCAAGGGCACCTATTGCGTGATACAGATGGATCCCGCCTACCGGCCGGCTCCCACCGAGCGGAAACAGGTTTTCGGCATCACGTTTGAACAGGGCCGCAACGAGATAGACCTCAGCGACGACGCCCTCTTCGCCAACATCCCGACCGACAACAAGGAAATTCCCGCCGAGGCGCGCCGCGACCTCATGATCGCCCTCATCACGCTGAAATATACGCAGTCCAATTCCGTCTGCTACGTCAAAGACGGACAGGCTATCGGCATCGGTGCCGGCCAGCAGAGCCGCATCCACTGCACACGCCTGGCAGGCAACAAGGCGGACATCTGGTATCTGCGCCAGCACCCGAAAGTCATGTCGTTGCCCTTCAAGGAGGGAATCAAGCGGGCAGACCGCGACAATACGATCGACGTCTACATCTCCGACGATCATGACGACGTGCTCAGCGAGGGCACCTGGCAGCTTTTCTTCACCGAAAAGCCCGAAGTCCTGACCCGTGAGGAAAAACGCGCCTGGCTCGACACGCTGACCGGTGTCTCACTCGGTTCGGATGCCTTCTTCCCCTTCGGCGACAACATCGAACGGGCCCACAAGAGCGGCGTATGCTACATTGCCGAGGCCGGCGGTTCGGTGCGCGACGACCATGTGATCGCAACCTGCAACAAATACGGCATCGCCATGTGCTTCACGGGCGTACGCCTCTTCCACCATTGATCGAAAAACAATTGCCGGGACTCTCACGAGCCCCGGCAATTTGAAATTCATCACATTATGCTTATTAAAGTGCTAAAATTCCGGCGCTCGCGCGCCAAAGATTTTATTAGGTTGTGGAAAATCATTGTTTGACATTAAAACATCGCCTCGGATAAATGGTTCATGGAATCCGGTAATTTATGCGATAAATATATAAAATGTGTAACGACACGACCGCAGCACCGGAAAGCAAACTTTCTCATTTCTAAAAACAATTACTCATATCTCCATTTATGAATATGAAACTCCAAGAAAAAAATCCGGACAAGGATACATCCCTGTTATCGGAAGCCTGCAAAAAAGAAACAACAGCAGACCGGAATGCAGACAACAACGAAACAAAAGAACCGGAATGCGCCGACAAGGAAGAAAATAAAAAACTTCAGGAACAAGAACGGATAACGAGAGAGGAGGCCGAATGGCTCAGTCTGGCAAGGTCGAAGGTACAACCATGGGGATACAAAACGATGTACAAATGGCTGGCCTTATCATTCGTCATCGAGGCAGTCATGGCATCCATATCCTGCTATTGCACGGAAATCAGCCCGGCCTACAAAGCCTTCTTTACCAATCCGGTATTCAGATGGGCGTTACCGTTCATTACAATAATTTACACTCTGCTCTCTCCGCGTTGGATCAAACTGCTTCCCATCCCGAAAATTCCCCTTGTCACCATCCTTTTCTGGAGCGTCTGCGGATTGTGGATAGGGCCCATTGCAGAATATAAGTTACACATCCCCTATCTGCCACCCCTGGGCATATTGGCAGGCACGTTCGGAATCTCTGCGTACTATTTCTCTGTCCGGCAGGTAAATTTCTCAAAAAACAAATTACTAAGCACAACCTTGCTGCTGGGAACAATCCTCGCTTTGACAGTCACTTTCTGTCTGCAGGGAGAGCCATTTCACTATATCCTCTCTTTAGGCTGCGTGTGGGGGTTTTGTTTCCTGACAACATTTAGAGATACTCTCAATATAGGGCAGCTCGCATCCTTATCCAGTGGAAATTTCATTGTAGGCCTGACACAATTTCTTTCAAAAGACAGAAAAGAGCCCAAGAAAACGGGTTCCGATGATATAGATAGGAATCCGGAAATCAATCGGATGATCGCCATCTGCATCGAAGAGGTATTCAGCGTCTATTCCATAATTCCTATGACGATAATAGCAATACTCTTGACGGTAATACCAACGTTCTTCTGCACTCAACATATAGGACAAAAAGGCATGCCACAATGGCTTTTAAACATACTACAATGGCTTTTCATGGAATGATGGCAATCATCCTAAAAATACAGGCAACGGAATCGGTGGAAATCCCGTCTCTATCCAAAGAAGCAGGCGATGCGATCCAATAAATTATGCGATAAATATGCAAAAAATGTTATCGCGTGACCGAGATAATGAAAATCCACTTACCTTTGCTTCCATTAAAAACAGTACTTATTTAAATTCTCTTTTATGGCTACAACTTATATTCGCAGCTATGAGCATGAAAACCAGGCAACCGTATTCCGCAACATGTACGGATGGATGACAATGGCGCTGGTCATTTCCGCTCTCTCTTCATTAGTATCTCTGCAATGGCTGGAGTCCAGCGTCGCCTATCAGCAATTTCTGTTCGGCACCAAAGGAATGCTGATCATGATGGGACTTTCCATCATATTGGTGATGGTGCTTGCCGGACGACTGCAGAAGCTCTCTTTCGGAACGGCGACGGGGATTTTCATCGCCTACTCTGTTCTCAACGGCTTATGGCTGGCCCCGATTTTCCTGATCTACACCCAGGCCTCCATCGTCTCGACACTTTTGATTACGGCAGGAACATTCGGCGCCGTGTCGCTTTACGGCTACATCACGAAAGCCAATCTTTCCACGATAGGAAACATCTGCTTCATGGCGTTGCTGGGGCTCATCATCGCCTCGGTAGTCAACTTTTTCATGCACAGCGAGATGATGCAGTATATCATCTCCTACGCCGGCGTACTGATCTTCTGCGGCCTGACAGCCTACGACACGCAGAAATATAAAAAGCTTATCATGGAGTATGAAGGTGAAATCACCGACGAGGTAAAGAAAATCGCCCTTATCGGAGCCCTCGAACTTTATCTGGATTTCATCAATCTGTTCCTGTATCTTATCCGCATTTTGGGTAAAAAGAAATAAAACGAACCTCCAATACACATTTTTATTCCCCATCGGCACGCCCGGGTCATCTGCCCTGCGTGCCGATCTTTTTTCAGAAGCTCCCACCGGCAGAGCAAGGCCAGGGCAAAAGAAGGTAGATACTTCGGCAAAATCGCCGGCGGCTAACGCCAGATTTATTTGGGTGATGAAAAGATTTGTGCTATCTTTGCGCAAAAATACAAAAGGTCTATGGTTATAAAAAAAGCAGAATACGTCATCAGCAACACCGACTACGGAAAATGTCCGGACCACACGATGCCGGAATATGCCTTCATCGGGCGGTCTAACGTCGGAAAATCGTCGCTCATCAACATGCTGACCAGCCGCAAGGGTCTGGCCAAAACGTCAAGCATGCCGGGCAAGACACAGCTCATCAACCATTTTCTGATCAATGATAACTGGTACATCGTGGACCTTCCCGGCTACGGATATGCCAAACTGTCGCAAGCGGGGCAAGCCCGCCTGAAACGGCTGATAGAAAGTTACATCCTTCACCGGCCTCAGCTGACATGTCTGATGCTGCTTATAGACTGCCGCCACGCCCCGCTGGCCGTGGACCTCGAATTCATACACTTCCTGGGGCGTAACGGCGTCCCGTTTGCCATTATCTTCACGAAGCTGGACAAACTTTCGGCCAAGCAATGGGAGGATCGCCGGAAGGCCTACATCGCCCGACTCCGGGAAGACTGGGAAGAACTGCCGCCGATCTTCGCCACATCGTCGGAAAAGGGTACAGGACGCGATGAAATCCTCGATTTCATCGAAAATATCAACGACGAACATAATCGGAACTGAATCCCCAGGGAGGCCGGCAGCACTGAGGCCGACACAGACTTCTGACGGGAAAAATATATCACAATACATAATAAACAAGTAAGAAATGGCCATGCACAATTGGTACGAGTGCCGCGTGAAATATGAAAAGACACTCGAAACAGGAACAAACAAGAAAGTGACCGAAGCATACCTCGTCGACGCGATGAGCTTCACCGAGGCGGAAAACCGCATCATTGAAGAAATGACGCCCTACATCAGCGGGGAATTTGAAGTCACCGCCGTGAAAAAGGAAAGAATCAGCGAACTCTTCGCCGACGAAAACGGAGACCGCTGGTATCGCTGCAAAGTCATGTTCATCACGCTCGACGAAAAGAGCGGTGTCGAGAAGAAAACCGCTTCCGTCATGCTGGTTCAGGCCGGCGACTTCCAGGCCGCCGTCAAAAACCTCTGCAACGGCATGCAGGGCACTATGAGCGACTGGGAAATCAACACCATCAGCGAAACGGCGCTCATGGATGTCTTCCCGTTCGATGCGGAAAAGGTACCGGCACAGGCAGGCACGGGCGACGGGACCGCACAGGCCTGATGAAAACGGACAGCCTATGTCGGTCGCAGAAAATCTGAGACAAATACGTTCGACATTGCCGCCCGGCATAACGCTGGTGGCAGTGTCGAAATTCCATCCGGTGGAAGCGCTGCGCGAGGCATACGATACCGGACAGCGTATCTTCGGCGAAAGCCGCGAGCAGGAACTGACAGCCAAGCGCAAGGCGCTGCCCGAGGACGTGGAATGGCACTTCATCGGCCATCTGCAAACCAATAAGGTAAAGTATATCGCTCCGTTCGTGACGCTGATACAAAGCGCGGACAGCCGGCGGCTACTGGATGAAATAGACCGCCAGGGAGCGAAAAACGGACGCATCATCGACTGCCTGCTGGAGGTGCACATCGCTGCCGAAGAGAGCAAATCGGGCTTCTCGGCCGAAGAGGCGGCCGGCCTGGTGCTGGGGACCTACGCAGCGGGAGGCTGGCCCAACGTACGGATACGCGGCCTGATGGGAATGGCGACAAACACGGACGACGAGACGCAGATTCGCAGCGAGTTCCGCACCCTGGCCGCCCTGTTCCGGCAGATCTCAAGCGAAATACCTGCCGGCGGGACGGAAAAAGCGGCGGCATGGGACACCCTTTCGTTCGGCATGAGCGACGACTACGGCATCGCCATCGAAGAGGGAAGCAACATGGTGCGCATCGGCACCCACATCTTCGGCGAACGGGAATATCCCGCCCCGCAGGCACCAATGACAACGTAACACATCATCACAATCATCATGAAAATAGAAATCGAGAATGTCGGCGCTTTGGCCGACGCGGCACGAAAATTCATCGAGGCCATGGATCAGGCCACCGTCTTCGCCTTCCGCGGTGAAATGGGCGCCGGCAAGACGACCTTTATCAAAGCGATCTGCGAAGCGCTGGGAGTGGAAGACACCATCAACTCGCCGACGTTCGCCATCGTCAACGAATACCGTTCGGCTACGGCGGAGCTGATCTACCACTTCGACTGCTACCGCATCAGGAAAGAGGAAGAGGCGCTGGATTTCGGATTTGAAGACTATATGGAAAGCGGCGCGCTCTGCTTCATCGAGTGGCCGGAAAACGTTGAGAATCTATTGCCCGGCGACTGCGTGAATGTCCGCATCACCGTCAACGAGGACGGCAGCCGCAGCGTAGAGTTCTGACCGGATACCGAAGCTGGCATCACAGATCGACAACGCGCATGGGTGTGCTGAACGTCAGCACCTGCTGACCGAAGCGGGCCGAGAAATCGGCATCGAGCGCATTGCCGGCCGCCTGCTTCCAGGCCTTCAGTTCGGCGACGGAATCGGTTTCGACCATCAGAGAATAGGCAAACACATCGTCGCCGACACTGGTCAGAAGCCTGACAAAACGCGGATTCCGCAGCCGGCCGCCGGCAAGAACGCGGGGCAGGTATTCGTCGCGCATGTATTGCAGGAACTTGGGAACGAGGCTTTCGCCCGTAACATGGAAAGAGGTGTTGTAGATCAACATAATACTTTATCGATTAAGGACAGCAGGACGCGGCATGACAGCCGGCGTCCTGTTTTTATTGTTGCCGGTGACAAGAGCGGCGGCTCAGCGCCCCGCCGTCAGTTCGCGGCGCAGGAATCGGGTTGTAGGCGTTTCGGCAGCGCGGCTCTTGTCGTCGGCCAGGCCGCAGATCTCTTCGGGCGTGCCGCAGGCGGTCACATATCCGCCGTCGCGGCCACCGTCGGGGCCCATGTCGATGATATGGTCGCAGCACTTGATGACGTCGAGATTGTGCTCGATGACAATGACCGTATTGCCCCTGTCGACAAGGCGGTTCAGCACCTCCATCAGGACGCGGATATCCTCAAAATGCAGGCCGGTAGTAGGTTCGTCAAGAATATAGAGCGCATTGCCGGCGCTTTTCTTCGACAGCTCGGTGGCCAGCTTCACGCGCTGGCATTCGCCGCCGCTGAGGGTCGACGAAGGTTGTCCCAGCTTGATGTAACCCAGTCCGACATCCTGAAGGACCTTGACCTTGTGAAGGATGTGAGGAACATTTTCAAAAAACTCTACCGCCTGATTGACCGTCATATCCAGCACATCGGCGATGCTCTTGCCCTTGAAACGGACTTCCAGTGTCTCGCGGTTGTAGCGTTTGCCGTGGCAGGCTTCGCAAGGCACAATGACGTCGGGCAGGAAATTCATTTCGATGGACTTGTAGCCATTGCCCGCGCAGACCTCGCAGCGGCCGCCGCGGATGTTGAACGAGAAACGGCCGGACTTGTAGCCGCGCATCTGGCTCTCGGGCAATGCCGTGAAGAGGG
Organism: uncultured Prevotellaceae bacterium; assembly: GCA_964567855.1. Lineage (GTDB taxonomy): Bacteria > Bacteroidota > Bacteroidia > Bacteroidales > UBA3663 > Liminaster. The sequence continues at coordinate 143,770 of CAZMOE010000002.1, forward strand.
CGCGAATATCGGAAAAAAGGCCCGAATAGGTGGCCGGATTGCTGCGCGCGGTGCGGCCCAGCGGCGTCTGGTCGACGTCGATGACCTTGCCGATATTTTTCAGGCCCTCGACTGCAGTGTAAGGCAGCGGCTGGCGGTAGGAACGATAAAAATGCTGGCTCAAAATGGGCTGCAGCGTGCCGTTGATCAGCGACGACTTGCCCGACCCCGATACGCCGGTGATGCCGATGAGGCACCCGAGGGGGAACGAGACGTCCACATTCTTCAGATTGTGCCCGGTGCATCCGCGCAGTGTCAGCGTAAGTCCGTTGCCGGGGCGCCTGACGGCGGGAATCTCTATCCGACGGGTGCCGTTGAGGTAATCGGCCGTCAGAGTGGCCTGCTTCAGCATGTCGGCCGGCGTTCCCTGAAACAGCAGGTTGCCGCCCAGGCGGCCGGCCATCGGCCCGATATCGACGATATAATCGGCCGCCAGCATCATATCGCGGTCATGCTCGACGACGATAATCGTATTGCCCAGGTCGCGCAATGCTTTCAGGGAACGGATCAGCAGCTCGTTGTCACGCTGATGAAGCCCGATGCTGGGTTCATCCAGAATGTAGAGTACGTTGACCAGCTGCGAACCGATTTGCGTCGCCAGACGGATGCGCTGACTTTCGCCGCCGCTGAGGCTCATGGAGGGACGGTTGAGGGAAAGATAGCCCAAGCCGACCTCCAGCAAGAAACGGAGGCGGGTACTGATCTCCTTCAAAACCTCGGTAGCCACCGTGCGCTGGCGTTTTGAAAGCTGTCCGGGCAACTGGTCGACCCATTCGGAGAGTTCGGCCAGCGTCATGTCGCCTACCTCGGCAATGTTCTTGCCGCCGATGAAGTAGTGAAGCGCCTCGCGGTTGAGACGGTGGCCATGACATTCCGGACAGGTGCGGGTAACGTTGCAGGAGCTGATCCAATGGCGGTCGGCCGCCTTGCCGCTCTCCTCGGCGACATACTCCAGATGCTTGATCACCCCTTCGTAAGGAATGGAAAGCAGCGAATGCCCCGGCAACTCTTCGGCAATGCGGTAGCACTTGCCGGTACCGAGCAGGATGTCGTCTATCGCATTGTCGGGAAGCTCGGCCACAGGCGTGTCGATCGACAAGTCATAGGATTTCAGAAGGGCCTCGATCTGCAAAAATATCAGCGATTTCTTTTTCCTGCCCAACTGCCCGATGGCTCCGTCGGCAATGCTGAGGGAGGGATCGGGAATGAGCTTGTCGCGGTCTACCGCCGAGATGACACCCGTACCGTGACAGCGGGGACATTCGCCCATGGGCGAATTGAACGAGAAATCATGTGGGGCGGGGTCCTTGTAAGAAAGGCCGGTGACCGGATCGACCAATGTGCGCGAATAGTGACGGACGTCGCTGTAATTTCCCTCCTCGTCGCGCTTGTCGGCATCCATGACCATGACCATCCCCCCTCCCATCTTGAGAGCGAGGCGCACGCTTTCGCGCAGACGCTGCTCGTCGGCCTCGCCGACCTGCAGTTTGTCGACCACCAGTTCGATGTTGTGGTTCTTGTAGCGGTCGACCCTCAACCCGTAAAGCATTTCGCGCACCACGCCGTCGATGCGGACGAAGAGATACCCTTTCTTGCGCATCTGATCGAACAGCTCCTGATAGTGTCCCTTGCGGTTGCGCACCAGCGGCGCCAGCAGGAAAACCCGCCGCCCGGTATAATGCTCGCCGATGAGGCGAAGAATGCTCTCCTCGCTGAACTTGACCATCTTCTCGCCGCTAAGGTAAGAAACGGCCTCGCCGGCGCGGGCGTAAAGCAGACGGAAAAAGTCGTAGATCTCGGTCGTGGTGCCCACCGTGCTGCGGGGATTGCGGTTGACGGTCTTCTGGTCGATACTGATCACCGGGCTGAGACCGCCGATATAGTCGACATCCGGCCGCTCAAGATTGCCGAGGAAATTGCGTGCATAGCTGGAAAAGGTCTCGATGTAGCGACGCTGACCTTCGGCATAGATGGTGTCGAAAGCCAACGACGACTTGCCACTGCCTGAAAGACCGGTGATTACCGTCAGGCTGTGACCGGGAATCGTCACGTCGATATTCTTTAAATTGTGGACGCGGGCGCCCAATACTTCTATTGCCACGTTGAATACGATATTTGAACGTGCGAAGATAATGTTTTTCCCGAATATCCGGAACAGAAAAGGACTAAAAATATCATCGATACCCCTTCCGGCCGCGCGTTGACGATTTATAACATTCCCGTTGCGAACCTATTTTCCGCCCCGGAGGTTATAATGTCGAAAAGCGGCCCCGGAAATTCCGGCGCCGGTCTTCCACAAGAAAGAAAAACTGATTCCTCAAACAAGATAAACCTAAAAGACTATGCTAACCCCCGTCAAAAAAAATTCCCAGCAGTGGCTGCCTGCCCTCTTCAACGACTTCTTCGGCAACGAATGGATGCGCTCGACATCCTGCAACGTGCCCGCTGTCAACATCCGGGAATGCCCGACCTGTTATAAGGTTGAACTGGCTGCCCCCGGCCTGAAGAAAGAAAATCTGAAAGTCAATATCAACGATGAGAATCAGTTGGTAGTCAGCGTCCATAATCCTCGGGAAGAAGACCTGAAGGATGATCAGGGCAAGTACCTCCGCCGGGAATTTTCATACACCCAGTTCCAGCAGACGATGCTCCTTCCGGACAACGTGGAAAAGGATAAGATCGAGGCCAAGGCCGAAGACGGCGTCCTGACAATCACGATTCCGAAAAAGGCAACAACGCAGACAAATCAACCCAAGCAAATCGTAGTACAATAATCGTATCGCCGGCTGGAACCGGGCTCTTTCCGCCCTCCGTCCTCTCCCTCCACTCCGCTTATGAAGTGCAATCGGGAGGTTCGGAGGGCATTCCGTATCCCGTCGGCCGCCCCAAGCGGCACGCGAAAGACTTTCCGCCACGGGCGCAGAAACGGTCGTTCTGCTGTCAATCCGATACTCATTATATATACTGCCCGATTTTTCCCCGGCACCCCCACGCCGGAGACCGCCGGAATTACATACACGATTCATGACAGAACAGGCCGCCGGGGTAAAGATAGGGAAACGCTTGAAAATATACAGCCGGCCAAGACGGGGAAAAACAAGGGACCGCCCTCTGCTCACCATCCCCGGCCGGAAAGATTCCTGACCATTTCCGCCCCCGTCTCAATAAAATGATGTATCTTTGCGAGGCTAACCGATATTAAACGTACTCCCGCGACATGTCTACATTCTCCGAACGGCTGAAACAATTCATCGAACACGAACAACTGACCGTCTACAAGGTCAACAAAGCGGCAGGGCTGAGCACCGGTCTGCTGTTCAAGGCTTTGCAGGGCGACAAGGGGATCTCGTCGGAGAGCGTCGAGCGCATTCTGCGGGCCTTCCCGCAACTCAATGCCGACTGGCTGCTGACAGGGCGCGGCGAAATGCTGATACCGCAACAGGCGGCGCCGGCGCCGCCTCCGGCCGATCCGCTGCCCGAAGACCTGGAGCGGTCGCTGTACCGCTGCATCATCTGGCACCTGCTGCTGCAGGACCGTTATAAGGATACGCGGCAGGAGTTGGAGCGTTGTATCTCGCTGCTGGAACAGGTCGGGAACCGCAGCGCGGAATTGAAGGAACAGATGCTACGCATCCGCCAGATGCTGGAGGCCAACTATCAGTTCCAGCCACAGGATCACGGACTGTATGAAATCTCACTACGCATCGCGGCGGGCGACGACGGCAAGTACACGCCCCGTCAACTCAAAAAAAATCTGCAACTGACACAACGGCTCGTGCATTTCCTCGGGCTGGATGAGGAGGAGAAATAAACAATCCGTTTGCCAACGATTTCAAAACAGCCTCCGATGGCCATCGGGGGCGTTGCAATAGCAGGCCCGTCCGCCGGAAAAACGAAAACCGCCGTCTCCGAAGGATCCATTATGAAAAAAACAGATACCCAGGAAACGACGGCTTTATCTTCACGCCTGCGGCAGGGCCGAAGGGCTTATTTCTTGACTTTGGCGTAACGCTGGTTGAGTTGAGTCAACACTTCGCCGGTAATGTCATAGCGGGGGAAGTCGAGCAGGATGTTGTCATACATCGTGTTGCTGAAAATCATCTCGAACTTCTTCACTTCATTGTATTCTTTCAGGAAGTTGCGGATAGAATCGCCGAGGCGGGCGTTCATCTGAGCCTGCTCCTGGGCAAGATCCTGCTGCATTTTCAGATTCTGCTGGTCGAGGGCATCTTTCTTCTTCTGCAGACGGTTGGCCTCCTGCTGGGCACGATCTTCGGAAAGGAAAGCGTTGGTCTGCAACTTGCGCTGGAACTCGTTCACCTCCTTTTCAAGGCCGGCGGCCTGGGTGTTGAGGGTCATGCGGGCGTCTTCGGTCTTGCGGATCAGCTCTTCATTAAGATCCTTGGCAAATTCATAGTTCATCAGGAGCGAGTCTACATTTATATAGGCGATGGGCAGACGGCAGGTATCGCTCATCACTACACGGCATGCAGGTTCGACCGCCGTCGTCTTGGAATCGGCACATGAAACGATGCCGCTCGCACATGCTCCGGCCAACAGAAGGGCCGAAACGATAGAAAAGTGTTTTTTCATATAATCGTTTGATCGTTTTTAGATTGTCATGACTTGCTGCCGGCATACAGTCCGCGGCGCTTGCGCTCTTCCAGATCCATCGCCTGCACGCAGGTGATGCCCTTCTTTCGCAAAGCCTCGTTCTGGCTGACGTGGGTCTTGGGGAAACCTCCTTTTTTCACAAATAATATCTTTATTGCTAAAAAAACAAAAGATATTAACAAAATCATTGCAGAAAGTAACAAAGTTTGCCACATATTCCCTATTTTTGTGATGCAAAGATAGAACTTTATTTTTGCACTGCGGTACTTACCGCACACATTTAAAGAAAAAACATACAAGGTGAGGCCTATTTAACATTTTTAAATATACAATATTGATTATGGAAATCAAAAACCTCGCTCCGGAAATCGTCTGGAGCATCTTTGACGAGATCACAAAAATTCCGAGACCCTCTAAAAAGGAAGGGAAAATACGTCAATGGCTGACCGATTTCGCCGCCAAGCATCAATTGGAGTGTCACGTCGACGAGGCGGGCAACGTCCTGATGCGCAAAGGCGCTACCGCCGGCCGAGAAAGCGCCCCGACGATCGTATTACAGGGTCACATGGATATGGTATGCGAGAAAAACGAAGGTATCGACCATAACTTCGAAACCGATCCGATCAAAACCCGTATCGACGGCGAATGGGTGAAGGCGGAAGGCACCACTCTGGGTGCAGACAACGGTATCGGCATGGCGTTATCCCTGGCCGCCCTTATCGACGACAGTTACGCCCACGGGCCGCTGGAGGCACTCTTTACGTATGATGAGGAAACCGGCATGAGCGGCGCCCATGCGCTGAAAGAAGGTTTCATGACGGGCAAGGTGCTCATCAATCTCGACTCGGAAGAGGAAAACCAGATCTTCATAGGCTGCGCCGGCGGCATGGATACGCTGGCCACGTTCCGCTATGCCTCCGTTCCGGCTCCGCAAGAGCTGTATTACGCAGAAGTCAAGGTTTGCAGCCTGCAGGGCGGTCACTCCGGCGGCGACATTCACCTGGGGCGCGCCAATGCCAACAAGATCCTGACGCGCTTCCTCATCTCGCAGCCCGGTCTGGTGCTGGCGCGCATCGGGGGCGGCAACCTCCGCAACGCCATTGCCCGCGAGGCCTCGGCCGTGTTCGGTATCCCGGCAGGACGACGCGACAATATGATGGTGGACTTCAACCGCTTTGTGGCTACGATAGAGGATGAAGTGGGCGACGTGGAACCGGAATTCAAGATGGAGATCGAAACGGCCGACGTGCCGGCGACGATCATCGAGCCGGGCGTGAGCGACCGCCTGCTGATGGCGCTCCAGGCCTGCCCGCACGGTGTGATCGGCATGAGCCGGTCCATACAGGGACTGGTGGAGACGTCGACCAACCTGGCGTCGGTCAAAATGCCGGAACCGGGTGTCATCACCGTCGAGACGAGCCAGCGCAGTTCTGTGGAATCGGAGAAAAACGATATCGCCCTGACTGTGGAAACGGTCTTCCGGATGGCCGGCGCCGACGTCTGCCACCGCAGCAGCTATCCGGGCTGGAAGCCCAACGTACAATCGCCCGTCATGAAGGTCTGCCAGCAGGCCTACCGCGATGTTTTCGGTGCCGAGCCTGAGGTCATGGCCATCCACGCTGGGCTGGAATGCGGCCTCTTCCTGACCAAATATCCGCACATGGATATGGTGAGCATCGGCCCGACGATGAAAGATGTCCATTCGCCGAAAGAACGGCTCTCCATCGCTTCTGTGGGTCGTTTTTGGACATTCCTGAAAGAGGTGCTCAGCCGTTGCTGAGGCATCCGCTACCGCCCTGCTCAAAAAAACGGGACAAATATTTGCCGAAAAAAACGAAATTGCATATATTTGTCCCATAGTAATACTTTAATTTTTGCTAAGACATGAAATTCGTAGTGCTCAGCTCAGACATCCTGAGCCATTTACAGACCATCAGCCGCGTGCTCAATTCCAAAAACACGATGCCGATTCTCGACAACTTCCTTTTCAGGATAGAAAACGATCGGCTGACCCTGACCGCCTCCGATGGCGATACGACGATGGTGACCTCCATCCCCATCACTGAAACCGAGGGCAACGGCTCGTTCGTGGTACCCGCCAAGACGTTGCTCGAACCCCTCAAAGAGCTGCCGCAACAGCAGTTGACGTTCCAGATCAACGACGAAAATCTGGAGATTTTCATCTTCTTCCAGAACGGCAAGTACAACTTCATCGCCCAGAACGCCAACGAGTATCCGATCAAGAAAGACCTGGCCGAGGGGGCCCAAAGCGTCACTCTGCCTTCGGCAGCCCTGCTCAGCGGCATCACCCGCACGCTCTTCGCCTCGGCTGACGACGAATTGCGCCCGGTCATGAACGGTATTTATTTCGACATCATGCCCGACCGGCTCGTCTTCGTCTCCAGCGACTCCAAGAAACTGGTGCGCCTCAACAACACCTCGATACAGCCAGGCTTCACCGCCTCGTTCATTCTGCCCAAAAAGCCTGCCAACCTCGTCAAGACGACCATCGGCAAGGACATGGGCGATGCTACCGTGGCTTTCGACACGAAAAGTGCCCGCATCACCTTCGGCGATTATGAAATCTCCTGCCGCCTGATCGAAGGACGTTACCCGAAATACGAATCGGTAATCCCGAAAAACAACTCCAACAAGCTCATCATCGACCGCCAGCTCTTCACCAACATCCTGCGCCGCGTTTCGGTCTTCTCCAACCCCGCCACGGGACTCGTGAAGCTCGACCTCGACAACAACAGCATGGTGGTGACCGCCCAGGACATCGACTATTCCACCTCGGCCGAAGAAAAAATCGAATGCAGCTACACGGGTGCCCCGATGCAGATCGGCTTCCGTTCTACATTCCTGATCGAGATCCTCAACTACATCAATTCGCAGGAGGTAGAGATACAGCTTGCCGACCCGGCACGCGCTGGCCTCATCGTCCCCGTAGAAAATGCCGAAGGCGAAGATCTGCTGATGCTCCTGATGCCGATGATGCTTTCAGACTTTTAAGCCATGAAACTCGCACTCAGGAAACCCATCGTCTTCTTCGATCTGGAAACCACCGGCACGAATGTCGTCAACGACAGAATCGTGCAGATCAGCTACCTGAAGATCATGCCCAACGGTGAGGAAATCAGCCGCACCTACTATGTCAACCCCGGCATGCCGATTCCGCCGCAGGCGACGGCCGTGCATCACATTACCAACGAGATGGTGGCCGACAAACCGCTCTTCAAGGAGCTGGCACAGACCATCGCCAACGACATTGCGGGCTGCGACTTCGGCGGTTTCAATTCCAACCGTTTCGATGTTCCTTTGCTCATCGAGGAAATGCTTCGCGCAGGCGTGGAATTCGACACCGGCAAATGCCGCTTCGTCGACGTCCAGAACATCTTCCACAAGAAAGAACAGCGCACCCTCTCGGCTGCCTACCAGTTCTATTGCAACAAGACGCTGGAGGACGCCCACAGCGCCGATGCCGACACCCGTGCCACCTACGAGGTACTGCAGGCCCAGCTGGACCGCTATCCGGACCTGGAGAACGACATCGAGGCGCTGCACAAGTTCAGCCAGATGAACCGGAACGTCGACCCGTGCGGCTGTTTCGTCTACAACGACCGCAATATCGAGGTCTTCAACTTCGGCAAGTACAAAGGCGAACCTGTGATTCAGGTATTGCAGCGCGACCCCGGATATTTCAGTTGGATGATGCAGGGCGCATTCGCGCTGAGCACCAAGAAAGCCATCACGAAAATCAAATTGTCGCTGATACAGGGAAAAAAATAACACGCATGAACGTTTTCAACATTCCGGCATCGCGAATCACTCGAATACTGCAACTCGGGCTGTGCATCCTGTGCATGGCCCCTGTTGTCGTAGCCCAGGAGCTGAATTGTTCGGTCTCGATCAACGCCTCGCAGATAGAAACGGCCTATCAGGAACGGTTCAAGACACTGCAGAACGACCTGGCCGAATTCATCAACAACCAGCCGTGGAGCAATGCGCAGTTCACCAATGTCGAGAAAATCAACTGCAACTTCGCCCTGACCATCAACTCCATCCCGTCGACCGACAAATATACCGCTACCCTCACCGTACAGAGCCGCCGACCCGTCTACAACTCCAACTACAGCAGCACAACGCTCAACTGGAAAGACGGCGAGGTGGAATTCGAGTACACTGAGGGACAGATGCTCAACTTCAACGAGTATAACCTCGACAACGAGCTGGTGGCTATCACCGCCTACTATGTCTACCTCATCCTCGGTCTCGATTTCGACAGCTTTTCGCCCAAGGGCGGCGAGCCTTTCTTGCGCAAGGCCGAAAACATCGTCAGTCAGATGCAGACCGCAGAGGGCAAAGGCTGGAAAGCCTTCGACAGCAAGAAGAACCGCCACGCCCTCATCACCGACCTGCTGGCCGAAAGCAATGCCGACTTCCGCCAGCTGTGGTACACCTATCACCGGCAGGGCCTGGATGCTATGCACCAAAGCGTGGACCGCGGACGTAGCCAAATCGGCGCCGCCTGCGACCTGATCAAGAACGTCAAAAGCGCCAGCCCGCAGACGGTGCTCCTCACCCTCTTTATCGACGCCAAGCTCGACGAGCTGATAAACATCTACTCCAAGGCTCCGCAAAACGAAAAGACCCAGGTCTACACCCGCCTGCAGGAGGTCTACCCCTCCTATACCAACAAACTCTCCGAAATTAAAAAGACTCCACAAAAATAACCGCCGCACGCCGCCTGCAACGTCATGACCGGCAGCGCCCTCCGGCGGTCCAGCAATACACAACCTATGCTTCAAAGCCTATTCATCGACAACTACGCCCTGATCGGCCATCTTGAAATACACGTCGACCGCGGTCTCACCGTCATCACGGGCGAAACCGGCGCCGGCAAATCCATCATCATGGGGGCATTGGCACTTATCCTCGGCCAGCGCGCCGACGCCAAAGCCGTGCGCACAGGATCGGCCAAATGCGTCATCGAGGCTTCGTTCGACATCAGTGAATATAATCTACAGAACTTCTTCAGCGTCAACGATCTGGAATATGACGCCACGAACACCATCATTCGCCGCGAAGTATATGCTACGGGCAAATCGCGGGCATTCATCAACGACATTCCCGTGCAGTTGACCATGCTCAAGGTGCTGGGGCAGTCGCTCATCGACATCCATTCGCAGCACCAGAATCTGCTGCTCGGCCAAGACACCTTCCAGCAGGAGGTCGTCGACACGCTGGCACGCAATAGTTTTGAATCTGGACAGTACAAGACGCTCTATAAAGAACTATGCAGCCAGCAGCGGCGGCTCCGGATATTGCAGGAGGAGGCGACCCGCAACGCCAACGAGACCGACTATCTGCGCTACCAGCATGCCCAGCTGGAGGACGCCCGCCTTACGGCCGGGGAACAGGAAGAACTGGAGGCCGAACAGGAACTGCTCAGCCATGCCGAAGAGATCAAGGGCGGACTCACCGCCGTAACCGATATGCTCGACGGGGCCGACGAAAGCATCATCAACCGCCTCAAGCAGGCCTGCCATACCGCCGAAAGCATCAGTAAAATCTTCCCCGAAGCTGAAGAAATCGCCCGACGGCTGGAAAGCGACTACATCGACCTGAAAGACATTGCCGAAGAGGCCGCCGACCGCGCCGAGCAGGTCAACTTCGATCCCGAACGCAATGCCGCTGTCGAAGAGCGGCTGGAGCTCATCTATACTCTCGAAAAGAAACACGGCAAGAGCTCCTGCGAGGAACTGATCGCTCTACGCGACGAACTGGCCGAACGGCTCCGTCACATCGACAACAGCGATGATGAAATCGACGAGGTGAAGCAGACTATCCGTACGCTGACCGCCAGCGTCAGGAAAAATGCCGCCGCGCTGACCGCCTCACGCCAGCGGGCGGCACGGGATTTTGAAAAGGCGCTGACCGAAAAGGTCGCCTACCTGGGCATGCCCAACGTACGCTTCCAGGTCGATATCCGGCCGACCGAGGATTTCACCCCCACCGGAGCGGATGCCATCACCTTCCTTTTTTCAGCCAACAAAAACCAACCGCTCAAGCCGGTCGGAGAAATCGCGTCGGGCGGCGAGATCAGCCGACTGATGCTCTCCATAAAAGCGCTTATCTCGTCGGCCAAGGCCCTGCCCACCATCATTTTCGATGAAATCGACACAGGCGTCAGCGGCGACATCGCCGACCGTATGGGTCAGGTCATGAGGCAAATGGCCACCCACCTGCAGGTCATCACCATCACCCACCTGCCACAGGTGGCTGGCAAAGGCGACGCCCATTACAAAGTCTTCAAGGAAGACAGCGCCACAGAGACCAACACGCACATCCTTCTGCTGAATGACGAAAAACGAATAGAAGAGATCGCCCGCATGCTGAGCGGCGCCACACTCACGCCGCAAGCTATCGAAAACGCCCGCGTACTGCTCGGCCGCTAAAACCCAGTTATAGGCAAGAAGCAAGATAACGCCTCTCTTCTTTCCGATTTTTCGCGAAACAAAACAGAATAGAACGCTGACGGAGAGACAGAAAATAGCGCATCGGGCATTGTATTCAGTCCCCAATTTTACACGCATTTCATCCTCCCGTCTGCATATTGATCCCAAAATCATCCATCCGGTTTCTACTGAAAGCAAGAAACCGGATGGATAGTTTATATAGGTCCCTGCTCACAGAGCATCGACCAAGGCAATCCCGGACCGACCTCCGGCAACATCATTCCGGCAACAACGAAAGCAAAGCGCAGAAAGCCGGACAATAAAAAGACAAGGCGCCACGACGTCACACACCATCCTTGTCATGAAGCCTCCGGAAGTAAAACATCGTGTCTCCAACATAAAACTTCAGGCAGCAAAAAAATCCCTTTTTCGCCATAAGACGAAAAAGGGACAAAATTACCGTAAAAATCTATTACCTTATAAAAAGATTTTTCTTCTTTAAAGCTGAGGACCGGCGGCAACAAGAGCCTTACCAGCCTCGTTGGTAGTATATTTGCCGAAGTTCTTGATGAAGCGGGCGGCCAAATCCTGGGCTTTCTCTTCCCACTTGCAAGCGCACTCGTAAGTGTCGCGCGGGTCAAGGATATTAGGATCAACACCGGGGAGAGCCGTCGGAACCTCAAAGTTGAAGATCGGGATAACCTTCGTCGGAGCGGTCTTGATGCTGCCGTCGAGGATAGCGTCGATGATACCGCGGGTGTCGCGGATAGAGATACGCTTACCGGTACCGTTCCAGCCGGTATTTACGAGGTATGCCTTAGCGCCGCTCTTCTCCATTCTCTTCACGAGCTCTTCAGCATATTTGGTAGGATGGAGTTCGAGGAATGCCTGACCGAAGCAAGCGGAGAAGGTAGGAGTCGGCTCGGTGATGCCGCGCTCTGTACCTGCCAACTTGGCGGTGAAGCCGGAGAGGAAGTAGTACTTCGTCTGCTCGGGAGTCAGGATAGAAACCGGAGGAAGAACGCCGAATGCGTCAGCAGACAAGAAAATAACGTTCTGAGCGGCAGGAGCTGCAGAAACAGGACGAACGATATTCTTGATGTGGTTGATCGGGTAAGAAACGCGGGTATTTTCGGTCACGCTCTTGTCGTCGAAGTCGATTTTGCCTTCGGCGTCAACGGTTACGTTCTCCAACAGGGCGTTGCGCTTGATGGCGTTGTAGATATCGGGTTCAGACTCCTTGTCGAGCTTGATAACCTTAGCATAGCAACCGCCTTCGAAGTTGAAGACGCCGTTGTCGTCCCAGCCGTGTTCGTCGTCGCCGATGAGCTGACGCTTCGGATCGGTAGACAAAGTAGTCTTTCCGGTACCGGAAAGGCCGAAGAAGATAGCGGTCTCACCCTTTTCGTTGGTGTTGGCGGAGCAGTGCATAGAGGCGATGCCCTTGAGGGGGAGGTAGTAGTTCATCATAGAGAACATACCCTTCTTCATCTCACCACCGTACCAAGTGTTGATGATTACCTGTTCGCGGCTTGTGATGTTGAAAGCAACGCAGGTTTCAGAATTGATACCGAGTTCCTTCCAGTTCTCGACTTTAGCCTTGGAGGCATTGTAAACGATGAAGTTAGGCTCGAAGTCGGCGAGTTCTTCAGCTGTGGGCTGGATGAACATGTTGGTCACGAAATGTGCCTGCCAAGCCACCTCCATGATGAAGCGGACAGCCATGCGGGTGTCTTTGTTGGCACCGCAGAAACAGTCTACGACATAGAGTTTCTTGTTGGAAAGCTCCTCTTTGGCGATGTTTTTGAGCACTGCCCAAGATTCTTCAGAGAGAGGTTTGTTATCATTCTTATAGTCATCGGAAGTCCACCACACGGTGTCTTTGGAATTTTCATCCATCACGATGAATTTATCCTTAGGAGAGCGTCCGGTGTAGATACCCGTCATGACGTTAACAGCGCCAAGCTCGGTCACCTGACCTTTTTCATAACCTTCGAGGTCGGCCTTGGTTTCTTCTTCGAACAATACTTCGTAGGAAGGGTTGTGGACGATCTCGGTTGCACCAGTAATACCGTACTTACTTAAATCAATAGCCATTTTGTTTTGTTTATTAAATTGGTTAATGTGATTAGTGTTTTAATCTGTGCAAATTTAGTTATTTATTTCATTTATAAACACAGCGCGGGCAAGTTTTAAATTCTTTTCGGAACTTTCGGCGGCGAAATGCAAAGCGCAGATTTCAGATATACGCGGGGTTCTGTATTTTTCACAATTTCCGGTATCTCAAATCGAGTTTCAGGTACTTCCTTTCGGCCGCATTGTTCCAGTGCTCCATCAGGCCGAGGGGGGCGGCCAGCGGAACGCCGTCGCGCTCAGGGTCATAGAGCGTTCCGCTGGGAGGCGCCGGGATGGTGGCGGCTTCGCGCAGGTATTCGTCGCAATAGTTGAAGCTCCCGAACTCAGGCCACTCTCCCACCAGCATGTCGAGCCCCACGGCATCGCATGCCAGGGGATCCTGCGAAACGATGAGCGAGCAGCACCAGTCGCCGTTGAAGGGGGCTTTCTGCCACTTGGGGGCAGGCTTGCCGTTGACGTCGCGCGAGCCGTAGGTTCCGTCGATAAGATAGAGCATGCACTTGCCGCCGAGCTCCTTGTGGCCGATGAAATCGACGAAGGTCTTGTAGCCGGGGCGGCCGTGCTTCTTGTCGGGGCTGAAGTTGCTGTGGGCGTTCTGCCGCCATTGCAGGGCGATGTCGGTGGCGCCATACCAGTTCTTGGCCGTGAGGGTGACGCCGGGCCCCTTGTGGGTCTTCAGCAGGGCGCTGTTGATGAGATAGTCGGCATCGACGATGCAGCGGGCCAGGCCGGTGGCCAGCTTGCCGTTGTCGGCCGAATAGAGGATGCGATCGGGGTAATATTCACACTTCAGGCGCCCATCGCCGCCAATGTTGTCGATGAAGACGACCTGCGGATAGAGGCGGTGGCATTTGTCGTAGATGCTGTCGGTGATGGCACGGCTCGGCTCGCAGACGATAATGTCCTGCTGACGCACACCGCCCTCCTCCACCAGGCTGCGCACAAGGGCCAGCGTCACGAAAGGCGACGAGTTCAGTTCGATGGTGTCGCGATGCGTCAGGGCATTGTTCATATTGAGTTTGATGGCGATCTTTTCGCCCGGACGGTATCCGTGGCGGCCGCGCCCGTGGCTTTCGTTGAACGAGCGGAAGAGCGCTCTCCAGGCCCGGCGGGGCGTGCGTTCGCCGGTAAGCTCCACGACGGCGGCGCGCACCATGGCGTCAGCCTTCTGCTGGTCATTCCAGCGGTCTTCGACCCAGAGACCGGTCCCGCCGTCCCATCGCGCTACGCCGGGGGCATGCACCCATGCCACACAGCCGGGATGAATGCCGCGGCCCTGGCCCAACGGCTCGTTGGGTGCCACGAAAAGACGGGGCCGACGTTCTTTCTGCGCCGACGCCGCGCCCTCCGGCCTTACTGCGGCGACAGCCTCCTGCCGCTGAGGTGCCCGTCGGGCGAAAAGCGGCAGGGCCGTCAGGCAGCAAGCCGCTAAAATCGTTCTGTGAAGAAAAGTTCTGCAAGTCATGATATCTTTGTTTCGTGTATTCGGGTCACCCGATGCCGGAACGTCCTGCACCGGTGCGATTTACGTCTACAAAGATAACATTTTTTTGCCAACCGGCCAAGAAAAAACGGCAAAATCGCCTCCTGAAAATGCGGCCGAAAGCAAGGGGGCGGTCGCCGCCGATCTCAACGGCGGCGCCGAAGGTCGCGCCCCTCGAAGGCGCAAATGGCATTGACCCACTCCGGGCGCAAGGCCTCGGATTTCTGCCGGTGGAGGTCGAACATCACCATCACCGACTCGCAGACACATTTCACCTCCTCGGTGATGGTGTCGATGACGCGTTGCATGAGCTTGAAGCTCTTGGTGCCGATTTCGGTCACGGCCGTCTGCACGGCGATGTGGTCGCCGCCCAGGATCTGCGACCGGAAATCGGCCTTGATGTTGACCACGACGATTCCCTCCGACGTCCAGTCGACCGAGGGGCAGACGGAGGAGAAATATTCGGTTTTGGCCAGATCGTAGTAAGAAAAGTAGACCGCGTTGTTGACGTGGCCGAACTTGTCGATGTCATTGAAGCGCAACTGAATGGGCAATGTATATTTGAATTGGATCATCTCTTCCATCGGGATTTTCTGTTTGGTTATGCAAATATAACGCTTCCGGCAAAGAGATGGCAACCGACGGAGGGCAATTAAATATTGTTACGGCCGGCAGAGGGGGCGTGCCGGCGGAGGGGACGGGAGAAATAACAAATATTAACGTAAGCAGGGGCAAGCCCGGGACTTCGGTGAGCACAGGCAAGGGCGCGAGTTGCGTTTTTCCTCCCGATCCGTCCCTGGAGAATCGTGGAGATTTTCAATTACCGGCCAAAGTTCCGCCCGGAGGGCTCTCTGCGACAGTTCAGAGCGGGAAATAAAAACAGCCGTGGGGCCTTTTTATGCCCCACGGAAATAAATCAAATGAATTAAATGAATCAAAGCGCTGCGCTTTTATTCTGAGACAGGGCGCACTGGCTGCCCATAGCGGCGATCGGTATAGTACACGCTGAGACCACTACTATCGAAGTAAAGCTCGTACGCGCTGCCCATATCGCTCCAGCCAGGCATCGAGCTCCAATAGTTGCCGTAGGAACCAGCGCTGCTGAGCGACGCCCCGTAGCGGTAACCGGCAGCGGGAAGAAAGATACTGTTACCATTCGGGCCGACAACTCTATAGCCGTTCTTCCCGTTCACGGTCGTCCAGGTCCAAGTGCATTTGTTTACCAGTTCTTCACACTCGCTCTCAGTCGGCAAACGCCAGCTACCACCCCAATTGGCCCGGGCAGCGTCTGTCGAAGAATTGCCGCCTATATCGCCATAACTCTTTTTATAGGTCTTGCTGTTATCTTCCGTGTACTCCGACTTCGTCGATACCTCCCCCCAGGCAAAATAATCGCCGTAATCGGACGGCGAGGAGGCTCCCACATTACACGTCGCCCACTTCACACTCAAACCTAAGTCCACGTACTCATGGGCGCTTTGATATACCTCTTTCTCCGCAGCAGCCTCGGCCACCATGCGCAGGAAATACTCATGCACGGCGGTGCTGTCGTTCAGCTCCGGATGGAAGGCAGTGACCAGCTGGCGCCCCTGGCGGGCGGCCACGATATGGCCGCCGACGGTGGCAAGCACCTCCACCCCGTCGCCGACCGCTGCGATATAGGGGGCGCGGATAAAGGTCATGGGCACAGCCTCGCCGACGCCCAGCATCGGGGCCTCGGTATAGAAGCTGCCCAGCTGACGGCCGTAGGCATTGCGACGCACGAGCATGTCCATCGTGCCGATGCGGGCGATGTCGTCGCCCTCCACACGGCGGGCCAGCAGAATCAGGCCGGCGCAGGTCCCGAAGACGGGCAGGCCGCCCCTGACGGCCTCGGCCACGGGCTCGAACAGGTCGAGCTCACGCAGCAACTTGAGCATCGTGGTGCTCTCGCCGCCGGGAATGACGAGACCGTCTTTCGGACGGTCCCAATCGGCACGCTGGCGTATTTCAAAACATTCGGCTCCCAAGCGGCGCAGCATCTGCTCGTGCTCAATGAACGCACCTTGCAGGGCCAGTACAGCGATTTTCATCATCGTTCGGTTTCTTGTTCCCGCTCCGGTCCTACTTGCCGCGTTCGGCCATGAGGAGGGCGATTTCCTGCTCGTTGATGCCCACCATGGCTTCGCCGAGATCCTCAGAAAGTTCGGCCAGGATTTTGGGGTCGTTATAGTTGGTCACGGCCTTGACGATGGCCTGAGCGCGTTTTTCCGGATCGCCGCTCTTGAAGATACCGGAACCGACGAAGACGCCTTCCGCGCCGAGCTGCATCATGAGGGCCGCATCGGCCGGAGTGGCAACGCCGCCGGCGGCAAAGTTCACGACGGGCAACTTGCCGTTTTCATGCACGTAGAGCACCAGTTCGTAAGGTGCGCGCAGCTGTTTGGCGGCTTCATAAAGTTCGTCGGTCGACATGGAGACGAGGCGGCGCATTTCGGACTGCATCATGCGCATGTGGCGCACGGCCTGAATGACATCGCCCGTGCCGGGCTCGCCCTTGGTGCGGATCATGGTCGCACCCTCGGCGATGCGGCGCAGGGCCTCGCCCAGGTCTTTGGCTCCGCAGACGAAAGGAACGTCGAAGCGGGTCTTGTCGATATGATAGATGTCGTCGGCGGGTGAAAGCACCTCGCTCTCGTCGATATAGTCGATCTGGATGGCCTGAAGAATCTGTGCCTCAGCAAAATGGCCGATGCGGCACTTGGCCATGACGGGGATGGAGACAGCCTCCTGAATGCCCTTGATCATCTTCGGGTCACTCATGCGCGAAACGCCGCCGGCGGCACGGATGTCGGCCGGGATACGCTCCAGCGCCATGACGGCGCAGGCACCTGCACGCTCGGCGATGCGAGCCTGCTCGGGGGTAGTTACGTCCATAATGACACCGCCTTTGAGCATCTGGGCCAGATTGCGGTTCAATGTCTGTCTGTTTTCTTCCATATTCGTATATGATTTCTAAATTCCGGTTGCAAAGGAACGGCAAAAACGGGAATATTCCAAATGAACGGAGGGTTTTAGCCGTCAAAACAGACAAAAAAGCCTGCATTTGCTTACAGCACAATACATTTTTTCTGTTTTACCGACCGCCCTGCCCCGCGGTGAGATAGTCGAAGAGACCGCGGCAGGCATCTTCCAGCAAGTCGAGCACCAGCTCGAAGCCTTCGGCGCCGGAATAATAGGGGTCGGGCACGCTGTCGTTCATGTAAGAGCGGCAGAACTCCACCATGCGGCGCACCTTGCGTTCGGAGGGCACATCGGGCGCCATGGCACGCAGGTCGTCGAAATTGGCGTCGTCCATGGCCAGAATGATGTCGAAGGCCTGGAAATCGCGCACCGTAACCGGCCGCGCCCGATGCGTCAGGTTATAGCCGCGGCGGGCGGCATGCATCCTCATGCGGGCGTCGGGCAGGCAGCCCTCGTGGCCGCGGTAGGTGCCGGCCGAATCGACGGTGAAGCGGTCGCTCATCCCCTCGCTATCGACGATGCGCTGAAAGACGCCCTGCGCCGCCGGCGAACGGCAGATGTTGCCGAGGCAGACGAAAAGCACCTTCTTCTTGCGCTTGCGCGAAGCGGGCTGCGACGTCAGCGGTTCGAGAATGGCGATGACGTTGCGCGCCAGCCGCCCGTTGTCGATGTCGAGCAGATAGTGCTCTTTGGCGCCCGGATAAGGACAGCCGCTTTCGGCGCCGGCCATCACCTGGGCCAGCGCAGGGTGTTTCTTGACGTAAGCGAGGTTGTCGCAGGCCAGGACGAGCGGTTTGTCGTTGACGTAGATCATATAGTCGCCGAACATCTTGCGATACCGGACCTCGCCGCAGCCGTCCAGCCGGCCGCAGAGGTATTCTACAAATTCGAGGGTCGATGCCATAATAGCGTTATTTTTGCCACGCCCACAGGCGCAGGATGAAACAATTCTGCGACAAAAATAAAGGAAAGTAGGGAAACTGACAACGGCAACAGCGTTTTTATCGGCCCGGCAAGCGTTTTTTCAAACTTTATCGCTACTTTTGCAACCGGCGTCGGTGCCGTCAGGCGCCATGCCGCGGACACCGCCCACGCCAGCGACATTCCTGCCCTGCACGCGCCGGCAACCGCTGCGACACCCGACGGTCATACCGCCGTGCCGGCAACCGGAAGACAGGTGCCGGCAAGTGCTGAAAACAAAAATCGGTCGACCAACAATAGGGTGACCGGCAACCGGATAACTTAAAAATATAACAAATGAGAATCTTGAAACACATCGTCCTCTGGAAGCTGAAAGAAGAGGCCGAAGGATGCACGAAAGCCGAAAACGCGCAATGGATGAAAACGCACTTAGAGGCGCTTGTCGGCGTCGTGCCACAACTGCTCAGCGCCGAGGTGGGCATCAACATCGAACCGTCGGAGGCCGCCTTCGATGCGGTCCTGACCGCCACGTTCAAGGAT
This sequence comes from uncultured Prevotellaceae bacterium, assembly GCA_964567855.1. Classification (GTDB taxonomy): domain Bacteria; phylum Bacteroidota; class Bacteroidia; order Bacteroidales; family UBA3663; genus Liminaster. The sequence continues at coordinate 162,964 of CAZMOE010000002.1, forward strand.
GAGGCCGACTGCGCCGACTATAAGGTGCACCCCGCCCATGTGGCCGTCAGCGAATACTGTAAGAAGGTGCGCCTGCAACGCGTGGTGTGCGACTATTGGGCCGAGGCCTAATAGTGGCGCGCCTCTTTCATGGCGCGGTCCATAGCGCGGCGGTCTTCGCGGTCCTTGATGCTGTCGCGCTTGTCATATTGCTTCTTGCCCCGGCAAAGGCAGATGTCCATCTTGGCCAGGCCCCGCTCGTTAATAAACAGGCGCGAGGGTACGATGGTCAGCCCCGTCTCCTTGACCTCGCGCTGGAGCTTGGACAGCTCGCGGCGGGTGAGCAGCAGCTTGCGGTCGCGGTGGGCGTTGTGATTGTTATAGGTGCCGTAGAAATATTCGGCGATGTAGACATTCTTCGTCCACAATTCTCCTTTCTCGAAAATGCAGAAACTATCGGTCAAGCCCGCCTTGCCCTGGCGTAGCGACTTGATTTCGGTGCCGGTGAGGACCACGCCGGCCGTATAAGTGTCGACCACCTCGTAGTCGAACGTCACCCGCTTATTGCGGATGTTGACACGGATGTCGGTAAGTTTCTTTTTATTGGATGCCATAGTCAATAGACGATCTTCGCCATTTCGGCAGATATTAGTGCATGTGCTCCATCAGATGCAGCAACCGCCCTACCGCCACGGGAGCGAAATAAACAAGGAATGAAGCGAAAATGGAAAAACGGAGCCTCCGCTTTTCATCGATGAAGAGGTAATAGTTCGACCCGCACCAGATGATATAGATCACATACAGGCAAATGAAAGTCAGGAACTTCAGGCTCGGCAGGCAACCCACCAGAATCTGAACCACAAGGATGAAGCTCATCGCATAGGCGGTGAAACCGTAGAGCCGGTGCTTGTCGAAAACCCGCTTGTCGACCGATTTGAAAAACTCGCTGAGGCAGAAAACGGCCAGATAATACCCCGCAAAGTAAGAGAGCAGGAAGGAGACGCCTCGCTTCATGGCCGGCTCGAGACCGAAGGGAGAAACACTCCACCCGCCGGCCAGAAACAGCAGCAGGGCACCGGCTCCCAGCAACGGGAAATAGAGGTTGCGCTGCATGGCTTCGACGGCCTTACGGTCCTGATCGCCGGCGGAGAGAGTTTGCCAAGTCTCTTCCGGCTCGACAATGAGCCGGAAGAGAAATTTCAATATGTCTTTGACCTGTTTCATCGGTTCGGTGCCATTTTTACTTAGTCAGACAATTTGTGAACCACCAGCCCGGACCTCAGTTTGGGTTCAAACCATGTGGTCTTGGGCGGCATGATGTTGCCGGTGTCGGCAATGTTCATCAACTGCTCCATCGAGACGGGATAGAGCGCCAGAGCGGCCTTCATCTCGCCGCTATCGACGCGCCGCTTCAGTTCCCCAAGGCCGCGCAGACCGCCGACAAAATCGATACGCTGGTCACGACGCAGATCCCAGATGCCCAGAATTTCGTCGAGGATGAAGCGCGAAGATACCGTCACGTCCAGGCCGCCGATGGGGTCATTGTCATCATACGTGTCGGGCCTGGCCGTCAGCGAATACCACTTTCCACCCAAATAGAGCGAAAAGTTATGGAGGGCGGCGGGGCGATAAGGTTCGTCGCTGCCTGTTTCCGCAATGTCGAAATGATTGGCCAGCGCCTGAAGGAACTGCTCTTCGCTGAGCCCGTTAAGATCACGGACAACACGGTTGTAGTCCATGATACGAAGTTGGGATGCCGGGAAGCAGACGGCCATGAAATAGTTATATTCCTCGTCTCCCGTATGCTTCGGATCGGCGGCGGCCATTTCGGCACCCACCAGTGCGGCAGCGGCCGAGCGATGGTGGCCGTCGGCGATATAAAGGGCCGGCAATTCGGCGAACCCTGCGGTCACGTCGGCGATAAGCCGGTCATCATCGATCACCCACAGGCGGTGCTCGAAACCTTCGTCGGAAATGAAGTCATAGACGGGACGCGATGTAGACATGGCCAGCAACATCACACGGGCCAGCGCCTCGCTGTCACGATAGGCCAGGAAGACGGGCTCCATATTGGCGCCGGTGTTGCGGACGTGCTTCTTGCGGTCTTCCTCCTTGTCGGCACGGGTCAGCTCATGTTTCTTGATGGCGCCCCTCATGTAGTCGGCCACTGCGGCTCCCACTACGAGGCCGTACTGCGTACGTCCCTCCATGGTCTGCGCATATAGATAATAGCAAGGTTTCTGGTCTTGCCGAAGCCATCCGTTATCGACGAAGGTGCGGAAATTCTCCACGGCGCGGTCATAAACGCGCGGATCATGCTCATCGCATTCCGGGCCGAAGTCCACTTCGGGCTTGATGATGCGATAGAACGAATGCGGATTGTCACCGGCTTCCAGTCTGGCTTCACTCGAACTCAAGACGTCGTAAGGTCTTGATGATAATGTCTCGGCCATCTCTGCGGAAGGCCTGAATCCTTTAAAGGGCTTGACAACTATCATAGATAATTGGTTAATTGTTATTTCAAATACTTTTTAATCATTATATTCACTTTGCGCAACGAGAGCGGATTGGTGATCAGGTAGCGCGCGCCCAGCTTCCGCAACTGTTTGTGCAGCACGCGGTGGGCATAGTCGGCAGTCACGATGACGGGTGTGTCGGGCGACTGGCTGCAAAGGGTGCCGATAAGGTCCATCACCTCCATCCCGCCTTTCAGGTTGTAGTCGATAAAGACGATGTCAGGGTTCTCCTTCTCGAAAACGCCGAGCAAGCGGTTGGTGCTGTCGACCATTATCACGTTGAAAAGATGCTGGTTGCGATAGATGCTGCCGGCCGTGTTCGAGCCGATCAGAACCACGGGCAATCCCGAAGTGTCAGGACGGGCCAGAGGATCGAGGTCCGTATCGGAGTCGACCGGCGACGGTTCTTCGACCGGGGGGAACTTAGGCAACGGCGTATCGATGACCTTGCGGACGTTGAGCGGCAGTGTGATTTCATACTGCATGCGGCTGTTTTCGACCTGGGCCACCTTCACATCGCCACCCATCCGTTTGGCAAGCAGGCGGCAGACCGACAGGCCCATGCCGTTTTCCGTCAGGATGCTGTCCAAGGTGCGCGGAGCGATTTCATTTTCCGTGCAGGTGATCGAGAGCAAAAGCGACTCCCCTTCCTTGACGGCATAACTGATCGTCAGGTAACCGCTGCGCGTGTTATGCAACTGCGAATTGATGACATTCTCGATCAGCAGGTCGAAAAGCTTGACATTGACATCTATCTTCAGGTCGTCATAGAGGTTGGAGAAATAGATTTTCACCGCCCCGTGCACCTTCAGCGAATGCACTTGCTGCAATTCGGCCAAATGCTCCCACAAAGCCAGCGATCGGATTTCGGTATCCTCTATGGCATCATTGCCCACGGCCAGCTTCTTCACCTTGTCGCTCAGCTCGAGAATGCGTTCGCACTGGTCCTCCAGCTCCTTCATGCGCAGCAGGCGTTCTTCCTTCGTCCCGGTAGAAATGCCGGTGATGATAGAGTCTGCATTGCTGGCCAGGTTGCGAATGAAAGTCACCACTTCGCACAAGACGCCGGCGCAGTAGTTGGTCTTCTGCTTCTCGCTCTGCAAGAGCATGTCGCGGCGTTTCAGCAGTTTCTGCTGCACCTTGACACGGTTATCGACGTTGATGGCGACGCCGCGGATGTAGGCCGGAGCGCCTAAGCGGTCGCGCTTGAGGGTGCGGCCGCGGAAGCCATACCACTCGAACGTGCCGGTGACGTTGACACGAAGGTCGATTTCAAACATCTTGTCAGAGCGGTAGAGCGGAGAAGTGCGGCGGACGAAGATCTTCTCCACATCGTCGGGATGCACTTTTTCAAGAACGGTGTCAAGGCGAAAGATTTTCTCCTTGTCATCGATCCAAAGACCGGTCAGCGAGGGTATGCCGAATTTGACATACCCTTCGGGAACGTACCATTCCCAAATGTAAGTGTTACATTCGTTGAGGAACGACTCGAAATCGTTGCTGGCTTTATTGCTCTTTCCCATACGTGTTGTGGCCAAAGAAATCAAGTCTTCCGCATTCAGTTCACCCTAAAACGGTCGATGCCGTCGGCCAGGAAAGCCACAGCCTGCGAGGCGGCGGCAAGGCCGGCGTTGTTATTGGCCTCGACGGTCTGCGCTCCGCTTTTCTTCGGGGTGAAGAAGACGCGGTCGGCATAGTCGGCCAGGAAAGCATCGGCGGCGGCTGGTTTGACATCGGCGATGTACTTGAAGTCGGGACGTTCTGCCATGATGCGCAGCAACCCGGCTTCATCGATAACCTCCTTGCGGGCGGTATTGATGAGGGTAGCGCGGGCGGGCATGCGGCCAAGCAGGTCGTAACCGATAGATCCGACCGTCTGCGACGTGGCCGGAATATGCAGCGAAACATACTGACAGGTGGCGTAGAGCGTCTCCACATCGGGCACGGCGGTAACTCCGTCGGCGGCCATCTTATCGGCCGGCAGGAAGGGATCGTAGGCATATACCGTCATCCCCATGCCACGGGCAATGCGGGCCACGTTACGCCCGACGTTGCCATAGGCGTGCAGGCCGAGGGATTTGCCCATCAGCTCGCATCCGGCGGTGCCGTCGTAGCGGTTGCGGGCCATGGCCAGCATCATGCCGAAGACGAGTTCGGCCACGGCGTTGGCGTTTTGGCCGGGTGTGTTCATAACGACGATGCCGCGTGCGGTAGCAGCCTCGAGATCGATATTGTCGTAGCCGGCTCCGGCGCGCACCACGATCTTGAGGTTCGGGGCGGCGTCCATCACCTGGGCGTCGATCACGTCACTGCGGACGATGATGCCGTCGACTTCGGCCACGGCGTCCACCAGCTGCTGCCTGTCGGTGTATTTTTCCAGCAACACCACTTCACCTCCCCGTGCCTCGACGGTGGCTTTCATGCCTGCCACGGCAGTGGCGGCGAAGGGTTTCTCGGTTGCGATCAGGATCTTCATTGCGGTAGTGAATTTGATTGTTCAGTATTTGAAATGATTGTTTTTAAATGGGCAGGCAGCCGTTCCGGCCATATAGAGGGCTCCTGCCTTATCTATCAGATGCTCTGCTCGAATTCGCGCATGCAGTCTCTCAATGCCACGACGCCTTCAAGAGGCATGGCGTTGTAGAGAGATGCGCGGAATCCGCCCACAGAGCGATGGCCTTTGATGCCTACCATACCGCGTTCGGTGGCAAATTCTGCAAATTTCTGTTCCAGGTCGGCATATTCGGGTGCCATGACGAAGCAGACGTTCATGCGGGAACGGTCGGCCTCCTCGACCGTTCCGGTGAAGAGGCGGTTGCGGTCGATTTCGTCATACAGCACTTCGGCGCGTGCGATGGCACGCTTTTCCATGGCCTCGAGGCCGCCGAGCGACTGATACCACTTCAGCGTCTGGAGCGACGTGTAGATGGGGAGCACGGGCGGCGTGTTGAACATGGAGCCTTTCTTGACGTGGGTGCGATAGTCCAGCATCGTCGGGATGGCGCGTGAGACGCGGCCCAGGGCTCCGGTACGCACGATGACGACTGTTACGCCGGCGGGGCCGAGATTCTTCTGCGCTCCGGCGTAAATGACGTCGAATTTGGAGACGTCTACCGGATGGCTGAGGAAATCGGACGACATGTCGCAGCAGAGCGGCACGCCGACTTCGGGCGTCTCCAGTATTTCGGTGCCGTAGATCGTATTGTTGGACGTATAGTGGAAATATTCGCTATCAGGGGCAACGGTGTATCCCTTGGGGATGTAGGTGTAATTGCGGTCCTCGGACGAAGCCACGACATCGACCTGGCCGAAAAGCCTGGCCTCCTTGATGGCGTTGTGCGCCCAGGTGCCGGTGTCGAGATAGCTGGCCTTGGTTTCCAGCAAGTTGTAGGGGAGCATACAGAACTGCATGCTGGCACCGCCGCCGAGGAAAAGCACCTCGTAGCCTTCGGGCACGTCGAGGAGCTGCTTCATGACAGACTGTGCGAGATCCATCACTTTCTGAAATTCCTTACTGCGGTGCGAGATCTCAAGCAAAGACAATCCGGTACCGTCAAAGTCTAACACCGCATCCGCCGTATTGCCGATGGCGTACGTGCTCAGGATGGACGGGCCAGCATAAAAGTTATACTTATTCATAACAAAACTTGGGTTATATAATACTTTTAGACACCTCCCAAGGCCGGCTTTCCGACCGGCTTGGAGATGCAAAGTTAATAAAATGTTTTGAAAAAGTCAAATTTTTTGCCGAATATATCTTTCCGCCTCCCGGTTTCGGTCCTTTTCGCTATCGGGAGGATGCAATTCCTTTTCTTTCGCCCTGTGCAGGCAGGAAAAATCACTTGAAGCGGTCGCCCCAAAGTTCCTGCATGTGGGCGGCCAGTTTGGCTTCGGCCGCATTGGGCTGGGGATGCCACAGCTGCTCGCCGCTGACCTTGTCGGGCAGGTACTGCTGACGGACGAAGTGACCGGCGTAATCGTGGGCGTATTTGTATCCCTGGCCATAGCCCATGGAGGACATCATTTCGGTCGGGGCGTTGCGCAGGTGGAGCGGCACGGGCAGGTTGCCGGTCTCTTCGACCAGCTTCAGCGCCTTTCCGATGGCCTCGTAGGCCGAATTGCTTTTGGGCGAGGTGGCCAGATAGATGGCTGTCTGGGCCAGGGTGATGCGTGCCTCGGGCCAACCGATTTTCTGAACGGCGTCGAATGCGGCGTTGGCCATGAGCAGGGCGTTGGGATTGGCCAGCCCGATATCTTCGGAGGCAGAAATGACAAGCCTCCGGGCAATGAAGGCGGGATCTTCGCCCCCGGCCACCATGCGGGCCAGATAGTAGACCGCCGCGTCGGGGTCGCTGCCCCGGATGCTCTTGATCAGGGCCGAGGCGATGTCATAGTGCATTTCGCCGCCCTTGTCGTAGACCGTGGGGTTGGCCTGCAACCGGGCCACGACGTTTTCGTCGTTGATGATGACCGGCGGTATCGGGGGCATCGGCGCGGCATCGGGCCCGTCGGTGCCTTCGCATTCTCCGTTGGCGGCATAGATGTCGTCGGCCTCCAGTGCGGTCACCGATTCGTCGCTCACCAGATCGATGATGTTAAGGAATTTGCGTGCGTCGCCACCGGCATACCGCAGCAGGGCGGTCGTCTCTTCCACCCTGACCTCGAGGCGCGACAGATAGGGGTCGTCGTTGAGGGCGTGGCGCATCAGCAACAACAGGTCGGCCTCTTCCAGCGGGCGCAGGGTATAGACCTGGCAGCGTGACAGGAGCGGCCGGATGATTTCAAACGAAGGGTTTTCGGTCGTGGCGCCGATCAGCGTCACCACGCCGCGCTCGACGGCGTGCAACAGCGAATCCTGCTGCGATTTGGAGAATCGGTGTATCTCGTCGATGAACAGCACCGGCGGACGGTGTTCATAAAACAGGTCTTTCTTGGCGCGCTCTATCACTTCGCGCACCTCCTTGACGCCGCTCGATACGGCACTGAGGGTGTAGAACGGCAAATCGAGTTCCCAAGCCAGAATACGGGCCAGCGATGTCTTGCCTACGCCCGGAGGGCCCCAGAGGATAAATGAAACGAGCCGTCCGGATTCCACCATACGGCGGATGACGGCGTCGGGGCCGATCAGATGTTGCTGACCTACATATCCAAGCAAGCTCTTGGGGCGCATTCTTTCTGCAAGTGGAGAAATCATAGATATAGTTTTAATAGGGTTAAATAATTCAGACTGGCGACGAGAACATCAAGTTACCGGTTCGGTTATATCGTATCATCGCTGACTTTCATTTCCGGCATTTTACCGGATTCACGGCGCAAATTTAAGTAAAAACTTTCATTTACGCAACTTTTTTATTTAATTTTGAGAAGATTGTCTCCACATTTGTATGC
>CAZMOE010000002.1:170946-175177 GCA_964567855.1 uncultured Prevotellaceae bacterium
CCGGTACGCTGCGAAGATAGAAACTTTTTTTCGTCCCTGCAAGCCCCTGCCTCCCGAAAAAAAGCGTCCGCCTGCCGGGGCGGACGGACGCGGCGTTCAGACGCCGAAGGTCAGCGAGCAGGCGGTGATGCCGAAGGCGGCGGCCAGCCCGGTGATGATGGCTATGGCGGCTTGGACGACATAGCTCCAGAAGGTACGTTTTTGCTGTGAGTTCATAAGATGATTTTTTTCAGGTTAAAAAATAGCCGCGGGGGAGCTCCCCCGCGGCAGTAAAGGGAAAATCAGAGGGGCGGGCCAGGCGTCGGGATGCAGGATGAAGCATTTCCGTTCATGCCCGGGCTTTCCGGTGCCTTCCCGCCGGGGGTCAGGCCCCAGCCTGCAACTGCGGCAGCGAGGGTGCCGGACCGGCGTCGCCCGAACCGATGATCGAAACGGACGGGTGATCGTCGTCATCCTGCTTGCCGGAGGCCGGCGGAGTGTCGGGGCGGCCCTTGGTCAACGACATTCGGAGGCGCCAGTCGGCCACGAGCGAGTTCTGTTGCCCCACCAGGGCAATGCACTCTTCGGTCACGGCCTGCTGTGCGGCATCGCCGCCGGAGACATTGGCCTGGCCCTGCACGATGGCCGAGATGGTGGTGTACAGTTCGTCGACTTCACCGCGCAATGCGAGCATCACCCCTACGGGATATTCTGCACGGGCGGTGTTGCGCGAGATGTAGTTTCCGGCAAACTGCTCGTTGGCAGCCTCAAGGGCATCGATGGCTGAATCGATGGAGAGCTTGGTGGTCTGCATGCGGCAGTCGCCACGCAGGTCGAGGATAAGGCCGCGGATCTGCGCCGTGGCCTTCTGACCGTCGCCTCCGAGGATGGAGAGCGGATAGCGGTCAAGAATCGGCGCCCTCAGTGCGTTCCAGACGGCGACCATCGCGGGGTCGGCGCTCATGCGGGCGTTGCGGATGACGGCCATGATATAACGGAACGCGCGCGCGCGCGTGCGAGATGGGCCGTTTTGATGGCGGCGGTATAGGGCGACACAAAAGTGCGGTTGACGAGGGCCTGCTCGTCGGAGATTTTCTTCCGGTAGCTATCGACCAGCGCCGACGCCAGCCCGAGGGCGGCGGGAGTATGTTCGGTCAAGTAACGCAGGTAGGCCTGGTGAAACTCGAGGTGAAGCGCGTTGGTCATTGAACGCGGACAGATGGAATAAACAGTTGTTGACATAGTTTTTCGGTTTTCAGGTTAAGGGCGGCACCGCTCGCAGAGGGCGCCTGCCCTGTCGATGGATTTTGTTAACTCTCTGCCAGAGGGGCGGGCTTCGCGACAGCCGCGCCCGACTCCGGCATGGCGGGGTCCGACAGACGGGCGGGCAGTGCGCATCTGCTCCGCATCGGAGCCCCGGCAGATCAACCTACCCCGCCCGTTCACCCCCGTCAGTGTGCCCGGGATGAGGTCTGTTGTTCTATGTGCAAAGATATTCATTTTCTGCAAGATAAGCAAATTTTACAGATGTTTTTTTAGCCTTCGCGGAAACTTTTTTCTGCCCCTCTGCCGAGTAGGTTCCGAGGCGGCGGCGCGGCGGGAATCACCACCTCCATGAGCGACGCCTAAAACGATGCGGCAAGGGGCTTTAACAAACGTTTCGGCGGTTACATAGTTAAAATAATATAATATACACACATTTTACCCCTTCCCATTTGGCCGGAACGACTTTTTATTCTATATTCGCAACAACGAATTAAAACTTTGACAATAAATTTAATTTAGGAAGTTTATGCCTAAGGCCTATCTTTCTATTTAAGCCTAATACTAAAAGACTATGGTAAATTCAGTTCGTCTTATCGATTATTCCACAAGGAATGAGGGGGATTGCAAATGGCAACTACCTCCATTTTCCGCAGTTTCCACCCCTCAGCCCTTTCGGCCTTCGTTGTTTCCGGACCTTCGCTCCAAGCAGTGCCGGGAGATAACGATGCAGGAGATCGCCGATCTGATCCGCCGGAGAGATGCCGAAGGTGGCGTCGACCTTCGCGCCCGTACAGAACAATTCCGCAGCCTTACGGCCGCCGGGCTGTCAGCCCGGGCGCATGCCATCAAGCAGTCGGTGCCGGCCTTCACGCCGGCCGTGAGCTGCCGGGGCGGGCGACGCCTCGAACAGCTGGAGGGGCTGACGGGCTACAGCCTTTGCGACTTCGACCATCTCGATGGCGAGGGAGAGCTGGAGCGCTGCCGGGCCCTGCTGGCCTCCGACCCTCATGCGGGTCTGTGCTACACCACATTGTCGGGCCGCGGGCTGCGCGTCATTTTCGCCTATACGGTCTTCGCCACGCCCGAGGTGCGGGCCCATTTCAGCGACAACTTCCTCTATCGCGAGGTCTTCACGCAGGGCAACGAATACTTCGCCCGCCTCATCGGCCATGACTATGACCCCAAATGCAAGGACCGTGCCCGCCTGTCGGCGCTGGCCTACGACCCCGACCTCATTTTCGCCCCCGACGCGCTGGCCTTCGGCGCCGTGCTGGAGGTGTTTGAAGAGATGCCCGCCCCCAAAGGCGACCGCACCGGCACCCATCGCGCCGACATCGGCGAGGCGGCCGGGGCAGCCATGGAGGCGGTCGAAAAACAGGGGGTGGCCTACGTGCCGCATCATCACAACGAATACATCGCCCGCGTCGGCTACCTGCTGAACCGCTATGGCGTTCCCCAGGCCGACGCAGCAGCCTGGGCAAGCGACCGCTTTGCCGACTACGGGCGCAACAACGTCCTCGCCATCATACGCTCCTGCTATGGCAACATCGCCCAGCACGGGACCTTGCCGCTGCCCGGATCCCGCCGGCAGACAGGCGCCAGAGGCGGCACCGGGGCACGCCGTGCCGGCAATATGGCAGACTTGAGCGAGGTGGAGGCCTTCCTGTCGGAGCAGGCCGAATTTCGCTACAACACGGTGAGCGACCGGATAGAATTCCGCGCGCCGGAGACCGGCGGCAAATTTACCGACCTCTCCGACCGCGACATCAGCACCTTCTGGCGCCGGCTCAATATCCACGGGCTGGCGGTGCATCTGAACGTGGTGCGCACCATCCTGCGCTCCGACTTCACGCCCGAGTACAACCCCTTTGCCGACTACATCGACAACCTGCCGGAGTGGGACGGCGTGACCGACCATATCGGCAGGCTGGCCGACACCGTACACGTGTGCGAAGACAACGACCTGTGGCAGCGGTTGTTCCGCAAATGGTTCGTGGCCATCCTGCCCACGCTGGTCGACCCCGAGGCCTACAACGAGGGCATCCTCGTGCTCATCGGCGATCAGGGCATCTACAAAACCACCTGGCTGCGCCGTCTGCTGCCGCCCCAGCTGCGTATCTATTATTACAACAAGCTCAACGGTATCGGCATGAACAAGGACGACATGGCCGCCATGACGACCAACGCCCTCGTCTGCCTCGAGGAGATCGACAAAATGCGTCCCGAAGACCTCAACCAGCTCAAGGGCATCGTCACCAACCCGGTGTTCCAGGTGCGTCTGCCCTATCGCGAGAACCCGGAGAATCGCCTGCGCACCGCCTCGCTCTGCGGCAGCGGCAACAACCGCCATTTCCTGATCGACACGACGGGCAACCGCCGCTGGCTGGTTTTCGACGTGGCCGCGATCGACAGTCCGCACGAGCACCCCATCGACTACGCCGCCCTCTACGGTCAGGCCAAAGCCCTGTGGCAGGGCGGTTTCGACTACCACTTCGACGGCGATGACTACCGGCGGCTGCATACGCACAACACCGTCTTCGAGCCGGCCAATCTGGAACAGGAGCTGATTATGACCTACTTCGCCATCCCTGCCCCGGGCCAGGCGTGCGAGTTCTTCACCGCGGCCGACATCATCAATCTGCTCAGCATGCACACCCGTATGCCGCTCACCGCGGCCCGCATCGGAACGGAGATGAAAAACCTGGGGTTCAAGCGTTGCGCCCGGGGCGGCAAACGGGGATACCTGGTCATCGTCCGCACGCAGGACGAAATCAGGGCCTCGATGCGGGCGGTCGCCCCGTCTGACGACAATCCGGACGACACCGCGCCCGACAAGAACAATCAACCGGACGAGGATTCGCTTTTCGGGCTATGAGCCTCCCCCGCCGGCCGGACCGGCAACGCCGCCCCGCTACGGGGCAGGACAATAGCAAAGACAGAACCGGGCTACCCTGTGAGGGTAGCCCGGTTTTTTGCGTGCTTGCCG
>CAZMOE010000003.1:0-60164 GCA_964567855.1 uncultured Prevotellaceae bacterium
TGGTAATCCTTCATGATGTATTGATCGCCATTGTCATTCTCGACATTCGCAGCCTCCCAGTCGTGACTCGGATAGATATATATTTTCCCGTCAAAGATGTGTACGGAAGGATCAGCCATGTAATCGGCCGGAAAAAGATAGCGTTTGGTAGCCATAATCCTATTGTTTTTATATCATTTCTTCAATTACTTATTGCGAGCTTCGATGGCTTTGTTTATTTCATCGATCTTCTCGTCGCTCAACTCATATTTACTAATGATGAACATAGCCAGTACGAGCAGCAAGGCAGGGATCACGCACACGAGCCACAGGATACCCTCTTGTGCCAAAGGCGTCTGCGCCTGTAAGTTGTTCATATAGTAAGCACCTGCGGCATTACCTACCGACATCATAGCAAAAGCGGTGATAAAGAACAGGGCCACCACACGCAACGGACGATTGCGGAAGAACTCCGTCCACAAGTCGCTTACTTTTACATTCTCGGTTTCCTTGGCGTCCATCACCACGCGCTCCTTGCATTGGGTAAAACAGAACACCAACAGAACAAGCCCTACGAGCGCAAATATCAACATAGTGTAGAACCAGGCGCCCGGATCCTTGGGCAAGGTGCTGGCCTCTTCGGCAGCAGCCTTGTAATTGGTATAAGCCAATACGATGCCCGGCACAACGCCGCCGGCAGCCATACCGGCCTTGAAGAATATACCGGTCAAGGCATTTACGATGCCTGAGATACGTTTGCCCGTCGTATATTCGCCATAAGAGATGACTTCGGGAATAAGCGCCCACATATAGCCTGTGGCCACGATAACGCCCGTAGATTTAATGAACTGGGCCACATAGATAAGCGTCATGTTCTCCTTCATGTCCATAGTCTTGGTGATCACGTAGAGCATGACCATGCCGACGATGGCCACAGAGAGGAATATGTAAAACATATTTTTCTTTCCCACGGCCTTTTTGATAGCCGGCACCAAAGGCATGAAGATAAACGAAGGCAGTGAACCCAATCCCATAAACAGCGCCATTTCGTAAGGGATCTCTACGATACCGGCCATAATTGCCACAAGAATGGGAATACCCGCCGACACGGCCAAACCGCCCACGTTGGCCATGAACATTCGTGTAGAGGTAAGGATGGTGATTTCGTCGGTATCACGCGTCAGAGAACTGTTCAATGCTCCGTAGGGCACATTAATCAATGTGTAAAGCATCGACATTCCCACATAGGTGATGTAGGCATAGATCAGTTTGGTGGTGTAATCGCTGTCGGCGAATCCGTTCCAGAAACACAAGATGGCCAACACCGTGAGAGGGATGCCGGCCAATACCAAATAAGCGCGGTATTTGCCCAACTTCGGATTATGCTTATCCACAAATGTGCCCACAAGAGGATCCCATAACACATCGATAATACGCACCACAAGGAACATGACAGCTGCGTGGCCCGGTTCAAGACCGAAGATGTCCGTGTAGAAAAACAGCAGATACATGGAGATGGTCTGGTAGATAAGATTCTGTGCCAGATCTCCCGATCCGAAGCCTATGCGTTGCAGCCACGACAATTTATAAAATCCCTTGGCATTGCCATTTTCCTCCTGCCGTGGAGACTCGGAAGATGCAGATCCCCGTTTTTCCTCTCTCGAATAAATGCCTCCGTCTTTTCCGACACTGGCAGATGTTTCATTTGAATTAAATATAGATCCCATGGATATTAAATTTTAATACTGAGCGGAGCGAAAGGCCATCCTTTTCCGAACTGATAGACCGTGAAGAAATGCTGGCGTTCCACCCTGGCTCTCCGATTCAAGATTTCAATCAGGTTTTATTAACCGGCAGCAAAGGTAATGCAAGTGCAGCGCACGAAATTCCAAAATAGTAACTTTATGTGTAAAAAATGAAACATCCGGCACCTCCCGCCAGAGCGATACCGGCTTATTTGAAAAGAATCCCATAAATTTGCCTGTGAAAATCACGATTTTTCCCATCGTTTTCTATTTCATTAAAAATATACATGCAATGAAAAAACTATTGACAGTCGTTTCTCTTCTATGCTGTACCCTCGCCACAACGGCGAAGGTCAAACTGCCGCAGATCCTTTCCGACGGAATGGTATTGCAACGCAACGACAGCATCCGTATCTGGGGAACCGCCGACCCGACAGAGGAGGTACGCCTCCGGTTCCTTAAAAAAAATCATGCGACCCAAGCCGACACCGACGGTCGTTGGGAAATCATGTTGCCGCCGCACAAAGCGGGAGGTCCCTATACAATGGAAATCAACGGAACCATCTTACACAATATCTATATAGGCGACGTGTGGCTGACATCGGGGCAATCGAACATGGATCTTCCCGTCAGCCGCGTCGAAGACCTCTACAAGACAGAGTGTGATGCCTACAGCAACGCCGCGATCCATTTGATACAGATCAGTACCCGTTCCATCATCGAGGGACCCCAGGAAGACATCGTAAGTAGCGACCGCTGGGAAGAATTAACCCCTGACAAGACCGGACATTGGTCTGCCGTCAGTTATTTTTTCGCCAAAGAGATGTTTGAAGCTACCGGCGTTCCGCAGGGAATCATCAACTCCAGTCAGGGAGGTTCTGCCATCGAAGGCTGGATGAGCAGAAAGGCCATAGGCAGTGTCTTCCCGAAATATTTGGAAGAGGCCGACTTCTATCTTACCGACGGCTACATGCAACGGTGCAAGGACCTCAACGCCGTTATCGGCAAATGCTACAGCGCCCTGCAGGACGAACAGGATCCGGGACTGAAAGAAAAATGGATGAACACGGAATTCGATGATTCGGATTGGGAAACCGTCAACCAATATGACCGGAATCTCGGCGCGGTGCATGGCCGGCCATGGTGCGGCACCCTCTGGTTCCGCAAGACATTCGACGTTCCGGCCGAAATGACCGGACAAGAGGGACTGTTACGCCTCGGTTGTCTGATCGATGCCGACGAGGCTTATATCAACGGGCAAAAGGTCGGCGTAACCTATTACCAATATCCGCCCCGCAAATACAGGTTCGGCGCCGATTTGCTGAAACCCGGCAAAAACGTGCTCTGCATCCGGCTGAAAACAGGTACCGCACCCGAAAAGTTCGTCCGCGAAAAACCGTATAAGATCATTGTCGGCGACCGAGAGGTTTCGCTCGAAGGCGATTATCGTATGCATCGAGGTGTCATGATGCCGGCCCAGCCGGGTGCGGGCGGATTCGACAATGTCGCCACCGGATATTATAACGGCATGATCGCCCCCATCGCCAACTATCGCATCGGCGGTATCGTATGGTACCAGGGCGAGACCAACACCGGTCGCCCCCGGGAATATCAGCCCCTGCTGGAAGCATTGACCGCCGACTGGCGCGAACATTACGGCGACGTCCCGATGATTATCGTCCAGCTGGCAAATTTCATGCAACGTCACCAGCAACCTATCGAAAGCGGCTGGGCCGCACTGAGAGAGGCGCAACGCAGAGCAAGCAAATCGATTCCGAATGCCGCTCTCGCTACCGCAGCCGACCTCGGCGAGTGGAATGACATTCATCCCCTCAACAAAAAAGATCTTGCCCACCGCATCGCGCTTCAGGCACAGCGTCTGTATCTTAAAAACCGGAAGGTGGTTGCCGAGGGGCCGGCCTATGAAAACTGCCGCTTTGCCGACGGCAAGGCCATCCTCTCTTTCCGTGCCGGCACCGACGATTTCGCACCGATTCCGGCCGATAGTCTGACTGGTTTCAGCATCGCCGGCGCAGACGGGCATTTCGTCTGGGCAAAAGCACGAATCGAGGGGAAAAACGTAATCGTCTGGAATGAACGGATAAGCGAACCGAAAGCCGTCCGTTACGGATGGGATGACAACCCGAAACTCACGCTCTACGGCGCCACCGGCCTGCCGGCAGCTCCGTTCTCTACACAAGAATGACACGGCTGAACAGTCGCCTGTTCCAGAATACCGGAAAGCGGCATACATAAACCCGGCGGGGCCTGACTGCAGGCCCCGCCGGGTTTTCCTGTCATAATCATCCTTATAATTTCCCTGAATTACTCCAACAACTTCTTCAGTTTCTCATCATTAGGATTTTTCAGGTAATTGGAGACGAATGCCTTCGGTGTCATGCCGAAATAAGAGGTAAAATTGCTTGTGAAATAAGACGGACTGCTGAAGCCGACAGAATAAGCGATCTCGGCAACGGTCACATCGTTTTCTATAAGCAGGAAAGCGGCCTGTTTCAGTCGCACCGATTTGATGAGAGAGCTCGGAGAGGTATTGAGCAGTTCTTTCAGCTTACGGTTTAGATGCACACGGCTGATACCGACCTCCTGGCTCAGTTTTTCCACGTTAAACTCCGAATCGCCCAGGTTCTTCCGGATATTTTCCATGACTCTCTGCATCAGTTTTGTATCTCCCGATGCCATCTGAACCGAATCATACTCAAAGCCCAGATCCATCCGCCTCAATTTGCCCAATATGTTCTTACGAACTTTCAGGCTCTGGCCGATAGCGCCCCGCAACAATGTGATATTGATCGGTTTCGTAAGAAAACGGTCGGCCTCGCAGCGCATGGCCAGTTCCGCATTGTTATCGGATGTCTCCGACGTCAGCACGATTACAGGAATATTGTCGGTGTCGATGTTGTGCTTGATGCGGTGGCAGAGTTCATAACCGTCGCCGTTGGACATCACAAGATCGGTCACCACCACGTCGGGAGCCTGTACCAGCAACTGCCCCCATGCCTCATTGCCGCTGGTGGCCGTGACGACGTTATAATCGGAAAGTTCCTCGCGCAGATAGGCCAGGAATGAGGCATCATCGTCAACCAGCATGACGGTAATGGTATTCGGAGCCTCGACCTCTGTATCGCCGATCTCCTCAACCGAAAAATCGCTGGCGGAATATACCTTGTTGATATCCTCCTTATCCGGAATCATGTCGGCCTGCACCATGGCGGGCATTTCTGCCGGCGCGTCCTCCTCCACGACCATCTCAGCTGCCGAAAAATGAACATTTCCAAGAGGTAAAAGAACCGTAAAGGCGACCCCGCGGTCTTCGACATTCGCAACCCGGATCCGGCCATGGTGCAATTCCGTCAGCTCATGGGCGATATTCAGACCGATGCCCGACCCGGCATTCTCGGAACTGTTCTTACCTTGATAAAAACGTTCAAAAATATGCCTCATATCGGTTTCCGACAGCGAAGAGCCGGAATTAAATATCACGATACGCACAATCTCATGCGCCTCTTCCTCCGGCAACAATCCGGCATTCTCTTCAACCGTCACCGAAATATTTACCTCGCCCTTGCTGGGGGTAAACTTAAAGGCATTGGAAAGCAAATTGAAAAATACCTTATCCAACTGGTCCGGATCGCCCCATACGGTCAGATCCGCACAATCATCCGGTATCTGCATGCCGTATTGTATCTGATGACTGACAGCGACCTGATCGAAATAGCGCATAATATTGCTCAGGAATGAGGAAAACGGAAGCTCTCTGACGTGCAAACGCAATTGGCCGTTGTCCAACTTGCGAATATCCATCTGCTGATTGACCAGCATAAGGATACGCAAGGCATTCCGATACATCAACTCGTACACGCTGGCCGTCGCATTGTCCACTTTCTGGTCCATCAGTTTTCTAAGCGGCGCCAAAATCAATGTGAGAGGGGTCTTGATTTCATGGCTGATGCTTGTAAACATCCTCAGTTTGGCCTCTTTGATCTGCTGTTTGTGTTCCGTGCGCATCAGAATACGTTTCTGCAGAATCCGCTGCCTCCAATGATGTATCACCACACCTATCACGGAAATAGCGATCAGGACATACAGGACAATCGCCCACCAGCGGGCATACCACGGCGTCTGCACAACTATACAGAGTTGTTTGAACGACGCGGTATTCATCGCATTATTGGTATATGCACGCACCTGGAAATGATACGTTCCCCACGGAAGGTTGCTGTAGTTGGCGCTGCAGTCCGCCCCTTGCACCTCATGCCATGTATTCTCATATCCGAGCAACCGGTAAGAGTATTGAATATCCAGCGGATTGCAATATTCCTGCACGGCAAAGGAAAGAGAGAACGAATTGGCATCCGGTGAAAGTGTCAGTGTCCTGGCATTCCATAAAGAGGCGTCCAGAACATTCCCGGAAGAGGCAGGATCATAGTCCGTGAGGGCATTGTTTACCCACAAACGGGTAAAGAAGATCTCTTTCAGAGGACGGTTGTCTATTTTCACGGCTTCCGACCTGAATTCAAGCATTCCGTTGTCGCCGCCGAAAGACATCGTGCCGTCAGGCCATAATACCGCCGCGCGGACAGAGAAGTTACCTACCAGAGAGAGTTCATCGGAGGAATAGCGGCGAAACAAATTCTCCTTGGGGTCGTAAGAGCCCAGCCCGTAATTGGTAGAAAACCACAGCAGACCGTCTCCGCTTCTCACGGCAGAGTACATCGCCTCGCCCAAGCGGGCTCCCCGATCCTTCACATAATGCGCCACACGTTCGCCCTTGTCATATCGTACCAGCCCCTGATTGGTCACCATCCATACGACGGAATCTTCCTCCACGAAGTCTGAGACACGGAGCTTGGTATCTCCTGCCGGCACGTGCCGGACGGAGTTATGAGCGATATCGAACCTGAACACGCCGTCTTCGGTACCGACCCAGAGCTGATAAGCGCTGTCCAAATAAAGGGAAATGATCCAGGAGTTATACTCGCCGTTACCGATTTTGTGCAGATCACGGGTCCGGGTATTGTAAGAGAATATTCCATCTCCATTCGTCCCCACAAAGAGACTGTGAGAAAGCGTATCGTAAACCATACACATCACCCGTGCCTTGGACAGCGGCGCCAGCTCCGCCGGAACAATCAACTCTTCATTCTGCAGGACATATACGCCGTAATTATACGTTCCCACATACACACGATCCTTTTCATCACTTGCCAGGGCCAGCACTGAATTGGTTTTCAGGTTGCTGTTCCTGGACGAGAAATGTATCTTCCTGCTATCCGGCCGGCAAACCAGCAGGCCGCCTCCGTCCGAGCCAATGATCCGCGATCCGTCACTCAACGAAGCGAAACAACTGACACATCCCAGATTATTCCCGCCCTCCGTTTTCGCCATCGGCTTGAAGAAGAATGAATCATCTTGAAAAGGAATCACCAACAATCCTTTTTGAAATAGTCCCAGCCAGAGATTTTGCTGGTCATCGTAGACAATACTATGAATTTTGCTGTGTTCGAGATCGCACGGACAGTTAGAGAAGTGTAGCTGTTCTATTTCACCGCTTTTCACAAGATAACGATAAAGCCCCTCGTTTTCGGTACCTACCAACAGATTGCCGTAAGTATCATGCTGCAGTGCCGTAATATCAAAATTCCGCAAAGTGGAGTTCTCCACCTGAGTCAGTTCCATTGAATTAAGATCGCAGCAGAAAATCCCGTTCTGTAAGGTACCAAGCCACACCTTCCTGCGGCTTCGGTCCTCCACAATGGAATGGAAAATAGCATGAGAAGTCAATTCCCGAACACGGTCATCCATTTTAAAACTAACGGCACAGAGACTGTCCAGACTCAAGACCTTAACCCCTTCCTGATGAAGAGTCCACAAATGACGGCGACTGTCGACCGTCATCTTGACAATATTCTTCCGGTCCAGCAAGACGGACAACGAGTGACTGAGTTCCCGGTCCACTGTCCGGGTTTCGGCATCGAATGCAAAAATACCGTAACCGTATGTAGAGACAAGCAACATATCGTTGATTGTCGGATGCGACAGAATACAGGAAATACTCAGCGGTATCGAATCTTCCGCCAACTCATAATGCGTAAACTTATTTTCAGTACGACAGAAATAATAAAATCCGTCCGAGGCACCGACCCAATGACGATGAGCCGGGTCTTCGTAAATATAAGAGACCCGATTGGTATGAAGAGAATAGCAATCGTCGACCTGGCTCAGGTAGGTTGTAAAATTCTGGCCGTTGAATTTCGCCAGCCCCATATCCGTAGGTATCCAAAGGAAGTTTTCCCGGTCGAACATCAGGGTATTGATTCTCGTATTGACCAATCCCTGCTGTGTAGAATACAGACGCGGAGACTGGGCGACGACAGCGGCAACAGAAAAACTCCATAAAAGAACAATCAACCATGTTCCTGCCTTTAGGAAAGATGTTTTCATAAATATCAGACTTAGCATGTTTCAATTTTAACGGTGTAAAATTAAATATAATTACGGTTACAAATATTATTTTGGGACATTTTATTTCATTTTTATGACATCTTAGTCACTTTTATCATAAAAAAGAGGATACATAAGCTATAAAATTGGTAACAAAACAGGAATTTGCAGCAAGTATGTTTCATCTGTTTTGCATCGAAAATCTATCTTTGCACAAATTCGACACATTATGAAAATACAAAGGATTCTTCTGACAACACTGATGCTGGCCGGCCTGCAGATGGCCGGTTTTACACCGCTACAGGCTGCCGCCCCATCCGGACGACTGCGGGAAAGCATGGATTTCGACTGGCAGTTCCATCTGGGAGAAACACCCGGTGCCGAACGACCCGGATTCTCTCCCAGCGAATGGCAATGGGAGGAGGTTCAGCTGCCTCACGACTGGAGCATAGCGCTGGACTTCGACCCCAAGGCCGGAGGCTCAAGCGGTTACCTGCCCGGCGGCATCGGCCTTTACCGCAAAATATTCTCTCTTCCGAAAAACTATCAGGGGCGCCATGTCAGCATCGTTTTCGATGGCATCTACCACAAGGCCACCATCTACCTGAACGGTGAAAAATTGGGCTATCACCGATACGGATACACCAGCTTCGAATATGATCTGACCCCTTATCTCCGATTCGACGCCCCCAATGTGCTTTTTGTCCATGTGGACCATGCGGAAGAATCCCGCTGGTACACCGGATCCGGCATTTACCGGCATGTCTGGCTTCAGGTGACAGACCCGGTACATATCCCCACGTGGGGCATCTATGTAACCACACCGGAGGTCACCGAACAGAAAGCAGAAATCGCCATCCGCACCGACGTCGCCAACACTACGTCCGAAAACAAGGTCCTGACCATTCACCAGACATTGCTCGATGCCGATGGTAAACCGGTCCGCCAGAACGGAAAAAAGCTGACTGTAAGCAGCAACCTGCAGGCCAACGCCCGCGATACGGCCCGTCTGGAGCAACGACTTTCGCTGACCGCCCCGCATCGCTGGGACATAGAAGATCCCTACCTCTACACAATGCTGACCGAGGTCAAGGCCGGTCACAAGCTCCTCGACAGCTATCGGACGCCGTTAGGGATCCGCACCTACCGTTTCGATGCCGACCGGGGCTTCTTCCTGAACGGCCGTTCCCTGAAACTGCAAGGCGTCTGCCTCCATCAGGACGCTGGTTGCCTCGGCGTGGCCGTACCCGACCGCGCCTATGAACGCCGGCTCCGCATCCTGAAAGACTTCGGGGTGAACGCCATCCGTTGTTCCCACAATCCGCCATCGCCGGAGTTCCTCACCATCTGCGACACCTTGGGGTTCGTGGTCATCGACGAGGCATTCGACAAATGGAAGTCGGGCTATTACGAGGCATTCTTCGACCAAAGCTGGAAGCAGGACATCGGCGATATGATCAGGCGCGACAGAAACCATCCGTCTATCATAATATGGAGCATCGGCAACGAACTGCAAGAGGCCTGGAACTCGGACGACGTCGGCGTCGAACGGGCGCGGATGCTGCAGGACTTCGTACATGAAACCGAGCCCAGCAGACCCTGTATTCTGGCGGTCCAGCAAGGATTCGAAGACAAATTCGGCGGTGTGACCGACCTCATCGGCTACAATTACATGGAAAACCGCATGCTACGCGACCACCGGCTCCACCCCGAACGCAAAATGATGGTGACGGAGGCCTTCCCATACTACAGCGGCCTCCGCGTGAACATTGTCCGCGACTACGTGGAATATAATCCCTGGAACTATGTCAAGGATAACGATTTCATCGCCGGCGCGTTTATCTGGGCCGGTGTGGATTATATCGGCGAGGCATCGGCATGGCCCAGCGTGGGCTGGAATAGCTGTCCCTTCGATCTGACAATGCATGAAAAGCCATGCGCCGCCTATTTCCGCACCGTCTGGCAGCCCGAAAAGCCCTTCTTGAAGCTGATGGTGCGCGACAATATCCTCGACATCGCCGCAGGCAAGGATCACTGGCAATATCCGCCCATGGCCGACACCTGGAACCTGCCTATCAGCGACGGGCGTGTCGTGCAGGTACGATGTGTCACGACCTGCGATTCCGTCCGGCTCTTCGCCCCGCACTGGAATAACCCGCAACTTGATTTCGGATTCCGCCGCACAGCCGATTATACGGACAACACCATTATCTGGAACCAGCCCTATCGGGAAGGCAAGGTGCTCGCCATCGGGTATAAAGACGGCAAGGAGGTCTGCCGCGACAGCCTGGTGACAACAGGCAGTACCGCTACTCTGACGCTCGACACAGACCGCCCGGTGCTCCACGCCGACGGGCAAGATATGACCCACATCCGTGTCACCCTGCTCGACAAAGAGGGGCGGCGCAGTCAGATGGACGACCGGAAACTCACCGTCAGCGTAGAGGGCAGCGGCCGCTTGCTGGGTATCGACAACGGCGACATGCGCCGCGTCAAGACATTCCGCGGCAACAGCCTCCCGACCGATTTCGGCAGCGCCCTCATCCGCGTACAGGCCGGCAGGCAAGCGGGAACACTCCGCGTGACCGTCAGAATGGAGGGATGCGAGGAGGTTTTCACTTCCGGCATCGACGTAAGATGATCCTATCGCATACAGGATGATCCCGGCCATGCCGCGACAACCGCACTGCAGGTAAATGCCGGTTCCCGCACAACGGCGGCGGACTTTTACCTGCCGGTTGGTCCGGCCCGCACACACCCGGCCTGCAAAAACAATACAAATGACTGTCGGAACAAAAAAAGAAACACCGACAAGCCCATGAATGCCCGCCACACCGCCCCGGGGAACTGCGCCATCGGAATAAATAACCCTTTCTTTAAAATTTATATCTCCGCCCTCCTTCTATCTCCCATATAAAAACTATCTTTGCAACATTCACATATTATTATACCCATCATCATTATGAAACAGAACAGTATTTTCGCCATGAAAGCATTTTCCGCCCTTGCCGCAGTCCTGACACTCGCTCCGAGCCATGCTCTCGGCGCAGACGAAACGCTGCAGCTCTGGTATCCCGCCCCTGCCGTCGAATGGACGGAGGCCCTGCCTATCGGCAACAGCCGTCTCGGGGCTATGATCTATGGCGGCGTACAGAAAGAAGAACTGCAGCTCAACGAAGAAACCGTCTGGGGCGGAGGGCCACACGATAACAACATCGCCGGATTCTATGATTGCCTCGACGAAACCAGAAACCTCATCTGGCAGAACGAGAACAAGAAAGCCGAACAGCTGCTCAACAAATATTGCGACACGAACCCGAACGGGATGCCTTATCAAACCATCGGCAGTCTCATCCTCGACTTCGGTCATACCGGAAACGGCAACAACTACCGTCGCGACCTCGACCTTTCACGCGCCGTGGCGACAACGACTTACACCGTAGACGGTGTCACCTACCGCCGCGAGGCTTTCGCCTCGCTTACCGACGATGTAATCGTCCTGCACCTTTCGGCCGACCAACCCGGCAAGATCAATTTCACCGCCTCCTACCGCTCGCCGTTAAACCACCAGGTCGGACGCAAGGGCCAGTCGCTGGTCCTGACCGGACATTGTTCCGATCATGAGGGCATCCGGGGCGTCATCACAGTCGACAACCGCCTCTCCGTCCGTACCGACGGCGGCAAGTCCCGTCTCACCGACTCTACCCTTACCGTCAGCGGAGCCGACAATGCCACTCTGTTCATAACCGCGGCCACCAATTTCGTCAGCTACCATGACGTCTCGGCCCATCCCGCCCGCCGGGCCGCAGCCATCATGCAAAAGGCGCTCAAAAAGCCGTACGAAAAACTGCTGGCCGATCATGAGGCCGCATACCGCCGTCAGTTCGACCGTGTACACCTGAATCTCGGTACCGGCAAAGGTTCCCGACAGGATACCCGCACCCGTATCGAACATTTCAACGACGGCGAAGATCCGGCATTGGCTGCATTGCTCTTCCAATACGGCCGCTATCTGCTGATCAGCTCCTCCCAGCCCGGTGGTCAGCCCGCCAACCTGCAAGGTATCTGGAATCACCACATGTATGCCCCCTGGGACGGGAAATATACCATCAACATCAACACCGAAATGAATTACTGGCCGGCCGAGGTCACCAACCTCAGCGAAACCACAGAGCCGCTGACCCGCCTCGTCATGGACCTGTCGCAGACCGGCGCCCTCACGGCCAAGGATATGTATCACGCCCGCGGCTGGGTGGCACATCACAATACGGATCTCTGGAGATGCGCAGGGCCGGTTGATCCGGCTAATTACGGAGTGTGGCCGAACGGCGGCGCCTGGCTTTCCACCCATCTGTGGCAGCACTATCTTTATACCGGAGACACAGAATATCTGAAATCAGTCTATCCCGCGCTCAAAGGTGCCGCCCTCTTCTTCCTTTCGGCCATGGTTGAGCACCCGGATTACCACTGGATGGTCACGACTCCCTCCATTTCGCCGGAACATGGTCCTAAAGGGCGCTCGTCTTCCATCGCTGCCGGCTGCACGATGGACAACCAGATTGCATTTGATGCTCTCGGCAATGCCATTGCCGCCGCCAGCATCCTGCAGACCGATGCAGAATTGTGCGACACGCTGCAACAGCTTCTGCACAGGCTTCCGCCGATGCAGGTCGGCCGTTACAATCAGCTGCAGGAATGGTTGGAGGATCTCGACAATCCGCGCGACAACCACCGGCATATCTCCCATGCCTACGGACTTTATCCCAGCAATCAGATTTCCCCTTACCGTCACCCGGAACTGTTCCAGGCCATGCGTAACACCATGCTGCAACGCGGCGATCAGGCCACCGGCTGGTCCATAGGCTGGAAAATCAATCTCTGGGCCCGTCTCCTCGACGGCGATCATGCCTACCGCATCATCGGCAATATGCTCAAGCTCCTGCCGAGCGACGCCGTGGCCAAAGAATATCCCAACGGCCGGACCTACCCGAATCTTTTCGATGCCCATCCGCCGTTCCAGATCGACGGCAACTTCGGATATACCGCCGGTGTAGCCGAAATGTTGCTGCAAAGCCATGACGGTGCCGTGCATCTGTTGCCTGCACTACCAGAAGCCTGGTCTACCGGAGAGGTTGGCGGTCTCGTGGCCCGCGGCGGCTTCGTGGTCGACGACATGCAATGGGACGGCCGGCAATTGCAGTCCGCAACCATCACTTCCCGCCTTGGCGGCAATCTGCGCATCCGTTCCTACGTTCAGCTTAGCGGTGAAGGCCTCCGCCCGGCCGACGGAGAGAATGCCAATCCGTTCTACAAGAGGGTAGAAATCGCGACTCCGCTCATTTCAAAGGAGATCCGCCCGCAGCAGCCGCTACTCTATCAGGTTTATGAATATGACCTGACGACGGAAGCCGGCAGAAGCTACAAGGTAGAAAGGAAATAACTTCTATGGATAATGATTCCTCCCGCCCGGATGTACTCCCATTCGGGCGGGAGGAATTTCTTTTCTCTCCGCACCGGCGACCTACACAAAAGAAACATTGTTCACTATATCCGTTTTTGTATCTGGCAGAAACAGAACAGAAGCCGGCGCATGGGCAAGAAAAAATGAATCCGGACATCCTGACAGCGGGTCCAGGAAGATTTCCCCTGCAAGAACCGGCGCGGAGCAATGGACAATTACCATATCCGACAAAAAAATCCTGCGGCCGATCATCCAAGATGATTCGGCCGCAGGGCAATATATATCTTCTATTCTATAGAAAGTGACGACCCCAAAAACTGGAGCGGAACAACATCCGAAGCATTCGGAAGAAACCGCATCCCCGGATCACTCCTTATTCATCAGCCTCAGGTAATACAGCCCGGGGAAACCGCTACCCTCTTCCGGTGCGAAACGACACTTATAGCTGCGGACCGGAGTTCCATCCTCGGTACGGGTCAGGGTGGCCGGCAGTTCATAGCTTTGCTCAACAAAACCGTCCGGCGTCACTTTGGATGGATCTGCCGTAACGACAATCGAGGGAACGGAGACGCCGTTGATGGTCAGAGCGGCCTTGCGACCGGCATCGTTGGCCGAGAAACGGCATAACAACGTATTCGGAGTGCTTTCGGCATCTTCGGCGACAAGAGTATATTCAAACCATCCGTCGCGGTTGTTCGTGCGATAAGATTCTCCATTATAAATACCGCACCATGTGCCTCCGCCGGTCATCATGACGTGACCGGCCTCGCTCTGCTGTTCGGACGGAACGACCTTATCCAAAGTCAGCGCATCCAAACGGGCCCGCTCTTTTTCCTGCATAGCCAATGGGCTGCGGGCCCAGGCTTCGGCCGTCTGCTGATTCCAATAGACGACATAACGGGCATGATGAATGGAATAGAACGGCTGCAGTGTCAATGTCTTCCACTTGGAACCGGGCGCCGACACATCGATGGAGAAGCGCAATGCGGACAAATCCTGGGGCCGGATACGCTGCAGAACCGTGCTGCGCTCGCCGATCAACATGGGTGCATCGGCCAAATTGTTGAAAGCGGCACGGCACGAGGGCGAATGATCCATACGGCCATCGCCGGCGTATTCGTTTTTCAGCAATTCATAGGATGCGGAGGTGTTGTCCGCACTCGTTGTTGCAGCGGCAAGCAGAACAGGACCGTACCGGAAAGCGATGTAATCGTCATAATACGGACAGGTCTCGTAAGCCAACTCCATCGGATAAGATACTTCAATGACATCGCCCTTTTTCCAGCGTCGGGAAATCGGCACATAAGAGGCTTTACCCTCGTTCACGGTAGCAGGAAGCTCCTGCTTCTTGCCGTTGACAAGAATCTCGTATCCGCCGGTCGTCCACGCCGGATGCCGGAGCGCTACGGTGAAACGCCCGCTCCGCTCAACCGTCATACGGGAGGCGGTTCCATAGGGGAAGGCGGTCTCCTGCACTATGGCAAAATCTTTCGAACGAAGACGTGAGGCCACAAACAGGTTGACGAAAAGAGTATCTTTGTCTGCGGAATGCGTATAAATGAAATGACCGTACTTGCTGTGATTCTCCATACCGGTTCCGACGCAGCACCACATGGCGCAGTTGACGGTGGAATAGATACGGTAGCTCTCAGGACGCAAAGAGGTGAAATAGACATAACCTCCGGTCTCAGGATCCTGGGTCGACAGGATATGGTTAAGCATAGCCTTCTCGTAGAAATCGGCATAACCGGCGTCGTGAGTATGAGAAAAAAGCCCTTCGGTCAATTTCATCATGTTGTTGGTGTTACATGACTCAGGACCTTCGGTATGCTGGATGTAGCGGGAGGCTTTCTCTGAAGGCAGGAAGTGTTCGGCAATGCTGTTGCCACCGATGCAGACCGTGCGGTTGCCGGCCACATCCTTCCAGAAGTCCAGAGCCGCCTGATGATAACATCCGTCAGGCGCCAGCTGGTCAATACGATCGAAGCCGACGTATTTCGGCACCTGTGTATTGGCATGACGGTTATCGAGGAACTTCTCGCCGCCGTTTTTCTGGATTCCATCGATCATGAACTGATGGGAATATTTACGGGCGGCCTCCAGATACTTCTCGTCGCCGAAAATCGCATAAGCGTCGGCCAAAGTCTCGTTCATGCCGCCGTGTTCACGCGACAGGATATCACGTTCCATTGCCCCGGTATCGAATTTTTCCACCACGGCGATACTCCAGTCGCACATGCGGCGGAACATCTCGCGGGCGGACTTCTCACCTGCATAAACCCAGGCGTCTCTCAGTCCGGCCAATACCTTATGCTGGCAATAGAAAGGCACCCAACCGCCGCGCTGCTTATAGCGTGCAGCGTCGCCGCAGTAAAGCCCGGTCCAGATTTCATTATCCGGCAAACCGCCGAGAAAACCTTTCATGCCGTCGGTACTGTTATCACAGGCATCCTGACAATCCTGCAGGATGCCAAGCATATAACGAAGACGGGCGCTCAGCAGCTGGCGGGTGGTGTCGTCGTGACTGGCCGCATAGGCCAAAGCCAGAGCCGTGAGATAATGGCCGCCAATATGGCCGTCGAGCGCAAACGACGGATTCCAGCACCAATTGACAAAGTTCGGATGACGCTCCTCCCAGCGGTAGTAAGGACTACCGGCGTCGGTGGTTGCCGCAAGCCCGGACTGGCGGATAAACGGAGTGAGCAGACGATCGGCATCGTAGGCAAGAAGCATTTCAACGTTCTTGTCCATCGCATTTTTGAACGGACCGTCCAACAACGTGACCTCCTGCAAATCGAAATGCTGCGGATACAATCGACTTTGGGCCGAGGCGGTATTCCCGCCGCCGGTAACTGCCCCTACAAGGCAGGCACCGGACAATAATAACAAAAGACTTGTTCTCATATAATCTTATTCAATATATAATTATCTGCTGCAAGGACTCTCGACACCGAAAAGATGAGATTTCTCATATCCGCCGAAGTCGACAACGATCTTCTCCAGTACCATACCCGCATCAAGAGGCGATACCGTGAGCGTATGATATCCTTCGGCATCGGCCTGGCCCAATGGCAACTCGGTAACGGTCTCTATCACGCGGGTGGCAACAATATCATACATCTCCCACTGGTTATCCTCGTTGTAGCGGCCGTTATAATTAACCTCTTTACTTGTTCCACCATCCATGGAAAGAGCATAACGATGACCTTCGGCACGTTCATAAGGAAGGGTGGAATTGGTAACCACGTGAACACTGACGCGGTCAACGCCGGAGGGGATTTTCATCCTGTAGGTAATGGCCGCACCGTCGACGGAAGCGGTCCTTGGCAAGAGTTCGACGGCCGAAAGAGTGCGGCCCATGGTAGGAATGACCGTCCACCGGGCCGCGGCAGCGTCGGAAGCGCTATAATAGTGCTCGGCCTCCATCGCGACATAGCCGTTACGGGCAGCAAAGCTGTAACCGCCGGTCCGCTGGATACCGGAAGCATCCAAGCGATGTACTTGGGGCATGACATTTTCCTTGGGACCATTCCATGAGGTATAGCCGATGTGTACTTCATCCATGAGATGGTTCCATTTGCCACCGGCAAGTTCATGGTTATACTGGTTGTTGATCCAGCGGTCGCGGGCGAAGCACGCCTCGGCCTTGTCGGCCCATAGGTTGGCCTGCGGATTGTTTTCGCCATACAATTTATGGTTCATCGCTACGGCGTAATACATTTCATAAAGATTGGCCATCGCCTGCACCGGGAAGAGGATCAGCTGATAATAGGCGTCACGGTATTCCTGTGGCAATGTAAGATACTGACGCAGGGCGTCGGCCTCCAAGGCCTTGTAATCCTGCACAACGGCGCCAAATTCGCCGGTAGCCACATTGTAGGTCTTTGCATTCAACATCTCCGGAGTGACACGGCCGTTATAGATGCTATAAGTCTCAAGAATGCGGGCCGCCTCCACAGCCTGTGTATCGCCGAAGCAGGAGCGGCAGAAGTCGACCGCATGCTGGCGGAAGTTCGCCGCAGTAAAATCGGAAGGTCTCCACGCCATATCCAAAAACAACTGGATGGGATATTCCATCGGTTTCAAGTCGCCGACATTCAGAATCCACAGCCGGTCGATACCGTATTCATAAGCAAGGTCCATCTGATCCCAAAGATGGGCGATCGGCGTCATATTCATCCATTTGGACGAGCGGGGAGCTCCCACATAATCGACATGATAGTACATTCCCCATCCGCCTTTCCGGTTCCGGTCTTTGGCCTGCGGCACACGGCGGATATTACCCCAGTTGTCATCGCAAAGGAGGATGAGCACATCATCCGGCACCTGCAGCCCCATATCATAGAAACGTTGCACCTCTTTATAGATGGCCCACACTTGCGGACGTTTCTCGGCCGGGCGACCGGTGACCTCTTTGATAATCTGCCGCTGGTTGGTGATGATCCGCTCCAGCAGCCGCTTATTGTATTCGTCGCGGGAAATATATTTATCATCCTCACCTTCCTTACCTCCCATCGGAGCATCGCCGTCACCGCGCATACCGATCGTAATCAGGTCTTCGGTATTCTTGCACCGTTCCATGCCTTCACGGAAAAAACGGTCGATGACCTCTTGGTTGGAAGCATAATCCCATACGCCGTATTCCTTGCGGTGGCGCGCCCACTCCTGATGATTGCGTGCCATCGGTTCGTGGTGAGACGTGCCCATGATGATACCCATCTCATCGGCCGTGACCATATTGAGCGGATCGTCATCATAGAATGCATTGCCCCACATGGCCGGCCAAAGATAGTTGGCACGCAAACGAAGCAGCAATTCGAAGACCCGGGAATAGAAATGATGGTTGAAGCCTTTAGCGGCAGGTTTGGCGGAAGGACAATCGCGGTCGGGAAACTTCTCGTTTACCCACCCGGAGAGGCAAGGAGCCTCGTCATTGAGGAAAATACCTCGGTAGCGTACGGTGGGTTCGCCGTCGGTATAAACACCGGGAAGGAAATAAACCTCGTCATGACGCACCACGGGAACATCGGCCCACCAGTTCCACGGTGAAACACCCAGCTGGCGGGAAAGCTCATAAATGCCATAAATGGTACCGCGCTTGTCGCTGCCGGCGATAACGAGGACATCGCCATCGACACCCAGCGGATTGTGCAACGTAGTGATGAGAAACTTCTCAACCTTCCCTTTCAGGGCCTTGCCATCGATTTTCTTCTCCTTGACAAGCTGACGGATCAGAGCGCTGCGGTCTGCAGACCCTACAATGATACGTGTACCGGCCTGCGTTTTCGGCTGCACTTCGGCACGATGGCCAGTGGCCTTTTCAATATCTGATAAAAGACTCTGCAGAGCAATGGTAACTCCTTTATAATCGGCCTCGTCGGCGGCAATAATCACCGGCTGCGTTTTGTCAGTCGTGAGGGCGATACCTTCCGGTTGATGAGAAAAGACGACAAATTGTTCGGCAGCCCAAATAGCATGCAGGCCGAAAACGGCCAAAAATACACAAAGAAGAATGGAACGTTTCATAAATAATTATAGTTGTTAGACATTAACAGCCAAAAAGGAATGGCTTCCGATGCAAAGATAAAGAACAAAAACAAAGAACAACAGATAATATTGGGACAAATTCTATCAAAAATGTAGCAACCCAGGGCAAAAAAAACATTTTTTTGAGAAAGTTGCAAAATATTGTATCATTCCCCGATCGCAATCCGAACGAAAAACAGCCATGCTCTTGCAACACATATTCTCCTTACAGATATGTCATATATCTTTCCTCGTTTACCTGCCCGTTTTACGCATTAAGGTCAGGTTGCTTTTGGAAACTTCGATGTGTCTTTGGCCATCTTGTCCCCTTGATACACCTTAGTTTCGGGTTTCTGTCCGTCAAGCCACGATTTCGCTATTGCTTCTTCTCTCCCAAAGGTCGCCCTTTGAAACTTGCAAGTCGCTCTCGGTACGTTATAGGCAGAGTAGCTGCTATATCATTGAGGAAAATTTGCAAACTAAAATCCCAAGGGAAAGGCGGCCGATCTCGGATGGGTAGTATATTCTTCCTCATGCCGTGAAAGCCGATATGTAAAGATTATTTTCGGACAATAAGAAATACCATCCTCCCCAAAGTTTAACAGAAACTTCGGGAAGAATGATTGTTTTGCGGTCTTGGGTTTTGTATTGTGTAGATGAAAAACCAGTCGGCCGGAAATTTATTCTACAGTCGACTGGTTTCAACAGGAGCGACCCCAAATGTTGTTGTTATGTATGGAAAATAGGGTCGGTGTGGAAAATCATAAAGTACGGATCCGTGATTACTTTATCCATATCTTATGTCCGTTCACGATGTAAATACCACGCGATGGATTAAGTACCCTGCGGCCCTGGAGATCGAAGATGTCATGCGGCTGAGAGGACGGCGACAGAAGATTATTTTCGTCCTCTTTTATGTTTTCAATCCCGGACGGCATCTCGCGGCTGTAATCGTCGTTGTTGGTGAGATACATGTCGGCCACGTCAATGGTTCCGCTGCCATTCCCCCAGAAATCGACGATGCGGACGTTGGAGAGGTCTACGGGCTGGCCCTTTACGGCGTCACCGCCAGAGTACTTGATGGTTTGTAGTTTCACCACAATCTGTTTTTGGCTGCCGAGGTCTACTCTGTAGTTGTTGCCCCAAATAGAGCCGTCGGTGAAAATCTGAAGCGCGGCGCTACAGTTTTGCACTTTGTCGAGTTTGAGCACGAGGTACTTGTAACCGCTGATGTCGATACCGCTGCTATACACCCAACCCATTTGTCCCCATTGGCCAGGCTTGAAGGTACGTGTGTTTTCATCGTAAGTTCCTTCGCTGAAAAGGTTCGTAGTAATGAATTCCTTACTGAAAGGGAAATATGAAGAGGTAACACGGAAAGAGGTTTCGAACATATTGCCCAGCGGGTCGGTGTAGGTGGCGATGACGTTTGCCGTGCCGTCTTTCATCCCCTTGATGCGACCGTTGGCGATGTTGAGTAACTCAGGCCAGTTGGTGGTGTATTTCGCCGAGGCGGCAACATTTTCGGTGTGACCGTCGGCAAAGGTGGCTATAAGGGAAATATCGCTTGCTGCGCCGGTCATGATTTCCATTTCTTCCTTGTCTATACTGAGTGAAGTGGCAGTAAGCATATCGCTATTGTAACCTTCGAATGGGGCGAAGAAATCATCCTCGGTGAAGGAGCTTTCTGTCGAGAACCAATCGACATCCACGTAACCGCCTTTCGCCTGGGTCGCATAGTTGAAGATAGCCCAACGGGCGCCGACAAAGACGGAGAGGTTGAAGCGAAGATTTACCTTGTCTCCGATGGCTGTCCACGTTTGGTTGTCGAGACTATAAGAGAATGAAGTTTCGCCATTGCCGCAGGTAAATTGGGCACGGAGGTAGATGACTTTCTTTTCAGAACCGAAGTCCGAAGCCTTCAACGCTATGCTCTTGCTGGCTGGGGTGAAATCGCTAATCTCGGTCAGAGTACCGCTTTTCCAGACGAGATTGAAAGTTTCATCTTCGTTCTTTTGCACGCCCAACAGGGTGTAAGGATCCTGTTGCACTGCGATGCCTGCAATATCGCCGGTTTCCATGCCGCTTACATCAAGAGCAATAGTGCCGGTAGAAGGCTTGGTGGTGTTAAGTCCGTAAGGAGTTGTTTTGTGGAAAGCGAAAATGCGTTGGGTCAACGTTCCCCGGGCCATCATGAAATCATCGGTCACGCTCGATGTGTATAGTCGCAGATAGCCGGGTCGCTCCAACAGACTCCATTCTCCTTGTGGCGCATGATGATTCCATTGCCATTGTTTGCCAAGTCGGTAGGTGCGGAAATTGTCATTGGTCGGAAGAATGGCCGTGGGATATCCGGTGCCGACATTCGGACGTGTATAGCTTGATTGCGGCACGCCGTTCTTTGCTATCGTCGGCCAACCGTCGGCCCATGTAACAGGATGAAGGCTGGGCAATCGTCCGAGCGCACCCTTGTCCTCCATAAGTAACGTCCACCATTCGCCGCTCTCCGGAATTTCGATGAGCGCACCTTGATGCACCGTGTTTGGAGTCCCATTGATGGTTTTCTCAAGAAGCCATGAAGATTTTTCTTCATAAGGTCCGGTCACCGATGTCGAACGGAAGATGGTTTGCCCTGTCGGCCAGCCTCCATAGGTTGCGTATATATAATAGTAGTCGCCGATATGATAGAGGTGGCTGCCCTCCAATCCGGCATTGTCTTTCTGAATGACATTTGTCTCCTTGATAAAGTTCCAGTCCTTGTCAAGTTCGCAGATGTTGATATGATTGATACCGCAAACGATGTAAATACGGTCCTCTTCTATAATCATGCCCGGGTCATAATATGAACGAGAGAGTTTCTTCACTTCCCATTTTCCCTCGGGGTCGTCGGTCGACAATACATAGCCGCCTGCGTCGTTGCAGTTCAGCAGGATATAAAGTTTTCCGTTGTGTTCCTCAATAGCACCAGCCCACATGCCTTGCGAATAGCTGTGTTGGCCATTCAGAAGATTATACTTATCGGCCGAGGACATATTCTCAAGAGGGTTGCAGCAATACTCCCAGTTAACCAAGTCTTTTGATTTCAGAACTGTTGCCCCTGGCATCAAGTGCATTGTCGTGGAGAGGAAATAGTAGGTATCGCCAAGCCTTGCCACATCGGGATCGGGGAAATCGGCGGCAATGACAGGGTTGATGAAACTCTTCTGGTCCGGAGTGATATTGGTAGAAAGGTTCTTGAAGTCGGGTCGTGCGAAGTCGACTTTGGCATATTCGGCATACCAGTCTAAACACGCCTGCCCGCATGCCTCCCTTGGGTCGAGGCCGTCCGCAGTCATTTTTTCGCTAAATGCGGCCACGACCTTCTTTTCGTTCAAATATTTGTCGATATCGATAAGGTCACCCGTACCGGTCAGCGTCATCGACACATTGCCCAGCTGATCTTTGGCATATTTGAACGCATTACCCCATTTGCTCGTAGTGCCTGTAGCCCATGTGCCGTAATTGCCTGGTACCCAATCACCATGTTCGTTGTAATGGCCGTTGTTGTTGTTGGCAGGAC
This sequence comes from uncultured Prevotellaceae bacterium, assembly GCA_964567855.1. GTDB lineage: Bacteria > Bacteroidota > Bacteroidia > Bacteroidales > UBA3663 > Liminaster. The sequence continues at coordinate 22,733 of CAZMOE010000003.1, forward strand.
TCCAGTCAATCTCTGTGATAATCACGGGACTGTTTTTCACTACCGGAACTGCTTCGATGAAGTTCTTTAGGAATCGTTCGCCGGTGGCATTGTCATCGTTACAACCATACCAACCTACGTAAGCATGTGCCGCATAGCCGATGTTATAGCCCTCGATGGGGTAATCGGCATAATTCCTGTAGTTGCTTTGCCAACCTGTGCCCGGTACCCAGATAATGCCCGTGAAACCGTTGGCACGAATCTTGTCGACAATAGGTTGGAAGAAGTCGTGCATCGCCCTCGGCGTGTCTTTACCTTCTTGATCCACTAAGCTCACCGGTTCGTTGGCCAACTCGATGCTGATTTGCCCTGCATAACGTTTCACATTCATGTTTTGCGAGAATATATCCCATACGGTCATCAAATATTCCTGATAGTAACCGCCCACGCGGATCTTCTCGGGACATACGCCGGGTGGACGCACCACCACGTGCAGTCCGCATTTCAACGCCTTATCAATGATTTTCCAATAGAGCGATGTCATATATGAACTCAATCTCTCCTTGTCGAAACAATGAATGTCCGCCTCCCCGCTTACCTTGATTCCGTCGGGGTCGATCCAGTCGTTACCGCTTTTGGTAAATCCGGCTGCCGTGATGCTGCTGTTGTTAGTCCAGCACGGATCAAGGTGCAGGCGGAACACGTCGCAGTATGCCCCCTGCTTATGGTCTGTGATGGCTGTGAATAGATTGTTGAAATACGTGATGCAATTGGGAATGTTCGCATCGCCCGACCCCCAGCGTCCCCCATTGAAATATGAGTTCGGCGTGTCCATTACTCCGTGCATCACCACTTTGTTTCCGTGGCTGTCCACAATGTTCCGTCCTTCGATATGCACCGACGGGGGAACCTGTGCGTTGCACAATACACATTGCACTACAAACAATGCTACTAAAAGAATTTTTTTCATATATAATATTGTTTTTATTGGTTGCCTGTCATTTTTTGTTGTTTCTTGCCAAACTGTCGGGTATATCCATGGAAGAATGTCCCGCAAAAATTCATGCCGTATCTCTTACAAGCCTTAGGGCGATGGTCCGACACTTTACGCTCCGATTCGATATTCATCAAGATCTATGACCGATAGCAAAAATTCCAGAAATCATCATGTTTATGGTGAACGCTCGGAATCATCAAGAGCCTTTCTCTTTTTTTTGTTTACAAAAGTATGGCATAAACAAATAATCATCAAATTAAAAATGTTACATTCTTTTTACACTATGTTACATCTCGCCTGATTACTATTCTTCTTTTATGAAAAACTCTGTTTTCATCGTATTTTCCCTAAAATAAAGTTGCCCTCGTCCTATTCTTGGGGGATCTTTTCAATGCTTGTTCTTCTCTATGGGACTTCATTGTTATTGAATGAAAATCAGCCTTTGTTTCTGCACTTCGGTTCTGAATCTATGGATTGAAACGATGCTGGTTCAAGACCGACACACCTCATTTGGCCCGACAGACAACTGATGCTCATGCGTATGTCGGTCAGATGCTGCGACAGACGATACGGTTATTCTCTTTCAAATTGAACATGGCGTTTTTTGGAGGCAAAATTCGCAAACTGAAACTCCAAGGGAAAGGCGGCCGATTTCGGATGGATACCCGGCAACGGCGCCCTTTATGGAATTTCAGCATAGACATATAGCATGCCCGTCATACCCCAAAAGGGGCGGCAGAAAATTTCTGCCGCCCCAGCTTCCAACAATTATGCTACAATATAATTACTTTATAAATACTTTCTTGATAACGACATAGCCGTCGGCATAAGTGTCGACCTGGATGCATATGCCTTCCGGCTGTGCAACGCGGGCACCGCTGAGGTTGTAATAAACCACAGAAGCAGGTTTGCCTTCAGGAATTACCACGTTCTTGATATCGCTAATATCTTCCTTGACAGCAGCCAGAGCGGCAGCGTAGTCAAAGCCTTCGAGCTTACCAGTCATGTGAAGTCTGAACTGGTCGATGGTAATGATAGACTGATAAGTACGCATGTAAGCACCGTATTTCACAGAAGCGTAAACACCCTTCTCATCAGTTGCATTGAGAGCTACGTTCGGGAAGATACTGCGGGTCAATGCATAGTATTCGCCACGATCATCGTTGCGGAACAACATGGTATCATTCTTGGCAGCCGACTCATAGCGGAATGTAGACTTCACGCTGCAAGAGTCACCTTCCAGACGGTCACCGCTGTCTTCCGTACCGGCACTGATAGAATAAACACCGACAGGCAACAAGTTTAAAGTCTGGGTCATATCGACAACCGGACCCCAGCTTGCAACCACACATGCATTGGTCACCGGATGAGATTCAGAACCTGCGAAAGCACTCCAACCGAATTCGACGCCAATGGTGCTCTTATTCAGGATCGTAGTCTTCCAACCCGGGAATACATCCACAGCGGCAACAGAGTCGATACCGTCTCTCTTGGTAGATGTAGTATAAAGATCGGCATTCTGGATGTAGCAGGACAGATCCAAGCTATCGGTAGAGTACTGCTGGAACTCCTCATCAAAGACATTGAACGGATCACCGTTGACACAAGCCTTGTAAACGGCAGCGGTCAGCATCAACTTCAAAGTTCCCATCAGTTCCTGATCGTCAGAAATAGCATTACCGGCAGCAATCAGCACGGAATTGTCAAGATCAGTCTCTTCATCCAGATCGGCAATCGCTGTAGCGGCCTGAACAATCTGTGCAGTGAGAAGACCTACACATTCATTGATCATGTTGTTCAACAAATTATAACCTAAGACAATCTCCTGGTTAGCGGCGATAAGAGCCTCATCTTCCAGATCGAGACTTGAAACGCCCTCGTAACGTGCAGCGATCTCCTTCAAAGAAATGTAAGCGTCAAGGCCTTCATATTTGGTGCTCTCGACAGTACCCAACAGGGTCGGGATATCAACAATATACTGATTGTAAGTCGTCACCTCTGCACGGCGGGTAGCCATAGCCTTCACTAAAGCTTCCAGGTCGGCAATGGCATTGGTATATTCAATCGGAGCATGGAAATCGTGATTAGAATAAGCCTCGATAGCGTTGCAAAGAGCAGTGTAAGTCGTACCGGCAAAGTCAGGCACAGAAGCTTTCTCCTGTTCAGCCTTGGCGGCGTTGATAGCCTGCTGGAGCAAGGTCTTGTAGTAAACGGCCATGGAACCGACCTTCATGATAGTGAAGTTTCCTACCAAAGCTTCGCCGTCCATCCAGACTTTCAGCTTATAATTGCCGTCGGCCGGGATCTGGGCATTGTACTGAATACGGGTTGCATCCAAAGATTTACCGGCATTACCCTCCAAGTTACCGAAAATAGAGTCGGTGCGAGAGAATACCTCTTCATCGTTTTCATCCAAAAGAATGAAGTGGAGCATACGGTAATCGGACTTCCAGTTTACGGCATAGTAGGTAAACTGATGCTTGCCGGCGGCCAATGACAACAAAGGCTCGCCTTCGCCACCATTACCATAGATAGCGTAGTAAGAAGAACCGTCGCCACCCATCATACGGCTATAGTAAGCAGAAGTCAAATTGGTAGTGGCAGAGAGCTTCATGACACGAGAACTTCTACCGGATCCGTTAGAACCTTTTTCCAGAAGGACATTATCATCGTAAATTTCCCAACCTTGACCAGCAGCAGGAACGACATTGTTATCCGTGTCGGCGAATGTATCCTCGAATACAATCTCTGAATCGCCCGAGTCGCCCTTGGTTTCCTCATAGGTGTAAACTTTAACACCGCCTACGATCAATTCCGTAAAACCACCGGTACCTAACACGTAAAGTTTTACGATATAGTTACCACCGTCGGAAGTAAAGCGAAGCGGAAGTTTCTCGCAAGTCTGATTGGCAGTAATACCTTCACAACCGTGATTAACAACAGCCGTACCTTCAGCTACCAAAGTATTGTCATCGGCATCATAAACCTCCAGTTTGGTCTGGAAACCGGCGCTCTTCCATGCGAAATACAAAGATCGTATTTCAACCGGACCGGCAGGAATCGTCAAACGATAGTCTTCCTGGTCTCCATAGGTTGCGGAACCTTCCGTATCACTCGTGGTAACACGAATATACAAACCTGCGTCAATATCACTGTTGGTAAATGTGAATACACGGGGGCCCGAGCCTTGGGTAGAACCGCTCTCTCGAATCTCGCCTTCATTATTTACAGTCCAACCCATAGGAATTGTATTGGGAGCTGCATCCGGGAAAGTAGCATCTACAATCTTCTTGTACACTGTTTCACCGACAGTAACACGACCTACTTCAAAGGAGATTTCATCAGCGGCACCTTTGGCTACACCTTTGGAGTTGCTGACATTTTCTACAACAACACTATAAGTATTCTTAGTCAATGGTTCCGTACCGGTACGAACGAAAGTGATAGTCTGGGCAAGCGTCTCCTGACCTTCCTTCACTGCAAGAGGTTCAGACCAGCCGGTAGCGGTCTTCAAAACCGCCGTAGGAGCTCCTTCCGGAGATTCATCGTTCGTGTAGACCAATTTATTATAAGTAAAGGAGAATTCGCTGATAGTCTCCGGCATTTCGAATGAATCGTTGATCGGGTAGGTAGCAACCAATTCGGCCTCTTCATAATCAACAGAAACAGCATCCAAATAAGGATCATAGTAACCGGTTTCATTCTCAAAGGCGAGTACCGCGCAATTCGGATTGGTCCAAGATTCTGGAGCCACCGTCGTAGAATAAATAAGGTCGGAGATACTTCCGTTATAAGAAACGCTAACCACAGTCTCGTCGGTCAGGAAATAATCCTCGCCAAGGAACAAATGAAGGTCGCCGTCCTTATTGATTTCAGCAGACTCGGGAGTAACGGTTTCTCCGTCTACAGTAATGGTGAAAGCAGAGGCATCTACAATGGCAGTACCGCCGGCAGCCTTGGCCAAAGCAGCTCCGTTGGTCGGGTAACCGAAATCGACTTTGATAGCATCGCCGCTGAAAGAAATGCCGGCCATAGTAGCCTCCTCGACAACGATATTATCTACCAGATATTCGGCTTCCGAAGTAAATGAAAGACGCAGGAAAACTCCGTCAGGAAGGGTTCCTTCCGATTTGAAAGAGTTAAACCATTCTTTTTGGATTTCCAAAGAAGGAGACCAGAAGGTCATACTCTTGCGGACATATTCTCCAGCCTTGAAGTTGCTGACTTCCGTAACCTGCTGAACAAAATTGTCAGAACCACTGCCAGCACAAATAAGCGGCATGTCGGCATTCAGTTCACCGCGCATGATAGCGACGTGAAGCTTGGCATCGTCATTAGCCTGAGCAAAGAAAGAAACACGATAAGAAGTGTTTTCCTTTAACGGGAGATCGGTGAAGCGAAGCACGCGCTCCCAACGATTACCTACACCAGCGCCTGCCGGAGTGTAGAAATAGAAAGCATACTCACCGCTATAGGCGGGAGTTCCTGTGTAAGAGAAAAGACCGCCGGCATCCTTCCAGGACTGATAGAGATTGACAGTGTCAACCTTGCCGGGAAGCTGATCCGATGTCTCAAACCCATAGTTCAGAATCTGGGTCTGGGCATTCAGAGCACATGCGGCTCCGAGTAATGCCAGAGAAGTAAGAACTTGTTTCATAACATTAGAATTAAGTTAGACATTAGTTATATTTAATTTCCATAATCGATTTTTCACTCAATTTGTGCCGCAAAGATAAAGGCCGGCAAAATAGGAAACATATAAGGATGTTTCTCTTCCTATCAAATTTGATACATTTCCGGATTTTATCAGGGCAACGGCAGATACCAGGACTTACGATTCTGCAACAGGCCATACAAAGCTTCGTCAAAATTGTCCTTACCGGCACGCCCGGCCACTTTCCGCGCCAGATAGTCGGTATCATTACGACGCATCGCAACACGAAGCAGATCGTAATAACGGGTACCTTCAAAAGAACACTCCAGCGCCATCTCGTCAAGAATTATATCTTCGACCAGAGGAATCTGCCAAGCCACGGTATCAGCAAAAGAAGCCAGGCTATCGGCTGGCTGCGGCAAAACATAATGCGGGTTAGCATCGGCATCTCCGCATCCGCGCGCATGAATACCGAGCGTATTGTCGCGAGTAAACGCATACTGATTGAATGTAAGCAATGTACCGGCGTTCTCCACTTCACGCTTATCTACATAACGCTGTATATAGTCATTACACAGTCCATATTTCAGCACGGCAAATGCTGCTGACGGGAAACCAGCCCGGTTCAAAGCCTCGGCATAGCGAAGATAAACCGTTGGAAGTCGATAAAGGAATACCTGATCGCTCGTATGCTTCCTGAGGGACTGTTGATCCTCGGCATAAACAGACGAACCGGAGTTAGAAATATGCATCTCTTTCAAAACCGAATACAGACGCAGGTCGCCATGTGTGTATCCAATCAAAAGGGAATCTCGCAAACAGATGGTATCACGCCGGTTATTTTCAACATAGACATAGTCATAATCCTGTCGGTCGCTCAATTCCACAAGCGCCTGTGACTTGGTAACCTGGAAGTAATAGTCGTTCTCTTTCGTGGAGGTATAGATATCGGACAAATAGGATATTTTCCCATTGAAAGCGGAAGATTCCATCGGGATAAATGTCAAAAGTTCCCGCGAAGAAATATTTGAGAAGATTGAACTATACCCATCGAGGGGACGGTCGCTCGAAGATACATTGGGACCCGACCAATTAACCCTATTGGATCCTATCGGACGGGGATTATCTATATCAGCCAAATAATCATGATAATATTGAGCAGACTCTTGATAACGTCCGGCCCAGAGGCACAGATCACCCAACATGACATTGACAGGAATAAAGAACTTGGCAGAGGGCAGTCCGCCGACATTACCGTAATCCAAAGGAAGAACACCGATACAAGACTGTAAGTCCTCGATAAAATATTCACAGATGCCCTGCAAATCTTTCTTCGGCCCCTTCATAGCTGCTTCGCCGGCCTCTTTGGTATTGAGGAAGTGCGTGTAAAAAGGCACCTCGCCATAGTTCAGCGCCAGCTGCAGATAAGCCCAGGCACGGAAAATCTTAACAGCGGCGAACTCGCGCTCAAAAATTTTCTGGCCGCGGCGTGTCAACGACGTGTCGGCCGTCTGGATAAAATAGTTACAGTTATTGACAATGGCGTAATAGTCCTGAGGAGCATTGTAAATATTACTGCCGTCGGCTGTAAAATTGGAGATTTCGCGCAAAGCGGTAGTACCGTCGGCCGTCACCGTCACCAGATCGCCGCGCAACTCGCCCAATAAATTCGTACGGTCGGCGACATTCTGCATCAGGCGGACAATCCCCATGACAGAATAAAGGGTGTCGTTTTCAGATTTCAGACGATTGTCGTCCTCTGTCATCACAAGGTCAGACTCCGGGTCAAGCATATCTTCACAAGAGGCCATCCCCAAGGATGCAACGGCCATTGCACCGGCCAATATCCAAGATTGAAATTTAATTGTCTTCATTTTAAAAGAATTAGAGGTTAACCTTTATGCCCAACGAGAAATTGCGGCTGTGAGGCAAAATTCCGCGATCGATGCCCTGACTCAACACATGGTTGGAGGCCGAGAACTCTGGATCGCTGCCCAGATATTTAGTAAGGGTAAAGAGATTTCCGGCCGTGCCCCAAAGAGTGATACCCTGCAAGAAACGGGCATTGATGTTCCACTCATAGCTGAGTGTAAGAGACTTCAGACGAAGATAGGATCCGTCTTCAATCCAGCGGTCGGAGAAACGGGAGTTGCCCATCGGGTCCTTATAAGTAATTCGGGGAATATCGCTCTCCTGCCCTTCGCAGATCCAGCGGCGTCCCATCGCCGTGGTCTGATTGTAGAAGTAATTGCCGCCTTCGAGCACCGAACGCTGGTAGTTGAAGACATCATTGCCCACACAATAGTTAAAGACAAGATTCAGGCCCCAGTTCTTATATTTGAGATTGGTGAAAATGTTTCCATAGAAGTCGGGATTCGGATCGCCGATGACAACGCGGTCTTTCTCTCCAATCTCCTTATCGCCGTCGGTGCTTACAAAACGCATGTCGCCGGCACCGAAATACTGGCGCACACCGGTTTCCGTCGTCTGATAAAGGCCGGCGGCCCGGGCAGATTCGCTGTCGCTGAATACGCCATCGGTCTTATATCCGTAGAATAAGCCGACCGGCGAGCCGACCTGGGTCAGCACTGTAGCGCCATAAGTGTCGGTAATGAAGGATTCCCCGCCGCCGGGCAATTTAGTCACCTCGTTCTTATAGTGACCGAGAGTAGCGCCGATCTCCCACTTCCAGTTCTTCTGGTTCAGGGCCTTCACACGAAGGGAGAAGTCAAAGCCGGAATTTTCCAAGGCTCCGCCATTGCTCCAGTTGGTATCATGGCCAAGGACCCAATACAACTTCTGCAAACTGAGAAGGTCTGTTGTCTTGCTCTTGAAATAATAACCTGACAAGGCGACGCGGTCGTTGAAGAAACGGGCATCACCACCCAAAGTGATACGTTTCGTCGTTTCCCACTGAAGAGATGTATTGCCGATGTTGCCTACCGTGACGCCGTCGATGGCTCCAAGTAAGTTGTTGGCGACAAAATAAGTGCGGGATGCGGTAAGATCGATATCATCGTTGCCACTCATGTCGAAGCCGGCGTTAACCTTAAGATAGTTGATGAAATCATTTGCGCGGAACCAACCTTCATTACTGATGATCCACGCCGCGCTGACAGAGGGAAAGGCTCCCCACACGACGCCGCCCATCTTAAATCCGGCGCCGGCATCTTTACCGAAGCGGGAGGAGGTTTCCACACTGGCGCCGGCATTCAACAGATACTTGTTACGGTAATTGAAATCGCCGAGAAGATAATAAGTCAACGTGGTGACCTTATCATTGATACCGTCGGTAGACTTGTAACTGAGACCGGTGCCCATGTTCGGAGTTTTGTCATTACCGGAATTATAGCCCTTCATCGAATTCAGGTCATAATTGGAGAAATTGAAACGGAAACCGCCCATAAGATTCAGCGAAGAACCGCCTTTCTGATAGGCCCAGTTGATCCGGGTGTCGCTCGTCGTAAGGTATTGGTGGGAAGACATGGCGCGCACGACGTTCTGCACACTGCCGACCTCCTCGATTTCAAAAACGGGCATACAGCTCACAGGCAGATAATAGTTTTCGTCTGTGTTGACCATGACAAAGCTGAAGTGTTCCGATACGGAAAGCCCCTTGCCGAAGTCATACTTAGGCATGATGCCCAATGAGATCAAACGATTACCGAAGCTGTTCTTGTTATCGCCTTCACCGTTTTTCAGAATACTCAGAGGATTACCCAGCGAAGCCTCATAGCCCAACACCTCATCCAGATAATCATCGGCACCGGCAAGGAAGCCCGAAAGACGCCCCTGCGTATCGAAGGCATACGGATTGAGGAACGGGGCCTTGATGAGACTCAGGAATCCGGGCGAGGTGATCGTGTTATCCCTGAGGTTTTCAGCCACACCGTCATCCCGCATGTTCCGGTTCACGTCGCTATAGGAGGCATCCAGACGGATACCGAGACGCGAAGTCAGACTGACGTCACTGTTCAGACGGAGATTGAAGCGAGAATATTCGTTGTTCTTCAACGTGGCATCGGCAGCCGTATAGCCCACCGAAAGATTGTAATTGGCGACATCGTCACCGCCCTGCACATTGATGCTGTAACTTTGAGCATACGATTCGTCATAAACCTCCTTGCTCCAGTCAGTGTTGTTGTGATATATCCGATAATAATAATAATCTTTCTCATCACGCAGGAACTTGAAGTCGGACAACTTCGTTCCGGTCGTACCCAACATTTCAGAAACATAAGTGCGATATTGCGACGCATCCATCATGTCGGGCAGATTGGGCAATGTCTCATATTTTCCGGCAATGGAAATATCGATTTTCGTCGCCATGCTTTTGTTGCGCTTCGTATCTATCAGAATGACACCGTTGGCACCTTTGGCGCCATACAGAGCCGTACCATTGCGGACGACCGTAACCTTGTCGATATCCTCTACACTGATATTGGCGAGAATATTATTATAAAGTCCGTCGTGAATCACCGAACGGCCATACTGCATGTCCATGATGACACCATCGATAACGATCAACGGCTGGGCATTGGCATTCAGCGAATTGATACCGTTCATCAGCATGAAAGCCCCCATACCCGGAGTGCCGGAACGCATGACGCTTCTGATCTGGCCGCCCAGGGCGGAACCGATCTGATCATCGATACTGACATCGCAGTTATAGTCGCTGATATGGGCCACCATTGCCTGGGTAGCTACCTCGGCAGAAGAATAATCGGAAGTGAAAGCCGAAGTATAAAGCGTAGTATTTACATCCGTGGTACGGCCGTTCAATGGCAACTGGCGCATATTGTATCCGTCGCACGCCACACTCAAGACAGTTACATATTCAGGCAATTCTATCGAATAGCTACCGTCTTCCCCCGTCATGGCCGCATAACGCTTATTGCCTGCCACGGAAATCCGGACACCGGCCAGTGCGTCCCCCGTAGCGGCATCACGCACCGTTCCGGAAACTTTTTTCATCTGGGCAGACTGGGCGGCAAATGCTTTCCCAGTTTTTTCGGATTCCTGCAAGCCGGTTGCCAGAAGATCCGCCGGTACCATCACCGTCAGCAGTGTTCCCAATGATCCCACCAGGAACATGCCTTTCATTTTATCGAATATCATAATATTTTTCATTGTAAAAGAGATTAATCACCCACATGAGGTTTCAAATAAAAACAATCGATAAACATCTCCCCGTTATATACATTGGTCTGATTAGAACGTATGTTATTGATGATTTTGATACGGGTTGTCGTTTTCTGCTGGGCATAGTTGCAGGTCGGGAACTTCACCGTCGCCAATTTGATCGTATCGACAACATAAGGATCGTTCGTAAACGCACGGGTCGCAGCCTTCGTCGCATCGAAATTACAGTCGAAGATAAAATCGGCGTCGGTAGAGGAGCTCTTGACATAATAAGAAGGTGAAGTCTCGTCGATAACATATTTAGCGGTGGTGGACAGAGAATATTCTTTGCCATCGGTACCGGTATAATAGATTTCGGCCGTAAATTTATTCGGACGGAACTGTTTCTTATCCTTTTCAGGAGAATAGTCAGGATTGTAAACCGTCTTAGGCAACATCACAATGCAAACATCATATTTGCCGGAAAGAACCGCCGGGATTTCATAAGTCACATAATACGCATCATAAGTTGTCTGAGGCGTGATGGAGATATATCCGCCCGAAACAGAATCGGCAGCGATGAAGCGACGGTCCAGCACCAGTTTTTTTGTAGCGGTCTCATAGTCTTCATAAATACGTCCTTCACCCTCGACCTTAATCGGAACAAAGAAGGTCTTCTCTTTTACGAACGGCCAGTGATCGATCTCGTAAATACAGCCATTGCTGCACGGCATGGAATCTGCGAAAGCGCTAAAAAGGCCTCCGGCCCCGAAAGGCTTATAATAAACGTGATATTCGGGGTCCCAACGATTGTAGGCAGTCGAAAAAATAGAATCCTGAACAGAAGGCTGCACATGCGGATTGTAAACAAGATCCTGTAGCAAAGCATAATGGGACCAAAAGTTATGGATAGAGTCGGCTTTGTTGATCGCACCATAATTATAATAACTCTCGGCCTCCGCATACAAAGAATCCCAAAGGGCGCGGGTCGGAACGATCATCCAGTAGGTACTGTCTTCATTATTTATATAGCCGAACACATTCAGCAAAGTATTTTTGTTGATAAAGACAGAATCCACATAAACGGTCTTGCCATCGACCACGCCCATGGCCAGACTGTTCACTTCATCGAACTCTTCGGTCTGATAAGAGCGGAGATAAGATCCCAGGTGATTGTATTTCTCGATGGAGAAAAGGCCCTCATATATATTATAATAATAGCTGACCGGGGCCTCGATCACATGAAGGATACCGTTCTTTGTGGGTATATTCTGCTCTTTAATTGCAACGTGGTTGATCTCGCCATCTTCCATAGCCAGCGTTTTGGTGTTAAGCATCTGGAAGCTCTGTTTCTCCTGGACGGAGGAATGACGATAGCGCGCAATATGATTTCGCAGGAAATGGCGCTCCACAATCGAGTCGCCGCCGACCGTCGAACAAAGGCGGAGCAGGGAATCTTTATTGAAAGTGCCGTTTACCGGAGCCCAGACAGAATAGAACTGATCGGAACCGAGAACGTCAGAATAATAGAGGTCGGTAAGACGATGATTGGCAAAGACCCTTACCGAATCCAGCACCTCCTTAAAGTCGCTTAACTCGGGCCGGGCGGCAATGCTCTCATAAAGAGTAGCATCTCCTCCCTCAAAATTCGGCCGGCTGTCGTAATGCTCGTCCCAATCGTCCTGACAGGCGGTAAAGGAAAAAGCAGCCATCGCCGAACATATATAAACAATCGATAATCTGGATATATTCATAGCTTTATAACTTTTATCAAATCAAATGAATCAATGCCTGTCTTCAGCAACAACGCCGTCATAGATACTTTTGGGAACAACCTCGATGTAGTCAAGTGACATCTCGGCATTGTTATCAAGAACCTGACGCAGGCGGATGTAATAATCATGCTCCGGCTCGAAATACTGGGTAACGAGAATGCGACGCAGATTGTTGATAAGATCGCGAGGACTCTCGCTGCCCGGTGTCAGGAAAGAGTCATAAGCTTTCATGAAGCCCTGGTTACGCAAAGCCTTGTCGTTAGCCTCGATCTCTTCCTCGGAGCCGAGATCTGCATCAGGAATCCAACCGTATTCACCGGCATACTTACGCAAATCGATCGGAATACCGCAAGGCATATCGCCGGTCAGATTATCATCGAAATAAACCTGGACAACAGTTCTATTCACACCGCAGACATAGCCCAGGCGAACCTCATAGGTTTGTCCGGCAGGCACCGGCGGAATGCGGAACTTGATATCGAAGTTGTCGAGACACGCGCACATGTCGTCTTCATAACTAAGACACCAGAAGCGGTTGTGCACGCCGAAAAATGTCTCGCCTTTGAATATAAAGTTTTTGGTAAAACCGGGCTTGAAACCGGTCATCAGGAAGTTCACGCCGTATGATCCCGGATCGATATTTCTGGCACCGGCATTCATGAAGTCCGGTGACAAAGTGGTAACGTCCATACGCATGCGGGTATTGAGAACCTGATCGATGGTTTCAGCCTTATTATAGGTCAGAATCGCATCTATATAATGGTAAACACCATTGAGGGCATCCGTATGTCTTTGAATTTCCGACGGAGCGTAGATACGGGAACCGCGCACCTTAAATTTGGCGCCCAATCCCTTTCGGTTCACATATTTATTGCCGGCCGCATCACAAATCTGAAGGATCGTATAGGGGCAAAGGGTTTCATAGTATTCCATGATATCCTGCAAGTCCGTACGGAACCATTTCTTCGTCGGGAAAGGCGAGTCAGTAACCGTAAGGTCGCTATAACTGGCATAACGGTCCAGGATATGATAAGCCACGAAACGGTTCAGAGGATTGCGGCGATGAGTAGGATCATTGTCATATTGATTCGCATCGCGCGGGTAGGTATCATCATATATCTTTTTGGCGTAGGCCTTCAAATCGGCCAGAGTGTAAATGCCGGCAGCATGGTAAACCGAATCCGGTTCGACAAATACAGTAAACAGAAACTTTCTCTGCTCAGGATATTTCCAATAAACATCGTTGTTACCGAAAGTCCGGTGATGCGAGCTTCCGGAAACTACAGTAGCAGAGTCGATATCTACAAAATACCGCTCGTCGATATAAGCGACCAAAGAGTCTGCCAAGCCGGTTTCAACGAGTGCCGCAGCAAACAAAGAGATCGACGTATCCTGCGCAATGACTTCCGGCAAGAAGATGTTACTTGCCGTGATCACGTGGTTAAGAGTATGTACGACGCCGTTTTCCACAGAGTCATCGCGGGCGATGAGTTCTGCCGTAGAGTTGATCTTGTAGACAATGTTACCGTTATTCGTCGTGCCGGTATCGCAAGAGAAGGTCAGGTAACGGCCATTCATATTCGTGGTGGGCAACGAACCTTCGCTCAAATCGGTCGTAAAGTAAGCGCTTTTCACAATATGCGACCATGCAAGAGTGTCGCAATCCGCATCCGACAGATCATCGACAGAATTTCTGCCGGTTTGATGCAGGTAAGAGCGAACTGCGCTATTTGTGGGAGCGAAACAGGTAAACTCGCCATAGGTAGACAAAAGATCCCAAAGTTCCGCACGATGAAGAACGGCGATAAAATCGCTGAACTTATCATCCCGGTTCTGGAGATAATCGGATACCATCTCCCCGGTAAAGGTATAATAGCTGTCATCGGCAAAATCATCGGTGCAGCTGAATCCGATACCGGACAAAGCAACGGCAATCCAGATAAATGCCCAAGAGCTACGGAATATTTTCATCATGTTTTTCATAATGCAAAGGATTTAATCTTTAGAAGAAGTTTCGTTGGTAATATAGGCAGGATTCTGCGTCAGATGCGGATTGGCATCCAGCTCCCGTTCAGCGTAAGGGAAGAAAAGAGCATCCTGTGAATGAAGTTTGATCTTGATAGCACTGACGTTTTCTTTCTGTTTTGCGGTCACGGCCTCGATCAATTTGGTATTATCGCCCAAACGAAGAGAAAGGCGGACAAGGTCAAACCAGCGTTTTCCTTCAAAAAGAAGTTCGCGACGACGTTCTTTGAAGACAAGATCCCGCATGTTGGAAACATTTTGATAATCGGAGTACTTCAACGTGTCTGCACTGGCCGTTGTAAAATTATTCGCACGATTATATACCGTCGACACCATTGTAAAAGCGTTCATCAAATGGTTGACAGGCGTTTCTACGACAGGTTCTTCCGTTTCGGGCGTCTCATCGTCCCCCTCAATCTCGCTACCAGTGTTATTGTTCTCCAGTGCAGCCAGTTCTACTTCGGCCTCGGCTCTCATCAGAAAGACATCGGTCAAACGATAAATAATCCAATTGGCATAATTGGTAGAACGAAGAATTCTGGTGCTGAAAGTCGGAGCCGTCTTGTTCTTTCCCATAGTAAACGAAACATATTCGCGTACATACTTACGGATAGCATAGTAATTACCACGCTCTTCCATAGCTTCGGGGAAACGGCAATCGGTAGGGGCAAAAAGGTCATTATTGCCCTCGTACACTCCGGTAGCCATCAGTTCCGAAGCCGCCACAGAACCAATGCTACTATTGGCAGCGCCATAATAGGAACTAACAAGTTCGTTCTTCACCGCCTGATTTTCCTGATAGTAAAGTTCAAAAATGCTCTCGAAAGAATTACCGGTGCCGAAAATCCGATTATAAGCAGTACCGGCAGTATTTCCGCTGGGCTGTTCAAGAATCAACGGATATTTATCCCGGAACAATTCAATATCTTCGGCCATTAAATCCTCCAATAACTCCTCATAACGATCGCGTTTATAATCGAGAACACGGTCGCAGTAGGATATACACTGTTCGTATTGACCGTCCCACAGATAAAGATCTGCCAAAAGGGCGTAGACAAAGCAAGTTGTCACGCGGCTGGTATTGGCCGCATCATAGAAAGGATATCCCTGATCGGGATAAAGCCGCAACACATCACCTTTGACAGCTTCCAGGTCGGCAATCAGAAGCCGGAGCACCTCTTTAAACGGTGTCGGAGGAACCTGATAGTCTTTCTGGATGTTGCCGTCATTCAACGACGGAGTGGTTACATAAGGAATATCCCGGAATGTGCGCACCAGGTAAAAATAACACAAAGTCCTGAGAGCAGTAACCTCCGCAATGGCGGCTTTCAGCTCCGACTCGGTGAAATTCGGATCCTTGTCGGCCACTTCCGGTGCATACTTGATAACGGTATTACAACGATTGATAACCTGATAGAAACATTCCCAAGTCATCCAACCGTTCGTCTCCAATATATTCTCCTTCAGAATCTGCTGATCCGACCAGCTTGTAGAACTGCTGGTCGTAACATTATCGGATCGCATTTCTCCCCAGACAAACATGCGCTTCACACAATCCACCGACTCCAATCCGGAGTAGCAGCCGTAAACCGCACTTTCCACATCAGACTTCTCCGTCCAATAGTTTTCCTTTACGATTTCATTCATCGGTGTAAGTTCCAGAAAATCGTCACAGGCCGATAAGAAAATACCACCTGCGATTCCCATTACACCTATCGCGATATGCTGTATCTTTTTCATAGCTTAATAGATTAGAATTGAACGGTCAAACCAACAGAATAAGATTTTGCGCGAGGTGTCTGCGCGTTGTCATAAACGACACCATAGCCACCGTAATTAACCTCCGGATCGGCACCCGAATACTTGGTAAGACAGAAGACATTGCTGCCGCTCACATAGAAACTCAGCTGCGAAAGACCATAGCGCTTGATGTATTTCGGATTCAGCGAATACGAAATAATAGAATAGTTCAGTCGGAGGAAGGAACCGTCCTCTACAAAACGGTCGCTGCCCAGCCAGTTATAGCCGTACTGATATGCCGCACGCGGTATCTCCGTGATATCGCCTTCGACACGCCAACGCCAGTTGACCGCCTTCGACTGATTATTATTGTCGTACATACTCTCTGCCAGCATGCGCGCGCGGTTAATTACCTTGTTCCCATAACGGAAGTTGAACTGATTGTTCCAAGAGAGGCGCTTCCAAGAGAGTTTGAAGCCGAATCCGCCGGTAAATTTCGGCAAAGAACTGCCTAAGTAGACGATATCCAGTTCATTGATATTACCATCATGATTGATGTCTTCGTAAACGGCATCGCCGCCGGTGAATTCATATTCGGCAGAGGTGCCATAGGCGAAATACATAGGCTTGGTATGACCGTGTTCGTCGCGTACCACTTCGCCGGAAGCATTACGCACAATAGGGGCGTTGGGTCCGCTGACGCCGACAACCTCGGTCTCCGAGAATTTGGAGTACTGATAAACGCCTTTATAACGGAAACCATACATAGAGCCGAAAGGATTGTCGAGTTGGACACGAGTCAGATAAGAGCCGTTCCTATAATCGAAATCTTTGTTCAAACTTTCCAGAATGGTCTTGTCCATTTTGGTAATTTCATTATGGTTATTGGCGAAAGTGACGTTCAAATCCATGCCGACGGGGCCGAATTTGATCAGACGATTGGTATTAATATTGAATTCCCAACCGTTATTACGCATGTTGCCGGCATTTTTAAATTCCAACTGAGAGAAACCGGACGATCCGGGGATCGCATAGTTCAGCATCAGCAGGTCACGCGTCATTTGCGTGTACACATTCACATCCGCCGTCAGCTTATGATCGAAGAATGCAAGATCCATACCGAGATTATAGCTCTCCTTCTCCTCCCATTTCAGGTTACTCAACGCAATATTGTTCGGATAGATCGCGGCATTGCCCATATAGGAGGCTGTCGAAGCATATTTGGCAAAGAACAGGTTGTCCCGCGACGGCTGATTGCCCACAATACCCCAACCCGGTCGGATCGCCAGCATGGAAAGCCACTTGATGTTCTTCATCCACTCTTCGTCCGAAATATTCCAACGGAACGACACACCCGGGAAGTTTCCCCACCGGCTGTCTTTACCGAACTTGGTAGATCCGTCACGCCGCAGCGAAAGATCGAAGATATAACGTCCCTTAAATGCATAGTGCATGGAGGTCGTAAAATAGAGACTGCGCCATTCACTTGCTCCAGTCGAAAAATCTGATCCTATCACGCCATCGGCAGACGAGGACTGGATATTTCCTGTCGGCAGACCGTAAACACTCTGGGTCTGCGATTTTGAAGTTCCGCTCGTCAACTGCCCACGAACCATCGCCATAAACGAATGGTCGGGGTTAGAGAAGTGAGGCTGGAACGTCACCGTATGAGTAGTCGTTACAGCAAAACTTTTATACGAATTAGAATAAGAGCGGTTATTGTTCGTATCATGCCAGGGCTTTGTCACCAAGCTGGAGGGATAGAACGTATCGTTATACTTATTAAATATAGAGAACGTAATCTTTCCGTCATATTTCAAACGGGTCTTATCTGGATCCACACCGAGCAAATCGTACTGAAGAATGAACTCCGGCTGGATGTTATAGGTTTTCTCCCTGTTGACAGCCTCTTTAGCTATCGCGATCGGATTGACATACAACTTCTGGTCTTTGTCAAAATTGGGAGTTGCGTCGTCCGGCATATGATAGAACCGGCCCGTAGAACCGTTTTCATCTTCTTCATAAATAGCAAGGTTCGGCATCTTCACGTTAGCCAAAGCCAAAAGACTGTAACGGTTGTTATTGATCGTGGGCTCATAATTCTTCTGGTTATCGACATAGGTCAAGTTATAGTTGGCCGAGATCTTGATACGTTTGGAAACGAAATAATCCAAGGCCGTACGAGTCGTAAAGCGGTTCAGCTTCTGCTCGATGATGGAACCCGTCTGATTGTCATAACCGGCCGAAACGCGGAAATTAGCTTTCTCGCCACCACCCGTGATACTGAGATAATGCTTTTGTTCAAGACCCATCTGCTTGACAGCCTTTCTCCAGTCGGTATCATTGTCATACATACGCCAGTCGGCAAACTCCGCATCGGAATGCAGATAATTGATTTCCGGGATATCGGCCGCATCGTCACTGAGTCTGGGATTGAAATAGGCCTCTTTCAAATACATTGTATATTCGCCGCCGTTCATCAGCTTAATGCCTTCGGGCTGCCAGGTCATGTTGGCACGATAAGAATAGGTAACTTTAGTCGCACCACGGGCGCCGCGGCGAGTCTTGATCTCGATAACACCGTTGGCTCCCTGAGAACCCCAGATAGCCGTAGCTGCAGCATCTTTCAATACATTGATACTCTCGATATCTTCCGGATTGACGCTCAACAATTCGGCAAATTTATCTTCCGTGGCATTGGCGAAGTCAAAATCCTTATTATAATCGGATTC
Source organism: uncultured Prevotellaceae bacterium (assembly GCA_964567855.1). Taxonomy (GTDB): domain Bacteria; phylum Bacteroidota; class Bacteroidia; order Bacteroidales; family UBA3663; genus Liminaster. The sequence goes on from CAZMOE010000003.1 coordinate 41,756, forward strand.
CCACACATTACCGTCCACTACCACCAGCGGTTCGGTATTTCCGTTAATGGAAGAAACACCGCGCAAGCGCATGGAAGTTCCGGCACCCAGGTTACCGCTCGACATCACAATATCCAGACCGGCAATACGCCCCTGCAAGGCCTCATCGATAGAGGTGACACCCATACCTTCGAACTCGGCGGCATCAATCCTCTGGCTGACGATAGACAACTCGCGCTGCGGAATATCCAAACCGCTGCCGCCGCTCTTTTTCGCCTCACTGATAACGACCTCCTGCAACTGGGTTTCCTCGCTGCTCAGGAAGATTTTATAGACTTTTCCCTTGATAGGAATGATCTGTGTCTTATATCCGATATAGGAAATCTTAAGGCGATCCTCAGGATTCTTGATCTGGAACGAGAAATTACCATTGATATCGGTTATACCGCCGGCCATGACCCGGTTATCCTTGCTGATCTCGATAACATTGACACCAGCCAACGGCCCCATATCATCTTCAAGCGTACCGCTGATAAGGTCTCCGGCATTTTGCGCCCATAAGGCTCCCCCCGTCAGACATACGGTTCCAGCCGTCCACAGACAACGCAATATTTTATTTTCCATTGTTATTCCGATTTTACGTTATTGATTATAATGCCTGCACTGGCTGGCTTTAAAGAAGAGCGGACCATCTATCAGATGCACTGCAGCAAACGCCGAAGTCGAAAGAGAAGATGAAGACAACTGATATTCCCGCACAGCGATATTATATAGTTCCGGATTGTCCGTCAGAACATGACGCGGATTGCCAAGCATATCCGTCACTGTCAATGATTCCGGTGTCATGCGAGCGGTCACCGTATAGAACTTATTGGTCTGGAGATTCATGATGGAGGTTTCATAGTTTCTTTCGAAATCATCCGTTCCGCCTTCATTAGCATAGTCCATATTGATAAAGAGAGAATTGTCCTGTACATGATAACGCACGAAATTGTTGATCAGCGTCTTCATACTGTCGATATATTCCTCCGGTACGTTGGGATCCTCTTCCATCAAAGCGATTCGCTCCCATGTCGGAAGGTCTCCGCCGCGGATCAACCTCTCCAGGCTCTCGTTCGTAGGCACATAAACCGTATAATGATAGTTGTTGAAACTGCTTACATTACCATTCTGGCTACCGCAGATGCTACCGTTACGGGAGGTCTCATGCAATTCACTGCCCACCAGCAACTCGTAGAAGACAGAAAACTCCTCATGACCGTCCAGCACATCGAAGACACTGCGATTCGTTGTCAGCAAAGGCTCGTCGGCAAGGATGTAGGTCTTGCCGTTACCCTCCTTAGATTCATCATAAATCTGCGCGACAGGGATCTCCCGGTTGCGATCCAGCTGATAGGTTCCCTGCACAGCCGTAATCTGACCACCCTCGTTCTTGACACGGACAACACCGCCGTTCTTAGTACGATAGTAAAGCTTTCCGCTTTCGATATTACCCACTACGATATGATTGTCGAGGACATCCTCCAGACGGTTTTTCAAAACAAAGTAATCTTTAACCTCTCCGATACTGTCCCCGATCTGACCGGTCTCCACATCATACTCAAAAACAGAGGCCCACACGCGTTCACTTTCCACTTCGGCCTCTTTCTTATAATGGAACCGATAAAGCTGCGTCTTGGACTGACCGTAAGAAACCGGGTCGACATAAGTCAGCATCGCATCGTTGGTCGGGATGAAAAGGCTGTAATAGGCATCCAGCGAGTTAAGATAAGAACCATACTGGAATTGTTCAATGGCCCAGTAGAAGATCTTCATCGTCTCATTGATAAGGGCAGGGAAAGAAACAGAAATATATTCCGTCGGACTGAAAACCTTATTGGTCAAATAAATGGCACCGTTGCAACCGAGCAGTACACTATCCACATCCTCGATGGTAATTCCCATCGGATCCTGGGTGGAGTTGACAATCCCATCGAACTTGCTGGGGACAGAAGCGATGAAAGAATTGAGCATATTGTTGTTGATCAGCTTGGCGATAACATGATCCGGAATAGAATCCCAGCATCCGTAATAATCTTTAAGAACACGGCCTACACCGTTATTCCAATATTCCTCGATGGCCTTATCGGTCGGAACCAGCATAACGCCCATGTTTTCCTGCATAGCGACGGTAGCGGAAATGGCATTCGGATCGTCAGAATAGAAACTGTTCCATCCCGGATCGAACTTAAGAGTCGCATCCACGGCAGTACCATCCGGCAAAGAAAGCACGCCTCCTCCGGCAGAGCGCTTGGAGAAATAACGCTTCTGGAATACGGAATCCACAGAGGTACCGTATTCATAATTATAATTATTGGTCGCATCGCGGCCGATATAATAGGGAGCGCTGAAACGTTCCAGCAGGCGACTGAAAATAGTTGTGTTCGACCGAGTGCGGATGATTTCCGCCATGTTGTCAAGCGGTAGCAGAACATCCTCAACGCGATGAATGAAACCGTTGGCACAACGGATATTCGGTTCGACGATATCAATACCGTTTACACCGGCATCACCGGGCTGGCGGTTGATCCTGTTATTAAACAGGAAATTGACATCTTCATTGGTAATACGATTGCGCGACAGGAAAGCCTCTACAAAGAACGAAATAGGCACCGTCGACATATCTTTCATACAAACCAGTTCCTTGTTATTCTCCCGATAATAAGACCAACCGGAAGCATTGTCAGGCATTTCTTCCGGTTTGATCACCGGCACCGTATCATAGACAGATACCGCTGTCGACCGTCTCATGCAATTACCCTCAACCGGGCCGGATGCTCCCGACGTACTGGAAAGAGACATGATCTGAAGGGAATTATCAACCATCGAAGAATACAGCAGGATCTTCTTCTGCGCCAGTGACAGGTCCTCATACCGATGGACACCCCATTTATTGTTCTGATAAAAACGATCAAACGATTCGTCGTTGGCAACGAACATCGTTTTACTGCTTTTACCGGAAAGGGCCTCTTCATACCCCAAATCTTTGATCAATCTGGTAAAATCCGAATAATCGTTATTCTCCAGATAAGAATAAAGGGTTGCCCCGAAGCCGGGTGGCAGCTTCTCATCGAGATCATACTCATCTTCGCAAGCGAAGAAAACACCCGATATCAGAAGTGCGCCGCCACAGAGCAAGGCTCTGGCAAACCGATTTCCAAACGTTTGTTTTTCCATGTTTATGTATATTTACTTTATTAGATTCAAGTACGATATTACATCGGCAAAGATAGGCTCCCTGCACTCAACTTTATTTCATTATTGATATATACCCTTTTACGGTTGAAACATCTTTCTAATTTTTGTAACTAAAAATAAAAAATTTGAAACATCTGTTTCATTCTGCCGCCATACGGCGTGCAAAATCGGCCACAAACGGCTTCAAAGAGCCGTCTCTGCTGATCGGAAGAGGGTAGTCCGTACGGCCACGCACAGGCCACCCGTTACGCCAGGAGTCCCCGTCGGCAACCCCCCAGAATGTCACACGATCGATAACATCCGCATTGCGCGCGTAAATATCCATCAGTTCGCCATAGCGCTTATTCAAAGCCTGGGAAACGGAATCCGGCAACCCGTCAGTGTACGGATTGAGCGACTGACGGTATTCATAATTCCGGGAAATCTCGGCACCGTCGAAAGCATAATCAGGAGTAGGCAGAACTGTCATATCCAATTCCGTGACCATCACACGGACACCCTCTGCAGCGAAAGCCTGGAGCGTTTCCTCATATTCCCCGAGATCCGGATAATCCAACCCGACGTGCGACTGCATGCCTATGGCATCGATACGGCACCCCTTCTCCTTTAAAGCACGAACGAGATTAATGACAGCCCGGCGCCGCCCCGGGTGCGTCATACCATAATCATTATAATACAGTTCTATATCCGGGTCAGCCTCGTGAGCGAACTGAAAAGCAAGTTCTATAAATTCGGGACCGATGATCCGGTAAAACTTAGAAGGGCGATAATCGCCATTATCGAGGAATGCCTCATTGACGACATCCCAGCCTTTCATTTTACCGCGAAAATGATCGAGAACCGTAAAAATATATTTACGCATACGCTCGATAAGCACCTCGCGGGTAACCTCCTTCCCCTCGGCATCGGTAAACAGCCACCTACAACACTGGCTATGCCAAACCAGAACATGTCCGGTCATGGTGAGTCCATATTTCTCGCCGAAAGCCACAAAGCGGTCGGCATCTTCAAAGTCATAAACATCCTCAGCCGGACTTATTTCCTCACTCTTCATGCAGTTTTCCGCAACGATGGTATTGAAATTTTTAAGGATTCTCTCCGTAACAGCCGGATCTTCCTCTCTAATCTGATGCAGGTTGAGCGCGGTACCGACCAAAAAGCGGTCACCGACAGCGCCTTTGATCGTCACTTCCGATTCCGACGGCTGCGAACAAGCCGTCATTGCAAAGATCACCGACAGAGCGGCCATAATGTGTTTCAACATAAGCATAGTCTTTTTATAATATGATGCGGCAAAGATAACGACCCGCCAGAAGGGCGAATTTCACAATGGTAACCAATATCTATAAATTTGTAACATTTTCACCAGAAGGGGTTATAAATGTATCAAAGCCGCTTTCCGGCGGCCTGGAAACGCTATCCATACTCTATAAAGCGGTTAACAGGAACAGGATGCGACCTCTTGCCCGATGACCGTCTCCTCCGGCGATCCGGGAAGAGGAAAACATCATGATAGAGGAAGTAAAAACGTTGCCGGAACAGGCTCTTGTTCTAAATAAGCCCGTTCCGGCAGAACGATAACCGGCAATGACGACATACGAGGCCGTCGCGGTAAAGAAGTCAGTTGTGATGACCCATATTCAGCCGGATCTTTTTCAACTCTTCAAGGGGAGTCACGGGCCGTTCGACATCGTCCGGCAACGGCCGGGCACTGAATTCCTGGAAATACTGCAAACAGGCATCACGCCACCATTCGGCATCATGTGCCTGGATCATCAGTTTCTCGCGCACCGACTTATGCCGTTCCGCATCTACATACGGGCGCAGATTATCCCATATCACCTGAAAACGCCGCACCTCGTTCACCCCATGCTGATAACGGCGGCAAAGTGTTTCCCAGAAAGTGGTTCCGTTCCGCATCGGACGATCCCAGGCGACATGGTGAAACCACAGCAGAAATTCCTCCGGACACGCCTGCGGGTCATTGAAAATCCGGCGCAAAGGCCCGGCATACTGAGCAGTGGCCCCCGAGCCGGACTGCTCAGTGCGGTCAAATCCTATACCTTGGGAATCGGCCTGATGATAATAGGGCGGCTGCCAATCGCGCCTCATCGTCGGATCGGAGAACCACGGTTCTGGTCCGTAATGGTGATTGGTGGCAAAAATATGATGCAACCCCAGCGGCATCATATAATCGACTACAGCCTCCCGACTGTCAACCATCAGAGTGCAAAGCGTATCGGCTGCGCCGCGACCGCACATCTGCGGGAAAGTCTGCGACACCCACTCGGATGCAATCGCCTCGGACGACAACGAATGGTCCCACGCCAGACGGCCGAAAGCATACCAATTGGCCTGAGCGAAATCGTGTCCGCACCAGTTAGCATCCAGCCCGATATTGGCCACTCCGGCAATGGCGGAAGTACCTTTATGTAAAGAACCGTCCGTCCAGCGGGCCACGGTATTACCGGCCTGAGGACGATAGGTATCGGCATCCAGACATTCTTTAAAAAGAGGAGCCAGATAGACCAGATGAGTTCCCTGGCCAAGATATTCCTGAGTAATCTGAAGCTCCACCATCAGCGGGGTTTTATCCATAGCCCCGAAGAGGGGACTAAACGGCTCACGGGGCTGGAAATCGATCGGCCCGTTTTTAACCTGCACGATGACGTTATCGGCGAACTGACCGTCCAAAGGAACAAACTCATCATAGGCAAGCTTGGCACGGTCAGGATCATCGGCCGCATAAACAAAGGCGCGCCACATAACAATGCCGCCATGCGGTTTCAATGCAGCGGCAAGCATATTCGCTCCGTCGGCATGCGTCCGGCCATAATCTTGAGGACCCGGCTGTCCCTCGCTGTTGGCTTTCACAAGAAATCCGCCGAAATCGGGTATAAGACGATAGATTTCGGCCACTTTTTCACGCCACCACCGACGAACTTCCGGCCTTGCCGGATCGCTGTCTTCAAGACCGCCGATTGCTGCGGGAGAAGAAAAATTGACCGAAAGATAAACCCGGATACCGTAAGGCCGGAACACATCGGCCAGAGCTCCGACTTTCCGGAGCATGTCCGACCGCAGGACATCGGGCGAGGCATTGACATTGTTGAGCACCGTGCCATTGATGCCGATCGAAGCATTCGCCCGGGCATAGGCCTCATAACGGGGAGAAAGAAGACCGGGCAGTTCCTGCCACTGCCATAAAGAATGACCGGCATAACCTCTTTCGATCGTTCCGTCCAGATTGTCCCAATGGTTCAGGATTCTCAGATCGAAATCGGGGCTCTGCTCGACAAGGAAATCCGTACAATTTTCACGGAGTGCCTGCCTGCGCAAAAGATGATAAACCCCATACAATATACCTTTCTCGCCGGCAGAAGAGAGAGTGACCTTGCCACCTTTTCCTTCAAGACGGAAACCCTCCGGCCCCAAAGACTTCAATGCCCGGTCACGCGGCGATACGACGAACTTCACCCGGAGGCCGTTCCAGTGACGGCGCAGTTCTCCGGCCGCAATCTGTAACATAGGAGATTGTCGCTGCGACAAGACCTCCGCTGAATGTCCGGTTTCAGGGTATCCGAGCCACAAGGAAGAACCATCATCGGCATACGAGATAAAAAAACTGCAGCAATATCCGATACACACTATTAAAAGAAGTCTCAGCATAAGTGAAAATATTATTTTTACCTGTTCAAAACTGTTTCACAGCGCAAAGATGAGGAAAAAACGGTAAACAGAGGCTTTTCACTTACAATGATTCGTTGCAAATATGATACAGAAAGTAACAAATTCGTTACAGCCGCTTTTATATACCCTCTTTTACCTTATATATTTGCAAAAAGAAAAATCTCCCCATCCGCAATAACCTTTTAAATTATATTATATGAAATTCCAAAACTCCACACTGTCCCTTCTGCTGCTGACGACCGTCGGTCTTACGGCATGTGAAGAAAAATCTTATGATACGCCTTTGTTCTCCGAGTTTACCTATACAGGCAACGATCAGCGGTTCGCCGTCTCCTATGACCCGAGTTGCCAGTATCTGAATCCGATTCTTTCAGGATGCAACCCGGATCCGGCCATCTGCCGCAAGGGGGAAGACTATTATCTGGCCAACAGCTCTTTCACCTATTTCCCGGGCATCCCTATCTGGCACAGCCGGGATCTGGTAAACTGGGAACAGATCGGATATGCCCTGGACCGCCCCGACCAGCTGATGCTGAAAGACGGCCTGCGTATCTCAGCCGGAATCTATGCCCCGGATATCAAATATAATCCGCATAACGATACCTTTTATCTGATCGTAACCGGTGTGGGCTGCGGCGGAAACTTCATCGTCAAGACCCAGGATCCCGCCCAGGGATGGTCGGCCCCGATTCCGGTGCCCGAAGTGGGCGGTATCGACCCCTCCTTCCTCTTCGACAATGATGGGAAAGCCTATATTATCAATAATGACTCTCCGGCCTATCCGGAAGAATATGACGGCCACCGCGCCATCTGGATCCGTGAGTACGATACCAATACCGATAAAGTCTGCGGCCCGGCCACGGTGCTGGTCGACAAAGGTGTGCATCCGGAAGAGAATCCCATCTGGATCGAAGGACCCCATCTCTATCATATCGGCGACACCTACTATCTGATGTCGGCTGAAGGCGGCACGGCAGACTGGCACTCGGAAGTAGTTTTCACCTCCGATTCTCCGACCGGTCCTTTCAAACCGTGCGATATGAACCCGATTCTTACTCAACGTACTCTGCCGGGCGACCGCGTCCACCCGATCACATGCGCCGGCCATGCCGATCTTTTCCAGGCCGCTGACAGCAGCTGGTGGTCGGTTTTCCTGGCCGTCTGCACGTACGAAGGCGATCGTTACAGCAATACCGGCCGCAGTACATTCCTTTTACCGGCACGTTGGGAGAACGGACAGCCCATTCTTCTCGACAATAATGCCGTTATCCCCACCATCGGCGACAAACCGGGGCTTACACCTAACGGAAAATTCAACACCGGTAACGGAACTTACACCGACAACTTCAAAGGCGACCGTCTCGATCTGGGCTGGATCTTCCTGCGCACTCCGGTCGAGAACTGGTACAAACTGACAAAAGAGGGAATCGAAATCACACCCCGTCCCATCAATCTGGATGAGCAGAAACAACCCTCGATGTTATGCCGCTGGATCAAAAATGAGACCTTCACCGCCACGACTACCCTTTGGTACACTCCGCAAAGCAATAAAACGTTGGCCGGTCTGACCTGTTTCCAAAAAGAAGATGCCCATTTCGTTCTCGGCAAGGGTATCGACGAGCACGGGACACCTATCGTCAAACTGATCCGCTGCGACAAAGAAGGAAAACATCTCGTTGCGGCCCAAACTCTCGATATACAGGATCACCGCAAGCCATTGCATCTCCGTGTCGAGGCCGACGGTTCACGTTATACGTTCTCCTATTCTACAACCAAAAAGAACTGGAATACCTTAGGCGAAACCCAAGACGGCAAAATCCTCTCGACAACTTATGCTGGCGGATTCACGGGAGCCGTAATCGGTCTCTACGCCACTTCGGCCAACGATTAACGGATTGTCATGATTTCATTTAAGCCGCATCTGCTTTTAGGCCTTGTTTTAAGCCTGGCCATGAGCGACCGGGCGCAGGCCCAGTACTCCGCAACCGGCAAACCGGTAGGGCAGGGCAATCCGTTGTGTCCGTTTGCCTTTTGCGCCGACCCGACAGCTATCGAATATGAAGGGCGGCTCTATGTCTACGGCACCAATGATCAGCAATCTTTCGACAAAAGGGGAAACGGCACCGAAATCAACTACGGCGATATAAATACACTGGTTGTCCTCTCCACCGACGACATGGCCAACTGGACCTATCACGGTACTGTCGACATGAAAAAAGTGTGCAACTCGTGGCTATATGCTTCATGGGCACCATCGATCGTCTCCAGAACCGAAGATGACGGAAAAACACATTTTTATATGTATTTCTCCAACGGAGGATCGGTGGGCGTCGTCACAGCAACCTCGCCGCTCGGACCATGGGAAGATCCGCTGGGCAAGGCTCTGGTCGACTCCAGAACCGAAGGGCTCGGCGTCTGCTCCAACCCGTTCGATCCGGGCGTATGTATCGACACTGCCGGAGTGGCATGGCTCTCTTTCGGAGGGGGCAGTGTCAATTCGGAAGGAACACCTCTCATGCCGGGCAATGCCCGCATCGTACGGCTCGGCGGAGACATGCTTTCGTTCGATAGTCCCATTCTGCCCATTCCGGCACCTTATCAATTCGAAGCCAGTGAACTGAATTTCATCGGCGGAAAATATGTCTATACGTTCAATACCACCTGGAGCGCCGGGGCAAACTGGAGCGAATATGGTTCTACCCAGGCCGCACCTTCGGCATGCAGCATGTGTTATATGACGACCTCTGACCCTACTGGGGAAACGGACACCTGGCATTACAGAGGCGAATACTTTGCCAATCCGGGAAAATTCGGTCTTGGATACGGCAATAACCATACCCATTTGCAGCAATTCAACGGCAAGTACTATCTTTTCTATCATACGCAAGACCTGCAAAACACTCTTGGCTACAGTGGCGGCTACAGAAGTATCGCCGTCAACGAAGCTTCCGTCAAGGAATGGAATGCAAAAATCTCTCCGGTGACAGGAAACCGTAACGGCGTCGCTCAATTGAAATATATGGATCCGTATGTATGCCAGCAAGCGGAAACGATGTGTACCGGTGCCGGGATTTATGCCACTGCGGTGGGCAAAACCGGCAACACCACCCTGATACGCATTGACGACGGCGACTGGACAATGGTCAAAGGTGTCGATTTCGGCGAAAAAGGAAGTAACAGATGCAAAATCAAGGTGCGTGGAACCGGCTGTCTGGAAATCCGGACCGGCAGCCTTACGGCACCCGTGGTCGGCAGCATTGACTTCAGTACCCAGATCGCCGTTTATGAAGAGATCGAGATGTCGCTCAACAGCACCGTGTACGGTGTCAACGATCTTTATTTCGTATTCAGAGGCTCCGGCTGGAATTTTGACGAATGGCAATTTTTCCCAGCCACTGCCGACGGGATAGAAAGCCTCCATACCGTCACATCTGAAGATCCAGCATCCCGCTGTCATGACCTCTTCGGGAATCCGACGAATGAAAATACCCGTGGTATTTACATCCGCGGCAAACAAAAATACATCATGACCCGATGATTTTCCAATCGTAAAATCTATCTTTGCAATAATATCGGAAACACAAATATCGTATATAATATTCACATGAAACATTTTACAACCTCTATTTCCCTCCTTTTGGCCATTGCCGCCGTTTCCACGGCCCATGCCGCCACCCGGACAGCGGAACTCAAAATCGACAATACCGAGACCTTCCAATATGTGAGAGGCTTCGGCGGCTTTGCCTTTTCTGCCCAATGGGGCAACAATCTCTCCGATGCGGAGATCACCACCATGTTCGGCAAAGAGGCCAAGCAACTCGGCTATAATGTCATGCGTGCCCGCATCTCCCCATCGGAATATGCGTCATGGGGAAGTGATCTCTGGGCCCCTACAGCCAACGTAATCAAAAAATGCCGCGACCTCGGCTGCTATGTTTTCGCCTCCGCTTGGACACCTCCGGGAGAATTTACCAGCAATGGCGAAAACACTCATGGGCATATCCTTCCCGAACATTATCAGGACTACACGAACTTTCTGAATCGCTTTATCGACCGCATGGTTGCCTGCGGCACGGATGTCGATTATATTTCCCTGCAGAATGAGCCCGATTGGGAACCGGACTATGAGGGTTGCTACTGGAGTGCGAAACATTTCATCGACTACTACCGCGACTACGGTAAAAAATTAAAGCGTCCCCTGATCGGTCCCGAATCTCTGGCATTCCGCCGGGCCCTCAGCGATTCCATCTTAAATGATCCGGGCGCTTGCGCTAACCTTGCCGTGGTCGGCGGACACCTTTACGGCGGCGGCAACTTCGACTATCCGCTCGTCCGCGAAAAAGGAAAAGAGAAATGGATGACCGAATACCTCATTAACCATGGTGACGGAGACAATACAACTCCCTATACATGGGATGATGCCCTTCATTTTGCCCGCGTCGTAAACACCAGCATGCTGGCCAATTATAACGCGTGGTGCCATTATGCTTTGAAAAGCAGTTACGGCATGATCGGCGACGGGACCTGCGGCACAACGAACGGCGAAGTCACCAAACGCGGCTACGCACTCAGCCACTATGCCAAATACGTCACCAACACCACCCGTATCAGACATACGCTGAACGATCCTCAATACGGACTTTCCGCTTCGGCTTATCAGACGGCACAGGGAGACAGCATCGTCATCATGCTTATCAATATCGCGACACAAAGTTACGACGTCACTTTGGATTTACCGTTCATGACACAAGGCGGCAGAAGAATCCTCACCCGGCAAAGCACCAACATGGTAGCGCAAAAGATTTCCGTCGACGAAAGCAGCTGCCCGACCATCACCGTTCCTGCCAAAAGTATCGAGACGCTGATCCTGGTCAAGAGCGGAGATCGTTCCACACCGCAGGAACCGAATAAATATCCGATATTCAATGACAGCCTGATCCAGTATAACGGCGAGTGTGTCATTCCGCACGGATGGAATATCACCTACAAAGGCTCCAGCTTTACCGGTAACGGCCAGCCCTCTTCCTTTTGGGACGGCAGCAAACCGAGACTTTATTTCTATAGTCCGGAAAGTCCTCTCCAGGCCGGCATTCTTATTTCCGCCAGCAGCTCCTCGAAAAACGGTATCGCCACCTACGGCTCCCAAAACAATTACCGCATCTATCTCACTCCCGGCAAATACCGCCTCATCTGGCACGGCATCGGCTGGAATCATGCCCAAAAGATCTACTGCTACGTACGCAAGGCCGGCAGTACCAGCAATATCGCCTATCACAGCGGAGTGGAGATAAAGGAGCACATCAACGGTTTATGGGGCACAGAACAAGATACCTTCAACGCGACAGCCGATACACTGACTTTCACGGTTACCGATGCGGGCAACTATGAGTTCAACTGGAAAGTTTCCTATTATTCCGAGAATGCGATCGACGGCCAATGCTCCGTGTTGATCGGCGGCATACGGCTTGAAGAGGAGCCGGAACTCTCCGGAATCAATCGAACGGAAGCGGATCAAACGATCATCCGCCGCGAATACTTCGACATGAGCGGCTGCAAGGTTTCACAGCCATCCATCCGCGGCATCTATCTGGAAAAACAGACACACCCCAACGGACGAAGCATCACCCGCAAAATATTCATCGAATAATATAACTCCGGCGCGAGATAAAACTTTCACGGTTACTCCGGCTGTCTTACGGCAGACCGGAGCAACTTATTTATATTGAAAACATTCTTTCCGGAATTCATCCCCCATATCATTTTTTATTCTTATCTTCGCGACCGTAACAGATAACATTCAGCACAAAACGATATGAAACTTCTCCTCCTCGGCAGTGGCGGCCGTGAATGCGCCATCGCATGGAAATTAGCACAAAGCCCCAAGTGTGAAAAACTATTCATCGCTCCGGGAAACGCCGGGACTACAGCTTATGGTCAAAACATAGACATCAAGGTCAATGAATTTGAGCAAATCAAGGCTTTCGTTCTCTCTGAAAAGATCGATATGGTAGTTGTAGGCCCCGAAGATCCGCTGGTAAACGGTATCACCGATTTTTTTGCCTCCGATCCGGCATTATCTGCCATTCCCGTCATCGGACCGACCCGCGCCGGCGCACAACTGGAGGGCAGCAAGGACTTTGCCAAAGGTTTCATGATGCGCCATGATATCCCGACGGCACAATACAAAAGCTTCACAGCCGAAACAATCGACGAAGCATATCGTTTTCTTGAAACCCTCAGCGCACCTTACGTTCTCAAGGCCGACGGGCTTGCCGCAGGCAAAGGCGTGCTGATCCTGCCGACTCTGGATGAGGCCAAAAAGGAGTTAAAAGAGATGCTGGGCGGCATGTTCGGCGCTGCCAGCGCTACAGTGGTCATCGAAGAATTTCTGAGCGGCATCGAATGTTCCGTATTTGTGCTGACCGACGGCGACCATTATAAAATCCTCCCCGTAGCCAAAGACTACAAACGTATCGGAGAAGGCGATACCGGCCCGAATACCGGCGGCATGGGTAACTGTTCTCCTGTACCGTTCGCCGACGCCACATTCATGCAGGAAGTAGAAGAACGCATTGTCATTCCGACCATCAAAGGTCTGAAAGCGGAAGGTATCGGATACAAGGGATTCATCTTCCTCGGCCTCATCAACGTAAACGGAGAGCCGATGGTCATCGAGTATAACGTCCGGATGGGAGATCCCGAAACGGAAGTCGTCATGCCCCGTATCAAAAGCGACCTCATAGATCTGCTGGAAGGGGTGGCACAAGGCAACCTCGACTCCAGGACTTTGGAGATAGATCCCCGCACCGCTGTAACCGTCGTTCTGGTTTCAGGCGGCTATCCCGGAACTTATGAAAAAGGGAAAATCATGACCGGCATGGAACAGGTCAAAGACAGTATCCTTTTCCACGCAGGAACGGCCCTCGATACGGAAGGAAGAACCGTTACATCCGGAGGCCGTGTAATATGTATCACCTCCTATGGGGCCACCCGTGCCGAAGCGCTGGCACAATCTATGAAAGGGGCCGAGCAGATCGACTTCGAGGGGAAATACTACCGCCGTGACATCGGCCGGGACCTCGACAAATATACAGCTGAATAAATCCTCAACGACTTCAACAATTCCGACATGGCCATTTTTCCCCTCACCCATTGTCGTTACACGGTACCGGTAATCGTCGGATTATGTCTTGCCGTCGCAATCGTCCAAACGATATTCGGCACCTCCGAAAATGTAGGAGCCATCTGGTGCAATGTGGGCGCATCTGCCCTCATTGCTATCTGTCTTTGGGACATTATAGACCGCTCCCATCTGGTCCATAGCCGTTCCAGACTCACGTTCATGCTTACTTTCGTACTGCTTACGACCGCCGTCGGTTTCCCGTTGCAATTCATGCCTACGGTTGTCACTCCGGCTATGGAAAGCCGCTCCGAAAGCCTACCTTCCTGGCTATTGCTGTTGGCATTGGGCGGGCAACTGCTCTGCCTGACGCTTATGCTGCGCACCTGGCAACGCCGCCATGCCCCTCTGGCCTACTTATCCATCGGGCTCATCATAGGATTTCTGGCATCTTTGCATCCTCATTTTCTGTTTTGGCTGATATTGCTTCCTTCCGCATTCTATCAGATGCGCAGTTTTTCATGGCGCAACCTGTGGAGTTCTCTTACCGGAGTGATTTTAAGCACATGGATTATCTATGTCATCACTTTCCTGACAACGGATGAAACCTCCGCCGATCAGTTGCTTCTTTCTTACTCTACGTTGACAGCATTCGATATGCCGGACCTCCGCAACATGGAATTGTGGACACTGCTTTATTTCATTTTGATCTCCGCACCGGCCGCTCTGCTGGGTATCACCGGCATCCTGCCCGGATCGGGCGACAGTGTCCGGACCCACAGCAGCATGGCGCTGATCAGTGCACTCACTTTCACATTGCTGGCGCTGACCGTTGCGGACGACGCGTTGTTTCCAGTCTATACAAGTCTTATCGCACTGCTTCTCGCCACACAGCTTTCCATTCATCTCTCCCACTGGCAAAATGCAGTTTACGAATGGTGGATAACCATTATCCTTCTGGCCATGCTGGTACTTGGCGTCGTACCGTTCTTCTTGTAATCAAGGCGGCCTCAGGCAGTAAGCACAGTACCCGCATCCTTGTTGTCAATAGCATCGGCACGGGTAATTACGACCCGTTTCACTCCGGCAGCAATCGCAGCAAAAGCGTTCTCCAACTTCGGCAACATACCGCCGGAAACAATTCCGTCGGCCACCAGTCGGGGCATTTCAGCAGAATCTATCGCGACAATAACACTTTCGTCATCGTTCTCATCGCGCAACACTCCTTTTTTCTCAAAACAATATACCAAAGTAACATCAAAATATCCGGCCAAGGCCTTGGCGGCCTCCCCTGCGATGGTATCGGCATTGGTATTGAGCATAGAGCCTTGTCCGTCGTGGGTCAGCGGAGCAAGAATAGGAACGACATCCCTTGCGATAAGATCAGACAGCAAGCCGGCATCGACACTTTCAACATCGCCGACATATCCGTAATCGACCTCGGCCACCGGACGTTTCCGGCTCCTCATCACGTTCATATCAGCGCCGGTAAGCCCCAAGGCATTGATGCCCCTGGCCTGTAAAGCGGCAACAATCTGCTTGTTGACGAGCCCGCCGTACACCATAGTAACAATACGCAAGGTATCGGCATCGGTAATGCGGCGACCGCCTACCATCCTCTGCTCCACACCCAATCGCTCGGCCAGGCGGGTGGCCGAACGTCCCCCGCCATGCACCAACAACTTGTGTCCGTCTATCGTCGCGAAACGGGTCAGCAGGGCCTCCAGAGAACCCGGTTCCTCCACAATTTTCCCGCCGACCTTGATAATAGTCAATTTTTCCATCTTTTTCAATCTGTATTCTTGCTCATTTCCTGACAGGAAGGTTCCTCACAAAATAAGCATCAATCATGCCATTCTTTGATACGCTGCTCATCCTGCAAACGGCATATCATCAACACACCGTCATGCTCGGCCACGATACAGTCGGACAACCCCTGGATGACGACCTGCTTTCCTTCCGGCATCCGCACCATACAACCGCTGCTTTCGATCATTTTCACACCATTGCCGATCACCGCATTCCGCGCGTCGTCATGCTCCGTCAGCGTATGCAGGGAACCCCAGGTGCCTAAATCGCTCCAGCCGAACTCGGCAGGAAGCACGTAGGCCAGGGCAGTCTTTTCCATTACGGCATAGTCGATGGAAATCTTGGGGCAAGTAGGGAACAGCCCGTCAACGGCCGCCTGCTCGTCGGCAGTAAAGAATGACGGGGCCATACGGTCCATAATCATGGCAATTTCAGGGGCATACGCTCGCAATTCGGTGATAATGGCGCGCGCCGTCCAGAGGAAAAGACCGCTATTCCACGTATATCCCCCGGCGGCAAGATAACTTTCGGCAGTGGCGAGATCGGGTTTCTCACGGAATGCCGCCAGCTTATAAATAGCCGAAGCCCCCTCGCCTTCTGCGATCATACCCTGCTGAATATAACCGTATCCGGTCTCCGGGCGAGTCGGTTTCATACCCAAAGTCAGGATCCGCTGACCGGCACGGACAAAATCCAGCCCCAAACCGACGACACGCTGGAATTCCGCAGTATCGGCCACCAGATGATCGGAAGGCGATACGACAATGGCGGCATCAGGATCCTCGGCCAGGATCTTCCAACTCACATAGGCAACGCAAGGCGCCGTATTGCGCATGCAAGGCTCCAGTAAAATATGCTGAGGATTGATGCCGACAAGCTGTTCGGCTACGAGTGAAGCGAAATTACGGGAGGTGACGACCCAAACATGATCCATGTCGATAAGACCTCCAAAACGATCGAAGGTCTGCTGAATCATGGTACGGCCGCACCCGGTAATATCCAGGAACTGTTTAGGACAGGACGGTGTAGACATCGGCCAGAAACGCGAGCCGATACCTCCGGCCATGATAACAAGATGATTTGCCATAAATCTTTATTTTTAATTATATCTGTAATAATCCATATTTCCCCTACTGGAAATTTATTCCACAGCGCGAAGATACGCATTTTCATTTGTTTTTAAGAAAAAATGTTTTATCTTTGCATAAAAGAAATCTCCAACCCGCCCGCCAATCATGAACAGACTCTGTGTGATAGTAATTCCCGTCTATAAAGCGGAACCCAATATCTATGAACGGACCTCGTTCGCCAGGTGTTGCCGTATCCTGGGCAAAGAAGGAGGGAATTATCCGATTTACCTCCTCACCCATGACCGACTCGACCTTTCGGTCTACCGGGAAATCGCCCAGACGCACGGTACGGTCTTTCAGACAGAATTTTTTCCAACCTCAAGCTTCAAAAACATTCATACCTACAACTGTCTGATGCTGAACAGCAACTTTTATTCCCGTTTCGCCCGCTTCGAGTATATGTTGCTCTATCAGTTGGACGCCTACGTTTTCCGCGACGAGCTGGAGACCTGGTGCCGGCGCGGCTACGATTACGTCGGACCTCCCCTCTTTACCCCCGGCCACTTCGGCACACTGGAATGGAGCACCGTGGGTAACGGAGGTCTTTCGCTCCGCAAAATATCGGCCTTCCAGCAAGCCTCCGGCGGTAACGGTCCGCTGTCATGGAGCAAAGTCTTTCGTTCCAGGCCTCCCCGCCATCCGTATATCACCTCCAAGCGACGTGTTTTCTATTTCCTCATGCTGGCGACCACCGGTCGCTGTCATTGGCTTCGTAACCTGTTTACCTATTTCGTCTACGAGGACCGGTTTTATTCTTTCGCCCTTCAGGGAAGCGCTTTCGAGCTTCATGTTCCCGCTTCCCGCGAAGCGTTAAGTTTTGCCTACGATATGGATCCCGCTTTCTGCCACATGGCAACGGCCGGACAGCTACCGTTCGGTTGCCACGGATATGACAAACGCTATGACCGCTTTTACTCAGCCTTTATCCCATTGGAAGAATAGATTCGACAGAAAGAATAAAACAGAGCAAAACGGAACTTTACGGCCACCAAGGAGGATAAAATACGAATAATCAACAACTTTTTGACAAAATTGCTTGGCAGAATAAACAAAAGTGCCTATATTTGCAACGAAAAACAGAAGGAGGGGGCATTCAGTTCCCTCCTTTTCGTAATAAATCAGACTGCAAGCATACCCTTGCCGGCCCTATATAACCATTCAGATTATGATCGACAAACAAAATATCATCGACCTTGTCGGACAATTCCTGCAAGAAACGGAATCCGAAAGTTTTTTCGTAGACGCCACCGTAAGCCGTGACAACGTGATCACCGTTGAAATCGACAATGACAATGCTGTCGACATCGACGAATGTGTCGCACTCAGTCACTATATCGACGGGAAACTCGACCGGGAGATAGAAGACTTCGAGCTGGAGGTCGGTAGCGCCGGCCTCACCTCGCCGTTTAAAACCCTCCGCCAGTTTGCCAAATACGAAGGCCGG
>CAZMOE010000003.1:60264-170093 GCA_964567855.1 uncultured Prevotellaceae bacterium
AATCAATAAAATCAAAAAATTAAATATAAAACCAAAATGGCAAGACAAAAAGAGGAAGTTATCAGCATGGTTGATACCTTCCAAGACTTTAAGGACAACAAAAACATTGACCGCGCCACGATGATCAGCGTCCTCGAAGACTCTTTTCGCAACGTATTGGCTAAAATGTTCAACAGCGATGAAAACTTCGACGTAATCATCAATCCGGACAAAGGCGATTTCGAAATCTGGAAAAACCGCACCGTCGTTCCCGATGGAGAAGTAACCAATCCGAACAAGGAAGTAGGACTCAGCGAAGCCCGCGCCGCCGTACCGGACATTGAACCCGGCGAGGACTTCACCGAAGCGATCAACTTCGCAGACTTCGGTCGTCGTGCAATCCTGAATCTCCGGCAGACACTTGCCGCCAAGATCCTCGAACTGCAGAAAGACGGGCTTTACAACAAATATAAAGAACTGATCGGTAAAATCGTGACGGCTGAGGTTTATCAGGTGTGGAAACGCGAAATGATGCTGGTAGACGAAGACGGAAACGAATTGACTCTGCCCCGTGCGGAACAGATCTCGTCCGACCACTACCGCAAGAATGAGACTGTCAAGGCCGTTGTCGCCCGCGTGGATAACGCCAACAACAACCCGAAAATCATTCTTTCCCGAACGGCACCGGTCTTCCTTCAGCGATTGATGGAAGCCGAAATTCCGGAAGTGGCCGACGGCACCATCCGTATCGTCAAACTGGCCCGTATTCCCGGCGAACGGGCTAAGATCGCTGTCGAAAGCAATGACGATCACATCGACCCCGTAGGAGCATGCGTCGGCGTCAAAGGCGGACGTATCCATGGCATTGTCCGCGAACTACGCGGCGAAAATCTGGACGTTATCAACTACACCAACAATACTGCCCTTTTCATCCAACGCGCGCTCAGCCCTGCCAAAGTCACCTCCATTCGTGTGGATGAGGAGGCACGCAATGCGGACGTCTTCATGAAACCCGAAGAGGTCAGCCTGGCTATCGGTAAAAACGGCGCCAATATCAAATTGGCCTGCATGCTGACAGGATACAACATCGACGTTTATCGCGATATAGAAACCAGCTCAGAAGAAGATGTCTTCCTTGACGATTTCTCCGATGAAATCGATCAGTGGGTTATCGACGCACTCAAAGGAATCGGCTGCGCTACCGCTAAAGCCGTCCTCGCCGCCGATCCGGCAACCCTTGTGGAAAAGGCCGACCTCGAAGAGGAAACCATTGCCGAAGTTCGTCGTATTCTTTCTAAAGAATTCGAAGACGGCGACACCTCTACGGAATTATGAATTAAGGATTAAGACATGTGAGGCGTAAGCCAGCATTCGGGAATCCCGTCGCGGAAAGAATGCCATCCTTCGGGACACACGTTCGATATATTCGGTTCATAATCAAGGCATGTGTCCCTGTCGGTAGTCCTTCAGACGGAACTCCGAACTACCTCTACAAAGGTTCTTAATTCTTAATTGTAAATTCTTACTTCAAACAATATGCGATTAAATAAAATAGCAAAAGATTTTAACGTCGGTGTCCAGACCTTGATAGAATTTCTGGTAAAACGCACAGGCGAAACCGGGGATCTCAACCCCATGACAAATATTTCGGACGAACAATACGAACTTCTCTGCCGTGAGTTCAGCAAGGACAAGTCCGTCAAAATAGAATCGGATCGAATCCGTAGCGAAAGGCAATCCGATAAGGTCAAGAATAAGGAGGAAAAAAAGACCGCCAACCGTTCTATGGCACACACTCCCGGCGAATCGGTACGGCTTTCCGGTCCGAAAATCCTCGGAACACTTGACCTGAACAAGAAAAAGCCCGCACCGGCTCAGACATCCAAACCGGCTCAGGCCGCTCAAGCATCCAAGCCGGCAACAGAAAAAACGGCAGAAACTGCACCGCAGAAACAGGTAACTCAGAAGCCCACCGCTACCATAGCTCCGGCCGCACAGCCGGCAGTGGCCACAAAAACGAAAACTGAAACGGTTTCTCCGGTACAACAACCGGCCGACACCGCCAAGGCACCCGCTCAGGCAGAAGTTGCGCCCCAGAAAGCGACACAATCGGAAGAGGTATTCCGATTGTCGCCGACTCCGGCCCCGCAACTGAATGTTGTCGGCACCATCGACCTGGAAGCCCTGAATCAAAGTACCCGTCCCCGCAAGAAGACCAAAGAGGAAAAACGTAAGGAAAGGGAGCAGAAAGAGGGTAATGGCGGTCACAAGCGTCAACGCATCAATGCCCAGAAGGTGGACATCAATGCGATGGCCGCATCAGGTCGTGATGCCAATAACAACAATGGCGGAAGCAGCCGTCGCAGCGAGCGAAACGGCCGTAACGGCAATAGCGGAAACGCCAACAGTCAGGGAGCAGGCAAGAAAAACCGCCTGAAGAAACCGCTGCAGAAACCGGAAGTCAATGAAGAGGACGTTCAGAAGCAGGTGAAAGAAACTCTGGCCCGTCTTTTGGGGAAACCGGAGAAGAAATCGGTAAAATACCGTAAAGACAAACGAACCGCCGCCGCAGAACGCGCCGCAGAAATACAGGAAGAAGAGGCTGCAGACAGCAAGGTACTCAAACTGACGGAATTTGTGACGGCCAATGACCTGGCATCGATGATGAACATCAATGTGACACAGGTCATCACAACCTGCATGAGCATCGGCATGATGGTTTCCATCAACCAGCGCCTGGATGCGGAAACCATCAATCTGGTTGCAGAAGAATTCGGCTTCAAGACAGAATATATATCCAACGAAGTGGCCCAGGCCATTCAGGACGAAACCGATAAAGAGGAAGACCTTACCACCCGCCCGCCGATCATTACCGTCATGGGACATGTCGACCACGGTAAAACAAAGCTCCTTGACTACATTCGTAACTCGAACGTAATCGCCGGCGAAGCAGGAGGTATCACACAGCACATCGGCGCCTACAACGTTCAATTGTCAGACGGTCGCCATGTGACATTCTTGGATACTCCGGGACACGAAGCCTTCACGGCTATGCGTGCCCGCGGTGCAAAGATGACAGATATCGCCATCATCATCATCGCTGCAGACGACGGAATAATGCCGCAGACCAAAGAGGCCATCAATCACGCTGCCGCCGCAAATGTACCGATCGTTTTTGCCATCAATAAAATCGACAAGCCCACGGCCAACCCCAATAAAGTCAAAGAACAGCTTTCGGCCATGAATTACCTCGTCGAAGAATGGGGTGGCAAATACCAGAGCCAGGACATCAGCGCCCGCGAAGGTCTGAATGTGGACCTGCTGCTGGAAAAAGTCCTGCTGGAGGCCGAAATGTTGGAACTCAAGGCAAATCCGAACCGCCGCGCAGTGGGTTCGGTCATCGAATCCACGCTCGACAAAGGGCGCGGATATGTTGCAACCGTCCTCGTGCAGAACGGCACGCTGCACATCGGAGATGTTATCCTTGCCGGTACACACTACGGCCGCGTCAAAGCCATGTATAACGAGCGTTTCCAGAAAGTGAAAGAAGCCGGCCCCTCTACTCCGGTGCAGGTGCTCGGCCTGAACGGCGCCCCACAGGCTGGGGACCAGTTCAATATTCTCGAAACAGAGCAGGAAGCCCGTGAAATCGCGGCCAAACGTGAACGCCTGGCGCGCGAACAGAGTCTGCGCACGCAGACAATGCTGACGCTGGATGAAATCGGTCGCCGTATTGCCGTCGGAAACTTCCAGGAGCTGAACCTGATTGTCAAGGGTGACGTAGATGGATCCGTTGAAGCCCTTTCCGACTCGCTTATCAAGCTTTCTACACCCCAGATCCAGATCAACGTCATACACAAGGCAGTCGGCCAGATCTCGGAATCGGATGTTACCCTCGCTGCGGCCTCCAAAGCGATCATAGTAGGTTTCCAAGTACGCCCTTCACAGCCTGCCCGTAGACTGGCGGAACGCGATGGTGTGGAAATCCGCCTCTACTCGATTATCTACGATGCCATTGAGGAAGTCAAAGACGCCATGGTCGGCATGCTGGCCCCCGAAACGAAGGAGGAAATCACCGGATACCTTGAAGTTAAAACCGTCTTTAAGATCACTAAGGTCGGCACCGTGGCAGGTTGTCTTGTCAAGGAAGGCAAGATCAAGCGCTCCGACAAGGTACGCGTCATCCGCGACGGTATTGTTCTTTACTCCGGAGAATTGGGCTCCCTCAAACGCTTCAAAGACGATGTCAAAGAGGTGGGAACCAACTTCGAATGCGGGTTGAACATCAACGGTTTCAACGATATTCAGGAAGGCGATCTTATCGAATCCTACACCGAAGTCCAGATCAAGCCGAAGCTATAATTTGTAACCTCATGAATTATGGGACATGGTTTTATCTCTATGTCTCATAATTCATATATAAAAAGAACTATCGAATTGAACTACGTCGACATTTCCATCCTCGTATTCATCGGGATCGGTGCTATTATGGGACTCATCCGCGGTTTTGTACGCGAAATCATTTCCACTATCGGCATCCTGATTGCCGCTATTGTGGCCAACCTTGTTTCTCCGGTAGCACAACCGTTCTTGGGGAAATGGATCAACGAGGGTACCACCGCCGCAGTCATCGTCTGGGTTATCATCTTCTTTGTAGTACTGTTTTTGCTCAACAAATTAGGGTTCATACTCAACCGATTACTGCGAGCGATCATGTTAGGAGGGCTTAACAAACTGCTGGGAGGCATCTTCGGCGCTTTAAAATATACGCTGATCGCATGTCTAATCATCACCCTGCTCGAATTTGCCTGCAGCAAAGTCGATGAGACGGAATTCTCCACCCAAATACGGCAAAGCCGACTGGTTCCTTATATTCACGATGTGATAAGTTTCATCAGTCCCTATACTCAGGAATATATCATTGCTCCCACCAAGAAACTCCTCTCTTAAAAAAGGGTCTTGCCGTACAGAGATTCCGCAGATATGAATTCATCGGAACTTTACACCGGCTGATCCGTTTATCTCACAGAAGAGTGGAAACATTTTCCGGCAAACGGGAGACATGGTGCATGGCTTTTCCAACGTTTCAATTCAATAAAAAACAAACATTTGATGACAAAGTAATATGTCAGGCAAATCAGATTATAATACCCCGACAACGGAAACGGCTTCCGAAAACCTCTTGACCGACATCACACAAAGAGAATACAAGTACGGCTTCACTTCCGATATCGATACGGAGGTCATTCCCGTCGGGCTCAACGAAGAGGTCATCCGACTCATATCTGCCAAGAAAGGCGAACCGGAATGGATGCTTGACTTCCGTCTCAAAGCCTATCGCCACTGGCTGACACTCCCCGTCCCGACATGGGGACACCTCAAAATCGCACCCATCGACTACCAATCCATCAGCTATTATGCGGCCCCCAGAAAAAAAGAGGGACCACAAAGTCTCGATGAGGTCGATCCGGAGATCCTGAAAACCTTTGATAAGCTCGGCATACCGCTACATGAGCGCGAGATGCTGGCAGGCATTCAGGGAGGATCGAACATGGCCGTCGATGCAATCGTGGACAGCGAGTCACAGAAGACCACCTATAAAGAAAAACTGGCCGAATTGGGCATTATTTTCTGTTCCTTCAACGAGGCGGTCAAGGGCTACCCCGAATTAGTCAGAAAATATATGGGGCGCGTTGTTCCCTATCAGGATAACTACTATGCCGCCCTCAACAGCGCGGTCTTCAGCGACGGATCCTTCGTCTACATTCCGAAGGGGATCCGCTGCCCGATGGAGTTAGCTTCTTACTTCCGCATCAATGCCAGCGGCACGGGACAATTCGAGCGCACCCTCATCATTGCGGATGATGATGCCTACGTCAGTTACCTCGAAGGCTGCACGGCCCCTATGCGCGATGAAAACCAACTCCATGCCGCCGTCGTGGAAATCTTCATCCACGATCGCGCCGAAGTAAAATATTCCACCGTACAGAACTGGTTCCCCGGTGACAAGAACGGAAAGGGCGGCGTCTATAACCTCGTGACCAAACGAGCCCTTTGCCAGGGAGATTTTTCGAAAATCAGCTGGACCCAAGTAGAAACCGGCTCAGCCATTACCTGGAAATACCCCAGTTGTGTCCTGCGCGGCGACAATTCTCAGGGAGAGTTTTACAGCGTTGCCGTCACCAATAACTACCAACAGGCCGATACCGGTACGAAAATGATACACCTCGGAAAAAATACCCGCAGCCGCATCATCTCCAAAGGCATCTCCGCCGGACATAGCCAAAACAGCTATCGCGGTCTGGTTAAAGTCGTGCCCGGTGCCGACAACGTGCGCAATTATACCCAATGCGACAGTCTTTTGCTGTCCGACACATGCGGAGCACATACTTTCCCGGTGATGGATGTCCAGAATCCGACTGCAGTCATCGAACACGAAGCCACGACTTCCAAGATCAACGAAGACCAACTCTTCTACTGCAATCAGCGGGGTATCGGCATGGAAGAAGCCGTCGGTCTCATCGTGGGCGGATATGCAAAAGAGGTTGTCAGCAAGCTCCCCATGGAATTTGCGGTCGAAGCCCAAAAACTGCTTTCCCTAAGCATAGAAAATTCCGTCGGCTAACATCTTCTGTCAAACCATAAATTCATAACCTGCAATATGTCTCTCTTAGAAATCAAAAACCTGCACGCCAGCGTGGCAGGAAAAGAAATACTCCGAGGCATCGACCTCACCATCAATCCCGGCGAAATCCATGCGGTCATGGGACCCAACGGAGCCGGCAAAAGCACTCTTTCGGCAATCCTTACCGGCAATCCGGCCTATACGGTCACCGAGGGAAGCATCACCTTCAACGGCAAGGATCTTCTGGCTATGCCCCCCGAGCAACGTGCCTGGGAAGGTATTTTTCTCAGCTTCCAGTATCCGGTAGAGATTCCCGGCGTTTCCATGGTCAACTTCATGCGGACTGCCATCAACGAACACCGGAAATATAACAATCTCCCTGCACTCTCCGCAACCGACTTTCTCAAATTAATGAGAGAAAAGCGTGCAGTTGTCCAACTCGACAACAAATTGGCCAACCGATCGGTTAACGAAGGCTTCTCCGGTGGCGAAAAAAAGAGAAACGAGATCTTCCAGATGGCTATGCTGGAGCCAAGACTCTCCATTCTCGATGAAACAGATTCCGGCCTGGATGTCGATGCTCTCCGCATCGTATCGGACGGTGTGAACCGACTCAAATCGGCCGACAACGCGTCCATCATCATCACCCACTACAAAAGATTGCTCGACTATCTCCAGCCCCAATTCATTCACGTCGTCTACAAAGGGCGTATCGTGAAAAACGGAGGTCCCGAACTTGCCGAACAGATCGAACAACAGGGATACGACTGGATCAAACAGGAAATCGGGGAATAAAGGCACTCACAATATGAACCGGAAAACGATGCGGCGGCAATTGCCTATGCCATCCATCTGCTCCGCCTCAAATCCGGCTTCTTAATCCACAAAAGAAATATGTCATCTGCGGCAAAACAATATATCGACCTGTACAAAGACAACCGCGACCTCATTTGCGAAAACAGCACCGGGGTCATGAACGCGGCACGAGAACAGGCATTAAACACCCTCTCGACCGCCGGAATCGAAAAAAGTAAGGATTTTACCGCTACCGATCCGGTGAAAATGCTGTCTCCCGACTATTCGCTGAACCTCCACCGCTATGAGATCCCATTGCGGCGCGAGCAGTTGTTCACATGTTCCGTACCGAATCTCAGCACCGAACTCCACTATCTCGTCAACGAGCAGTACGTAGCGGTTTCTGCGGCGCAGCAAAGTTTCTTTGCGGGCAGTATGCAAGCATTTGCCTCCACCTATCCGTCTCTGGCCCAGCAATATTACAACCGCCTGGCAAAACAGGAGACATCTCCATGCTCTTTAGGAGAATCGGCTCTCAACACACTGCTGGCACAGGACGGATTCGTACTATACATTCCCGACGGAGAAGTTCATGAGAAACCGATACAGCTCATCAGCCTGCTGCGAAGCGTCGAGGACTTCATGGCCTGCCAGAGATTACTGATCATTATTGGCAACAAGGCCAAGGCCACCCTCCTGCTCTGTGATCACAGCAGCGAAAACTCAGCCCGACTGCTCAACCTGCAGACGGTTGAGATCTTCGTCGGTGAAGATTCCTCGTTCGATTTCTACGAGCTGGAAGAAAACAGCAGCAATGTGTACCGCCTCGGACAGATCTACATGAACCAGAAAGCAAGAAGCAACACCGCGCTCGGCCTGTTCTCCCTCACCGTAGGACAGACGCGCAACCGCTGCAATATCACCCTCGACGGAGAAGGTGCGAAAACCCAGCTTTTCGGCATGATCATTGCCGACGGCAAGCAACAGGTAGACAATCTCACATTTATCGACCACAAATATCCCGGCTGCACCTCAAACGAACTCTTCAAATATGTCCTCGACGATGAGGCGCAGGGCGGTTTCATCGGGCGCATCCTCGTACGAGAGGGGGCGATCAAAACCGAAGCCTATCAAACAGACCGCAACTTGTGTCTGACCGATAAAGCACGCATGATGGCGCGACCGGAACTGGAGATATATGCCGACGACGTAAAGTGTTCACATGGAGCCACCGTCGGGCAGCTGGATGCCAACGCGCTTTACTATATGCGGACACGCGGCATCCCGGAATCAGAAGCGCGACTGCTGCTTATGTTCGCATTTATGGGTGACGTCATCGACCTGGTGCGTCTTGAACCGTTGAGGGACCGGCTTAAACAACTTGTCGAGAAACGGTTCCGTGGGGAGCTGTCCCAATGCAACAGCTGCAAAATCAAACGATAAAAGAAACCGCCACATGAAAAGTCCTGCAGCTCTTTTGCCTCTCTTAACGGCCCTTCTTATGACCGTTGCGGCCAGCAGTCTGCTTTCCGCCTGCGGCGAAACAGACGGACCATTACCCGGCGAACAATTCTCGCCTTACAACCGGCTCGTCAAAAGCTATACGAACCTTGTCAATATCCGGTATGCAGGAGAAGAGGTCTACGTTTCAGGACCCGGCAAAGACTTTATCACGGCAGAAACCGATAGCGACCGCCCTGCCCGTCTCACCATCCGGTCGGAGGCCGACGGGATCGCCTTTTTCGTCTACGGAAAAACATTGGACGGGCAACTGAAAATCTACAGCACGCGGTCATACGCCCTATACCTCAACAATGCGGTCATCAGCAGTTCCGAGGGCGCGGTCATCGACAGCCAATGCGACGAAACCTGCTATCTGGTGCTTTGCAACAACAGCAAGAACGTATTGAGCGACAGCCCGGAATATCCGATACATTATGACGCAGAGGGGATGATAGAAGAAAACAATGCGTGCTTCTACACGCGGGGAAGACTTATTTTCGACGGCACCGGCACCCTAAACATTGAAAGTTCCGGCACCGCCCGTTTCGAGCCGACGATCGGCGATACGATGTACATACATGGCATCAGCGCATCGGGTGGGATAGAAACGCCTTACGACGTGAAACTTAACATTTCGGCTGCCGGCGGCGATGCACTCCATGCGGAAGATTCTACCGTGTATCTTGTCAAAGGGACATTCAATCTCACTGCCGCCCGCCACGCAATCTGCAACACCGCCGGAAACGTCATCATAGAGGAAGGGACCCTTTACGGAACGGCATCTCACGGCAAATTCATCTCCGCTCCGGCCGGACATGGTCTGGCCGTCGAAGAGGGCCTTTGTTTCGGAGCGTCGGCACAGGCTTCGGATCTCTATCCTGCATCGCGGCAACATCTCTGGCAATATCGGACCGACACCGTCCGGCTTCAGCCCGACGCAGCAATCAGCGCCTACATCGGCCGTACCAAAATCGCCACCCTAACACCGTTGTCAGCCGACATTCCGGAGAATCCGTATCTATTGCTGTCATCACCCGCGCTGAAAGAAGGCGACGAGGTGACATTCCAATAGCCTCTTCCATCCTGGCGAATCCCGAAAAAACGGGTCTCTTCCGACGACAATCGTCCAAGAGGCCCGTTTTTCACATCTCATATACGGAAGGTATCCCTTCTATCGTTTATTCTTTCTTATTTTCTGAAATCAGCAGCAATTTATCGCCCTCGCGAAGATGCAATGAGCCGTTGGGGACCAGAAATTCCCCGTCGCGCTTCACGATCATCACCAGCGTACCTTGCGGCAGATTCAGATCTTTCAGCGTCTCCCCCCGGGTGAGCATGGCCGGCGTCACGGTCACATCCGTCAAATTACTGTCAATCTCCTCCGGCAATTCGACGCCGAAGTCATTACCGGTTTTCTGCAACGGCTCGGAAAGATTAAGCAGCTTTGCGGCATGAGGAATCGTCGTCCCTTGCACGATCAGCGACAAAATAGTAATGAAAAAAACAATATTGAACAGCTGACCGCTCCCCTCTACCCCGGCCACTACCGGATAGGTTGCAAAAATGATGGGCACCGCACCACGCAAGCCTACCCACGAAACAAACAGCTTCGATTTCCCCGTCATCTTGCGGAAAGGCAACAGACAGAGCCATACTGCCACGGGACGACCCACCACAATCATAAAACATCCGATCAGCAACGCAACGATCGACACATCCAGCATTTCATGCGGATTCACCAGCAACCCTAACACAAGGAACATGATAATCTGGAAAAGCCAGGTCAATCCATCCATAAAGGTCGTGACCTCACGACGGTGCGCCATTTTATTATTTCCCACTACAATACCGCAGATATAGACCGCCAGATAGCCGTTACCATTCAAAAGCCCCGTGACAGAGAACGTCAGGAAGCCCATAGCAAGCAACAGGATCGGATAAAGCGACGAATTGTCAATATTCAGCCGGTTCATCATCAAAACAGAGAGCCTGCCGAAAGCATAACCTACCGCACCGCCTACGACAAACTGCACCGCCAGCATGGTCAGCACCTCCATTACCGAGCTTCCGTCCGCCTGCAACACACCAATGAGCACAATGGTAAGCAAATAGGCCATCGGATCGTTACTACCGCTTTCCAATTCAAGCATCGGACGTAAGTTATGCTTCAGATTCATCTTCTGCGAACGCAGAATAGCAAAAACCGAAGCCGAATCGGTAGAAGACATCGTGGCGGCCAACAGCATGGAAGGTATCAAGGCAAAATGAATATTGGTCCATGGCAAATCGGAGACAAACCACACAAAAAGCCCTGTCATAATGGTGGTCAGAAAGACTCCTAAGGTAGAAAGGACAATACCGGGGGCCATCACTGGCCGGATATCCGACAATTTGGTATCCATACCGCCGGAAAACAGAATGACACACAAGGCCACCATGCCGATAAACTGTGCCGTAGACACACTATCAAACTGCAGCCCCAGGCCATCGCTTCCGAACCCCATTCCAACCAGCAAAAAAAGCAGCAAAGCAGGTACTCCGAAACGATAGCCGGTTTTCTGGACAACGATACCGGCCACCAACAGGATAGAGCCGACAAGCAAAACATTTTCCGAAGTAAAACTAATATCCATAAAAGCAAATCTTTCTAAAAAACAAGTTCTTCCTATTAAAAACGCTACAAAGTTAATAATTACCCGGCGTGAAACAAAATAAATGATTGTTTTACTCACAAAAAAACTTAACAAAACGGTTTCCGAATCACTTCAGTAGGATAGAGAAAGAGCGGAAAAAGTATCAGCAAAAGAAATTTATTCACAATCGTTACCATGCTACAGCTATATACCGTAATTCAGAATATTTCCTCTGTCCGAAACTTTGTCATCTGATGAAAAATTAATATATTTGGCCGGAATTTCATTATTGGAACTCATTCCGCACCCATTTTTTATACCCTCGATTATTATGCGATCAACATTCAGTTTCACCTGGTCATTACCGATAACGCTATTGTTCCTGTCTCTATTTCAGATAAGCCCGACAATGGCCCAATACCCCACCATCCCCGACTCGGTAAAACAGCGGGGTGCAGCTATGGCGGCCGCCTGGGATAGTTTGGACCAACTTGCCTGGCAAAAAGCCGTTCCCGTGGTGATGGAAGAGATGCTCAGAGGCAAGCCGTTCGTTCCGTGGGCGGCGGAGCCACGGGACCTAAAGCAGGCGGCGATTCCCGCGTTCCCGGGAGCGGAAGGCGGAGGCATGTATGCCTTCGGCGGACGCGGCGGAAAGGTATTCATCGTCTCATCGCTGGCCGACAGCGGGCCGGGAACACTGCGTGAGGCATGTGAGGCGGGCGGCGCACGCATTGTGGTCTTCAACATAGCAGGTGAGATCCATCTGGAGCGGCCGATACATGTAGTCGCACCCTACATAACCATCGCCGGACAGACGGCACCGGGCGACGGCGTGGTGCTGACCGGCCAATCGTTACTGATAGATACTCATGACGTCATAGTCCGTTACATGCGTTTCCGGCGCGGGGCCATGGACGTGGCATTCCGCGACGACGCCATGGGAGGCAACGGCATCGGCAATATCATTTATGACCACTGCTCCGCTTCGTGGGGACTGGATGAGGTCATGTCCATGTACCGGCATGTCTACAACCGACGGACCGACGGACATTACGACAAACTGCCGACCGTAAACATCACCATCCAGGACTGTATCTTCGCCGAAGGGCTCGATCTCTACAACCATGCTTTCGGCGCCTCCATCGGCGGACATAATACTCTGTTCGCCCGCAATCTGTTCGCTTCCAATATTTCCCGAAATCCCTCGGTAGCCATGGACGGCGACTTCAATTTTGTAAACAATGTCATCTTCAACTGGTGGAACCGTACCATAGACGGCGGAGACGATAACAGCTTTTATAACATCATCAATAATTATTTCAAACCGGGTCCCATCACCCCGAAAGGCAAAAGCATATCTTACCGGATCATCAAACCTGAGGCTTCACGCGACAAAACACGGCCGCATGACTTCGGCAAAGCATTTGTCGACGGCAACATCGTCGAGGGAAACGAAAAAGTGACCGCTGACAACTGGGCCGGTGGTGTACAGCCGGCCGGCATCGAGGGAGAACAGGCCATCCGCGACACATTACAGGTCAAAGCCCCTTTTCCCATGCCATACATTTCCCGAATTCTCGGCGCACAGGAGGCGTACCGGTACGTCCTGGAAAATGTAGGCGCCACCAAACCTCGCCGTGACGCCGTAGATGCACGCATCATCGGCTCCGTCCTTACAGGCAATTCCTCGCATACCGATACGGCAACGCCCCACGTTTCACCTTACGTCAAACGTCGTCTGCCCGATGACTCTTACAAACAAGGCATCATCACCGATCCGCAACAGGTGGGCGGCCTGCCCCGATATACCGGCACCCCATACCAAGATGAAGATCACGACGGAATCCCTGACGATTGGGAGCGCGCCCACGGTCTCGACCCGACAGATCCTGCAGACGCCGCCCGAATACGGGAAGACGGATACATGAATATCGAATGGTACTTCAATTCCTTATGATCGATATAGCAAACATATCACTATTCTTTCAACAGGAGAAATACCTCTGACAGCCATCGATTTCCTTACAATGATCCGGATCGGCATCTTTAGGAATAGTTTCCCCCTTACGAAATATATTGTGAGCGATACATGTCTGATTGTATCGCTCACTTCCGTTATGAATCGCACCGACATTATTCGGAAAATCCACAAATTGAACCGGGTCTCCATAAAGATAAAAGAAAAACATGCCGAATAAAAAATTCAGCCGGCACTATCCGAACCGAAAGAACCAGCCGAACCAAATTTCTTTCCATTTGTTACATATAATCAAAAAGCGTAAATTATGAAAAATATCCTCTTTCTGTGTGCCGTCCTATTCATGCTCGGCTCCTGCAATTCTCAGAATGACAAAAAGGACAACGCCACTCCAGGCGAAAAAATAGATAATATTATGGAAAGTAACAAAGTACAAAATGCGAAAGAAAAAGTCAACGATGCTCTCAACAACGCCAAAGAAGGCGCCGCAGAGGTCATTGACACAGTGAAAACCGCGGCTAAAGAGGCTGCCGACAAAGTAAAGGAAGGCGCACAGAAAGCCAAAGAAAAAGTCAACGACCTCACCAAATGACCGGCCCGAAAAGAGACGGCCGAAAAGGGAATGAAATCACTTCAGGAGATTTTTTCTTCTCCTGAAGTGATCGTAAGGAGCCCGTACCGCCAGACAAGATCCGCCACAGCAACCGCCACCGACATTACACGTCAAACAGCAAAACATCATCACCCGTATTCAACGGCCGAAAAAGCGTCGGCCAGCCGTTCCCCGGAACAAAGAAGTCGTTCCCATCTCCAAAAACAAGACACATTTGGACAATAAACCCTAACAAGGAGAGAAAAACCGGCTTCCCTGCTCCATTTGTCAAAGAAATAGAGTATCTTTGCTCCCATAAACGGTCTGCACAATCCGCCGCGGCAGACAAGTGGCGGCATTACGGCCTGTTATACGGTCAGCCTTACGGACTTTGTCTCCCAGCCGTTTGTAGTTGAAGCAAACACAAAATAAAAATATCGATAATAAAATGGCAACACAGGAAGATGTATTCAAGAAACTGGTTTCCCATTGTAAGGAATATGGTTTCGTTTTCCCTTCGAGTGAAATTTACGACGGCCTCGGTGCCGTTTACGATTACGGACAGAACGGCGTAGAGCTTAAAAACAATATCAAACAATATTGGTGGCGCGCCATGACGTTGTTGCATGAAAACATCGTCGGCATCGATTCCGCCATCTTCATGCACCCGACCATCTGGAAAGCCTCCGGTCATGTCGATGCCTTCAACGATCCGCTCATCGACAACCGCGACTCCAAAAAGCGTTATCGCGCCGACGTCCTCATCGAAGAACAGCTTGCCAAGATCGAAGACAAAATCAGAAAGGAAGTGGAAAAGGCCGCCAAGAAGTTCGGCGACGCTTTCGATGAAGCCAAATTCCGCGAAACGAATCCTCGCGTGCTTGAAAACCAGGCCAAATGGACCGCATTGCATCAACGTTACAGCGACGCCATGAATAAAATGGATCTCGACGAGCTGAAACAGATCATCGTCGATGAAGGCATCGTCTGCCCTATCAGCGGAACCAAAAACTGGACCGATGTACGTCAGTTCAACCTCATGTTCTCTACCGAAATGGGGTCCACAGCCGACGGAGCCATGAAAATTTATCTCCGCCCCGAGACTGCACAGGGCATTTTCGTCAACTTCCTCAACGTCCAGAAGACAGGACGTATGAAACTTCCCTTCGGTATCGCCCAAATCGGCAAGGCATTCCGCAACGAGATCGTTGCCCGCCAATTCATTTTCCGTATGCGCGAATTCGAGCAGATGGAAATGCAATTCTTCGTAAAGCCGGGCTCCGAACTCGAATGGTTTGCCAAGTGGAAAGAAACGCGACTGAAGTGGCACAAAGCGCTCGGTTTCGGCGACAACATGTATCGTTATCACGATCATGAGAAGCTGGCCCACTATGCCAACGCAGCCACCGACATCGAATTCAACATGCCTTTCGGCTTCAAGGAAGTGGAAGGCATTCATAGCCGCACCAATTTCGACCTTTCGCAGCACGCCAAATATTCAGGCAAAAAGATCGAATATTTCGACCCGGAAAGCAATGAGAGCTATACTCCCTATGTCATTGAAACATCTATCGGCGTAGACCGTATGTTCCTCTCCGTCATGGCAGCGTCATACAAAGAAGAGCAGCTTGATAACGGCGAAAGCCGCGTGGTTCTTTCCTTACCTCCGGCATTGGCTCCCGTAAAAGTCGCCGTGCTCCCTCTGATCAAGAAAGACGGTCTTCCGGAAAAAGCAGAAGAGATCATGAAGGAACTTCGCTACGACTACACCTGCCAATTGGACATCAAGGATTCCATCGGCAAACGCTACCGTCGTCAGGATGCCATTGGAACGCCCTATTGCGTGACTGTCGACCATCAGACTCTCGAAGACAATACCGTTACACTGCGTTACCGCGACACCATGCAGCAGGAACGCGTAGCAGTCAGCGACCTTCACAAAATCATCGGCGATTCTGTGAACATCTCTTCCCTGTTACGCAAAATCGAAAACGACTGATACGGCATAATACATCCTTAATTTATCCGGACAAGCCCATGAAACTATTTGGTTTATATCTCAGTCTGCTGGTCGCTCCGCTCTTCATGGCATGTCATGATGATGACGACAGCATAGACTACAGCAAATACTATGGCTGGCGCGACAAAAACGACGAGCTCTTCGACCGAATGAGTTCATACCTGTCTGCCGAGGGCAAGAACGCCTACTTTCACGACAGCATCCGTTCGCTGAGCAATGCGGAGTGCGCCACGTTCTACCGCGTTATCCGCCCGGCCAACGAAGACAGTCTCCGTGCCATCGGACGTTGGTACACACCTTATTATACCAGTAACTTGCGTGTGCACTATACTCTCTACGACACAAAATCGGTCATGAACATGCTGCCCTCCGATGCCTCTGCATTCAATGCCACCACCACTATGGACTCCATCTTCTTCGACAGTGCGGCAAAAGCTGACACGTTGCAGTCCATGCAGGTCCAGTTTTATGAAAACTTCACCTGCGGAGATGTTGTAGAGGGATGGGGCGACGTGCTCCAGAACATGCATATCGGAGACTGCTGGTTAGTCGCCATTCCATGGCAATGCGGATACGGAATGAGTGGAAAAATTTCTTCCGGCATCGACCCTTATTCCACACTCTTCTTCCGCATCGAAC
This sequence comes from uncultured Prevotellaceae bacterium, assembly GCA_964567855.1. Taxonomy (GTDB): domain Bacteria; phylum Bacteroidota; class Bacteroidia; order Bacteroidales; family UBA3663; genus Liminaster. Next base: position 77,029 of record CAZMOE010000003.1, read on the forward strand.
TTTGCGACATCATCTGGTGGGGCGGCGTTATCGAGACCCCATGAGACTTTATCTTGAGGCCTGAGCCCCCTGAAACTGGAGACAAAAAGGCCTACATATAAGATAGTATCTGAAAAACACACTTATAAACTCATGCCGGGCGCAATTGGAAATCAATAATCCATTGCGCCCGGTATCATTTTCCAAGGTCAACATCACACGCGTATCCCGGCAACCGTTCCGGTCACAACACACGGTCCTCCATCCAGTCAGGAGATATCAATGTGCCTCCATCCAGTTGTCCCCGCAGCCGCAGTCGGCAATCAAAGGCACGCGCATCGTACAAGCCCCGGCCATTTCCTCCAATACCAGCTGCTTCAAGCGCTCCAATTCCTCGGCCGGAACGCTAAAATTCAACTCATCATGCACCTGGATAAGTAATTTGGCATGTAACTGCTCCCGTCGGATACGCCGGGCAATGCGGACCATGGCAATCTTGATGATATCGGCCGCAGAACCTTGAATCGGAGCATTGATAGCATTCCGTTCGGCGTAACCGCGCACCGTGGCATTATGAGAATGGATATCGGGCAACATCCGCTTGCGGCCGAAAATAGTTTCGACATAGCCTTTTTCGCGTGCCATCTCGATGCTTTGATCCATATATTCGCGTACTTTGGGATAGGTAGCGAAATAACCGTCGATCAGCTCCTTGGCCTCGCTGCGCGGAATATTGAGCCGGCTGGCCAGCCCGAATACGCTGATACCGTAAATAATGCCGAAGTTAGCCGTCTTGGCTTTGGTGCGTTGCAGTTTGGAGACCTCGGCGATAGGCAGATGATAGATCTTCGCTGCTGTGGCCGCATGGATATCCTCCCCGCTGAAAAAGGCCTCCGTCATGGCCGGATCACCGCTGAGGTGGGCCATGATGCGCAACTCGATCTGACTGTAGTCAGCACTGAAGAAGACGCACCCTTCATCGGGAATGAAAGCCTTGCGCAGTTCACGTCCCATCTCATCCCGGATAGGAATATTCTGCAAATTGGGATTCGATGACGACAGCCGCCCGGTGGAGGTCACCGTCTGGTTGAACGATGTATGGATCCGTCCGGTAGCAGGGTTCACCATGGCCGGCAAAGCCTCCACATAGGTACTGAGCAACTTCTTTACACCCCGATAGTTGAGGATTCCCTCCACAATGGGCGACCGATCCTTAAGTTTCTGCAACACCTCTTCCGACGTGACATACTGCCCTGTCCGTGTTTTCTTGGCCTTGGGATCCAGCTTCATTTCATCGAAAAGCACTTCACCCACCATTTTCGGCGATAACGGGTTAAACGGATGTCCGGCCCATTCGGTGAGCTGCGTTTCCATCTTCCTCAGCTCTTCGTTCAAGATACTTTCCGTCTCTTTCAGCGCCCCCGTATCCAGACGTACTCCCGCCAGTTCCATATCGGCTAACACGGTTGCCAGAGGCATTTCTATTTCATAAAAAAGCTGCGTCAACTTCTGTTTCTTAAGTTCCGCACGGAAAATTTCGGCCAGGCGGAACGTCACATCCGAATCCTCGCAACAATATTGCATCACCTGTTCGACCGGAAGGTCCCGCATCGTAAAAAGAGCCTCCCCCTTCTTCGCTTTCTTTTTGGCATCCTCTCCCAGCAACGCCGTCGTGGGAATAGGCCGATATTGCAGATAGACCTCTGACAGATAATCCATGCCATGACGCATTTCCGGCTGCATCAGATAGTGCGCTATCATCGTGTCGAACAATGGCCCGCAGACCTCAACGCCGTACCGCTTCAATACCGAATAATCATATTTCACGTTCTGCGCTATCTTCTCCACCCCTTCGTTTTCAAACAACGGGCGAAGCTCCTCCACGACTGCCTGTGCCGCCTCCGGTTCGGCAGGAACCGGCACATACCATGCTCTATGCCCCCCGACGGCAAAACTGATACCCACCAATTCCGCCTCCATCACATCCAGCGATGTGGTTTCGGTATCGAAGGCCCAGCTCTCACAAAAAAACAACTGCTGAATAAGGTCCGCACGAGACTCCGGCGTATCACACAACACATAATGCGTCTGCACGCTCTCAATACCCGGCAACGGAGAAACGGCGATCTCCTCATCCAAAGCGGCACTTCCATCCAAAACGGTATCGCCGGTACTCTCAATCCCGCCGCCGGTATCGCCGGCGCTGCCGGAAGTATTGTCTTCCGATTCGGTTCCCGCCTCATCCGCGTCACCGAACAACGACCCCATACCATCGGCACTCCGAACCGGCGCAGACTTCCGGCGTCCGGCCCCGGCATTCCGGTCGGACACCGCAACAGTGACACCGCTTGCTGCGACCGTACCACTACCGCCGGAAGCAGCACCGCCAGACACTCGGTTACCGATCACTTTGGCGGCCAACTGACGAAATTCCAGTTCATCGAACACCGCCTGCAATGCAGGGTAATCCGGCTCCTTGCAGGCCATCGCGGCCTCATCCAATTCAACCGGAACATCCCGGCAGATGGTCGCCAGAAATTTGGAGTCACGGATCTGCTGCTCGTTTTCCATTACTTTTTTCTGCAAGGCACCTTTCAGCTGCCCGGTATGTTCCAACAAACCCTCGATACTATCAAAATCGGCAATCAGCTTCTGCGCCGTTTTCAAGCCGACACCGGGACATCCGGGAATGTTATCCGACGCGTCGCCCATCAAGCCCAACAGGTCAATTACCTGACCGACCCGTTTCAGGTCATACTTGGCCAGCACCTCAGGAACGCCCATCACATCGAAGCCGGGACCAAACGACTTCGGTCGATACATAAACGTCCGCTCGCTGACCAGTTGCGCATAATCTTTATCGGGCGTCATCATGAAAGTAATAAAATCTCCCTGCTCATCGGCCTTCCGCGCCAGCGTGCCGATCACATCATCGGCCTCATAACCGGCTACTTCAATGATAGGAATACGGTAGGCCTCCAGAATACGTTTCACATACGGAACGGCCAAAGTAATATCCTCCGGCTGAGCCTCCCGCTGGGCCTTGTAGGACTCAAATGCCTTATGACGGAATGTCCCGCCGGCAGGATCGAAACAGACGGCAATATGCGAGGGCTTCTCTTTGGACAGCACTTCCTGCAAGGTATTGACAAAACCCATGACGGCCGAAGTATTCATCCCCTTGCTATTGACACGCGGGGTCTTGATAAATGCGTAATAGGCACGATAAATCAATGCAAAGGCATCGAGAAGAAATAATTTTTTCATGCAAGTGACAAGATAAGGACGGCCTGCAACGGCAAGCCGGATTTTTCGGGTGTAAAGATAATAAATATTTCCTCCGGTCGGGCAAAGCGGCGGCGATGAACGCTATTTTTCAAGCGATAAACGCCGGTAACCGCCGTCCCGGTTCCAATATTCGGTCCGGCAAAACCGCTTATGTAAAAAAATCTGTAAATTCGCTCCCAGAAATCATTGTCACATGGTAAAACATCACATCCCGGCCTCAGTCGCCCGTACCCTGACTGCCTGTCTTCTGCTTATCAGTATTGTTTCCGCTCACCGGCTTATTGCCGGCGACGCTCCCCAGGTACACTATACCGGCCACACACTCAGCAACCCCTATCTCCACGACGGCGGCCTGTCGCCGGTCATCGGTACCCATTGTATCCAGGTCATGCGCGCCAACCGCTCCAAAACAGACGATGCCCACTGCCAGGGATGGACCTACAATCACCAGCCCATGCTCGCCCATTGGAACGGACGCTTCTACCTGCATTTCCTATCCGATCCGGCCAGTGAGCATATCCCACCCTCGGTCACCTGGTTCACCTCCTCCGCCGACGGCTATCATTGGGAGACCCCGCGAATCCTCTTCCCCGAATATCCGGTCCCCGACGGCTTCATGAAAGCAGGCGACAGCATCGCCGCGACCGGCACCAAGGCCGTGATGCATCAACGCGTCGGCTGGTATGTCAGCTCCAAGCAAACAGGTAGCCGTCTCCTCGCCATGGGAAACTACGGCATCTGTCTATATCCTAAAGACGATCCGAACGATGGCAACGGCATCGGTAGGGTTGTCCGTGAAATTTTTGCCGATGGCACCTTAGGTCCTATCTATTTCCTCTACCTCAATCACGATTTCAGCAACAAGGGTGTCAGAGGTGGTCGCCGCACCGCCGGAAGCACCGCCTGGCCTATAGAATATCCTTACTTCACCGCCGCAAAGGACAAACAATTCCGTGCCGCCTGTCAGGAAATTCTCGACAACCCGCTCTATCGTATGCAATGGGTCGAGGAGGCCGACCGGCATGACCCTCTTCTCCCGCTCGACAAACCCTACAAAGCATTCTGCTACTACACACTGCCCGATGACACGACCACGGTCGGCCTATGGAAACATGCACTCACTTCGTTCAGCACCGACGGCGGCCGGACATGGTCGGAAGCGGTTCATCGCGCCCCCGGCTTCGTCAACAGCAATGCCAAGATCTGGGGACAACGGCTCAGCGACGGCACGTATGCCACAGTTTACAACCCGGCGGAGTTCCGCTGGCCGCTGGCAGTGTCGACCAGTGTCGACGGAGAGGAATATACGACGCTGAACCTCGTTCACGGGGAAATAACACCCATGCGCTACGGTGGCAATTACAAAAGCTACGGTCCCCAATATCCCCGCGGCATCCTGCCGGGCAACGGAGAGCTGCCTGATCTATGGGTCAGCTACAGCGTCAACAAAGAAGATATATGGATTGCCCGCATCCCCGTTCCGGTAAGAAGCTCGGCCACTGCACATGCCGACGACGATTTCGAGCAACCCGAACAACTGAACCGCTGGAACCTCTACATGCCCGCCGAGGCCGCCATCCGGATCCAGGACGGCCGTCTCCTGCTGACAGACAGCGATCGCTTCGACTTCGCCAAGGCCGAACGCATCATTCCGGCCACCCGACATCTCTCTGTCAGCTTCGACCTGACCGCCGGACAAACCGGACATGGTACTCTACAGGTCGAATGGCTCGACAAACAGGGCACCCCCTGCAGCCGATTGGAATGGTGCGGCGCGGACAGTCTGCTGCGCATCAAGACCGGTGCCCGGTTCAACACACTGCAACACCACTTCCAAGCGGGAAAGACTTATCATATCGAAGCCCGGACAGACCTGAAACACCGTAATATCACCCTCTATATCGATGGGAAAAAACAGGGTCCGAAAATGTTGTTCGCACCCATAGAAAGCATCTCCCGCATCTGTTTCCGCACCGGAGAGCGTCGTTTTTTCCCCACACCGGAAACTCCTGCCGACAACTACGCCGATTTACCCGATGCCGGCGGACAAGATCCCTATGCATTCTGGCAGATCGACAATTTCAAGACCGAGGCCATCCCCGACGAAAGCAATCCGTTCGTCCACAACGGTCTGCCCGGCCACCCCGGTACACTGCTTGACTTCAGCGATCTCGAAAGATATGTCTCCCGGTTCAACACCATGGAAGACGAGAATATCATCCAGGCCATCCCCAATGCCGAAGCAGCCGCATGGATGAAGGCCAATGTTCCCCTTTTTGAATGTCCCGATCCTGCTATGACCGAAATGTTCTACTATCGCTGGTGGACCCTCCGCAAGCATCTGCGCGAAACGCCCGTCGGCTACGCGATGACCGAATTTCTGGTTCCACGTTCCTATGCCGATCAATACAACCTCATCTCCTGCGCTCTGGGGCACCACGTGACAGAAAGCCGCTGGCTGCGAGATACGACCTACCTGCACCAGTTCGTCCGGACATGGCTGCGCGGCAATGCGGGCGGCCCGATGAAACGGCTCGACCAATACAGCAGCTGGCTACCCTATGCGCTGTGGCAGCAGGCAAAGGTCAGCGGTCAATGGAGATGGCTGCAGGAACTCCTGCCCGATCTCGAAGACGATGTAAAAAGATGGGATTCCCTGCGCCTCCTGCCCGAAGGCCTTTACTGGCAGGCCGATGTAAAAGACGGCATGGAAGAAAGCATCAGTGGGGGCCGCAAGGTCAAAAACAGGCGACCATCGATCAATAGTTACATGTACGGTAATTTCGCGGCGTTATCCGACCTCTGTTCCCGCTCTCCGCTCCCGGAACAGAAGGAGCAAGCGGCATATTACCGCCGCCGGGCACAGGAATTAAAACAACAGATAGAAAAAGAACTGTGGAGCCGACAGCTGAAATTCTTTTGCACACTGACTGAAACCGATTCGATAGCAGCCGTCCGCGAGGCCATAGGCTTTATACCATGGTATTTCAATCTTCCCGACGATAACCGGGAATATGCCCATGCCTGGCGACAACTTACCGACCCGCAGGGATTCTCCGCCCCCTTCGGCCTGACTACCGCCGAACGCCGTCACCCGCAATTCCGCTCTCATGGCAGCGGCCGATGCGAATGGGACGGGGCAATCTGGCCCTTCGCTACATCCCAGACCCTCACCGCATTGGGCAATTACATCAATAATTATTCACTGCCCCCGGCCGAAGACTCTCTGCTGACGGCGGCGTTCTTCCGACAGATGCAACTCTACACGGAATCCCAATACCGCCGCGGCCGCCCCTACATCGGCGAATATTTAGATGAGACCGACGGACAATGGCTGATGGGAGACCGGGAACGTAGCCGTTACTACAATCATTCCACCTACAACGATCTGATCATTACCGGTCTGGTCGGTCTGCGCCCCGCCTCCGACAACCGACTTGTTATCCGCCCGTTGCTGCCGGCCGGTCAATGGAGTTACTTTTGCCTTGACGGCATCAACTATCACGGCCACCTGCTGACGATCTGCTGGGACGCCGACGGAAAACGCTATCATCAGGGACAGAGAATATCCGTATGGATCGACGGCAGCCTTGCAAAGCAACAATCCGACCTTGGAAAAATAGAGATAACATTGCCCGGACAGCAATGACCCGGCAACAAAATTTCTGCCCGGCCTGCCATGATGGCAAGCCGGGCAGAAATTTTATCATATACCGCCACTGTCATTCAAAGAACAAAGGTTTTCATATCCCCGAAGTAGGAAGACCATGCTGTATAGTCGCACCCCACGGGATAATGGAGCGACACCCGCGGCGATAGTCTTCCGAAAACCGACGGGCCAGACACATCCGGTGCAACCGGCGGCATAGCGACAATCGTTTTCAGCGATGCGCATCTGAAAAACGCCATCTCGCCCACCTGTTTCACTCCGGCGGGAATGACAATCTGTTTCAGTGAAGTACATCCGATAAAACACTTGTTTTCAATCGTTTCAATCCCAGCAGGAAGGATCAGTGCCCGCAGACGGAAGCAATCTCTGAAAACGGCGGCGCCCAAATATGTCAAGGTATCCGGCAATATGACCTGCTTCAACGCCGAACAACCGGCAAATGCCCCGTCGCCGATCATTTTCAGCCCCTCGGGAAGCGTCACGGAAAGCAACGCCGCACATCCTTGGAAAGCCGCCTTCCCGATTCTGGCGATTCCCGGAGAAAGGATAACAAAAACCAGTGAGGAACTCCGGCAAAACGCTCCGTCGCCGACAGCGGCAACCCGATAGTTTCTGCCCTCATGCTCTACTGCGGCAGGCACGATAATCCTGTCACAATATTCCTTGCTGCCCGCAACGACCTCCGCAACCGAATGAATGGCATCCAGCTTATAATAAATGCCACCAATCCTTACATCATATCCTCTCACACGCAATTTTAAACGCAACGTGCGAAATAAAGTCCGCAACTTTGATTTCATATCCTGTTATTCGACAATTAAATATAGTTCCGATTCCGACGTAAGAAAACAAACCTTTCACCCAATAAGTTTTCTTAAGTCCGGAAAAGCCGCAAATAAAATCCTTTATTCTACGCTACAGACGACAAAATCTGAAAACAACATTCATTCCCGCCTCCTGTATAATCGACAGAATATCCCGACCATTCCTGCATCCGGGCCCGAAAGGCCGCAGACCAAACATATATTTCCACATCCCTCTTCATATGAGAATAAAATGTCTTTTCTAATATCTCCCGCTCCAACAATCCGGGTCAAGTCCCATCAGGTATGAAAGTATCTTCATTTTTCGCTCTCCCCGCTTCAGATACACCCGATGCCGTCTCATCCGACGAGGACAGACCCTCCGATATTGAAAAAGGCGATATTATTTTCCGCCTCTTCCGACATCCTTATACAACAACATAAAAGAGAGAGAACCGGAATGTCGGCAAGGCAGTGAGGAATGGTCGGGATGCAACGGCCGGCGGCAATTGCACATCTATCGAACACGTATGTTTCATGGTTGATTGTCATATTTTGTTTTCTTCCCTTATCTTCGGGTGCAAAAGTAGCTTTTTTTGTTAATTCTCCCTAATCCAATACTTTTTATTTGGTAATAACAAGCTTTTTTGTTTTAATATTAGAACCGGAAACGGAATAGGCAACCGACATTCCCGAAAACAAAATATCCCTGTCCGAAACCTTAAAGCGGACAGGGATATTTTCGTCACTGGCGGAACCATCCTTCATAACGTTGCCGCAGTTCATTTATCCGTTCAGACGATAAAGGCGCCACACCCTCCAACGGGTAAGGCAGATTCAGCTCCTCATATTTATAAACCCCCATCGTGTGATAAGGCAACCACTCAATACGGTCGATACAGCGATAGGATTTCAGATAATCCATCATCTCTGCAATACTGTCATCGTCATCTGTCAGCCCCGGCACGACAACATGCCGTATCCACACGGTCGTTCCACGCCGTTCCGCCTCCTCCAGAAATGCCAGCGCATTACGGCCGTCGCTGCCACACACCCGTCTGCATAATTCCGTGCGGAAAGCCTTAATATCCAACAAAACAAGGTCTGTAAAATCCAAAACGCCAAGCGTTTTCTCCGTAACAATGGATCCAGCCGTATCGAGCGCGGTATGGATTCCCTCCTCACGGCACAGACGGAAGTACTCGCGGCAAAAAGAGGCCTGCATCAAAGGTTCGCCACCCGTAAGGGTAACGCCGCCTCGGGCAATAAAGCTTTTGTAGCGCAAAGCCTCGGACAGGAGCTGCTGCGGAGTGTATTCATAACGTCCCGGCCGGGTGGCGTCCCATGTATCCGGGTTATGACAATAGCTACAGCGTAACGGGCATCCCTGCAAGAATGCTACAAAACGAATTCCGGGACCGTCTACGGTCCCGAAACTCTCTATAGAATGTATTTTGCCCGTCAGCAGGGGCCCATGCGATGCTGTCATCTGCTTCACAGCGACTGGTTAATGGTTCGGGAGATAACATCCAGCTGTTGCTCGCGCGTGAGCTTGACAAAGTTAACCGCATAGCCGGAAACACGAATCGTGAGCTGGGGATATTTCTCAGGATGGTCCATCGCGTCGATAAGCAAATCCCTGTCGAACACGTTGACATTGAGATGCTGGCCTCCGGTAGGAGTAAAATAACCGTCCAAAAGCGCCACAAGATTGTCGATCTGCACTTCCTTTTCCTTGCCAAGCGTAGCGGGAGAAATGGCAAAGGTATAAGAGATACCGTCATGAGCATGCTCGAACGGTAATTTGGCTACCGACGACAAAGCGGCCACAGCGCCCTTCACGTCACGACCGTTCATCGGGTTGGCACCCGGTGCAAACGGCGTGCCGCCCTGGCGGCCGTCAGGGGTAGTGCCGGTTTTCTTGCCATAAACGACGTTGCTGGTAATGGTAAGGATAGACTGGGTAGGGATAGCATTGCGATAGGTCTCATGCTGCCGCAGATAGTCCATGAACTTGGTGGTAATTTCGACAGCGATGCTATCGGTATTGTCATCATTATTACCGAAGGGGATGTAATCACCTTCACGCTCGAAGTCTACGGCCAAGCCGCGCTCGTCGCGGATCACCTTCACACGGCAATCGCGGATCGCAGCCAAAGAGTCGGCCACAATAGAAAGACCGGCGATACCCGTGGCACGGATACGCTGCACATCCCCGTCATGAAGCGCCATTTCATAGGCTTCATAGTCATACTTATCGTGCATGTAGTGGATGATCTTCAGTGCGTTCACATAGACTTTAGCCAGCCAACGCATCATCTGCTCGTATTTCTTCATCACATCCTCATAATCGAGGTAATCACCCGTTACGGGCTCGAAACACGGAGCCACCTGCACGCCGGTACGCTCATCGCGGCCGCCGTTGATAGCATAGAGCAAGCATTTAGCCAGATTGGCACGGGCGCCAAAGAACTGCATCTGCTTGCCGATCTTCATCGGAGACACACAGCAGGCAATGCCGTAATCATCACCATAGTCTACGCGCATCAAATCGTCATTTTCGTACTGAATAGCCGAAGTATGGATGGAAACCCGGGCGCAGAAACGTTTCCAGCTTTCCGGTAAGGCGGCAGACCACAGCACGGTAAGGTTAGGTTCGGGCGCGGGACCCAAATTGTACAGCGTCTGAAGATAACGGAAGCAAGTCCTGGTCACCAACGTACGGCCGTCGATACCCATACCGCCCAAAGACTCGGTCACCCATACCGGATCGCCGGAAAACAGATCATTGTATTCGGGTGTACGCAAAAAGCGGACGATACGCAGCTTGATGATCATCTGATCGACCAGCTCCTGAGCCTCGTCTTCCGTCAGCTTGCCTTCCCGGATATCCTTTTCGATATAAATATCCAGGAACGTAGCGGTACGGCCGATGGACATGGCGGCGCCGTCCTGATCCTTGACTGCCGCCAGATAGGCCAGATAAACAAACTGTACCGCTTCACGGGCATCTTTGGCCGGGCGGGTGACATCGAAGCCATAACCGGCGCACATCTGCTCGAAATCCTGAAGGGCACGAATCTGTTCAGTCACCTCTTCCCGGCTGCGGATGGTCTCCTCACTCAGTTCCTGAATATCCAGCCGGCGCCGGAAATTTTTCTTGTCCTCGATCAGGATCGCCGTACCATAGAGGGCCACGCGACGATAGTCACCGATGATACGGCCGCGGCCGTAAGCGTCCGGAAGACCGGTAATGATGGCGGAACGGCGGGCGGCAAGCATTTCGTCGGTATAGGCGGAGAAAACTCCTTCGTTGTGGGTTTTCCGATACTTAGTGAAAATGAGTTTCGTCATCGGATCGAGCTCGTACCCGTAAGACATCAGGCTGTTTTCCACCATGCGGATACCTCCCTTCGGGAAGATACCCCGTTTCAGCGGCGCATCGGTCTGCAAACCTACAATGACTTCGTTTTCCTTATCGATATAACCGGGGCCATAGGTTGTGATACTCTGCGGCTTGGAGGTTTCGGCATCATAAACGCCCTTTTCCCTCTCTACCTTAAACATTTCGGTCAGCTTATCCCATACTTTCCGGGTCTTCTCGGAAGAGGGGCGCAAGAAAGAATCATCACCCTCATAGGGCGTGTAATTATTCTGAATGAAGTCACGCACGTTGATCTCCGTCCGCCACAAATCGCCCTTGAAGCCGGCCCAGCTGTCGTTGTTAAAATCCATAATTCGTACCTTAAATATGTGGGTGTTCTATTGAAAGGGACAAAGATAGCCATAAATAGAAGGAACGCCAACATATCGCCTCCGATTTCAACTGCATCCACTGCCTTTTTCATGCCGGAGATATTTCGACATGGCATTTTGAGAAACTATATTAACCGACCTATATTCGGGCAAGTCGATAAAAGGTTATTTTTTCTCATGGAAGATTCCAAAAAACAAGTTCTGTTCATAATTGTAACCCCTCCGGCCGGCCAGTTACGACTTCGAAGCATCTCTTCCGCCATTCCCGTCCGCATCGGACAACCAGACATAAGATATTTTCCGGTTCCCGCAAAGCAGGAACTGCCACTTATACCATAAACTCCATTCGCGCCATTTACGGAATCACTGCAAAGCCTACGGACAACAGCCGCCCCATTATTTTTAGCACCTCTCATTGTCCATACTACGGTAAAAAAGCGGCATTAACCTCCACAGACGATCTTGACGAGGAAATATTTCTGCCGCCGGAAATTACAAATATCGCAGCCAGACATAAAAAGATTTTTTCTCCTCTATACTCCATTATCCAATAGTACCGATAAAACCCGGATAAAAGGATACTCATCTTCATCCCCAGTCAAATTTGCGGATATTAGGTTAAAAACGTATCTTTGCGGCTGAAATTCACGGCGTCAGCCATCACAAACATCATTCACACCGATATGAAACATCGCCATCTACTTGCACTCCTCGTTCTAAACGCCTCCGCACTACTGCTTCATGCCGCCCCCCGTCGTAAACAAGAGACACAACCGGCGGTCACCGCCATGACCGATAATGTCAGCATTACCCGGCTGCGTGTCGAGGGCAGAGAGAATCCGCTTGGCCTCGACGTCGAAACACCCCGCTTCAGCTGGCAACTGGAAGGTTCCGTCAATGACATACGGCAGACCGGATACCGCATTCTTGTGGCTTCCCATCCGGATTCGCTGAAAAACAATCGCGGAGATCTTTGGGACAGCGGCGATGTCAGCTCAGACCAGAACCTGTGGATTCCTTACAACGGCCGGCCGCTGACCTCAAACCGATATTGTTACTGGAAAGTCTGCGTCTCGACCAACCACGGCATCACACGCTGGAGCCGCCCGGCCCGCTGGAGTGCCGGCCTCTTGGGAGAAAGTCACTGGAAAGGACAATGGATCGGTTACGATCATGCTTTCTCCTGGGACGACGAAAGCACACACAGCCGCCTCAGCGCACGTTATTTCCGCAAAACTTTCGCAATCGGCAAAACGGTCAAGCGGGCCACACTGCATATTGCGGGACTCGGTCTCTATGAAGCGTTCATCAATGGCAACCGCGTCGGCACCCAGGTTCTTGCCCCTGCCCCCACCGACTACCGTCGCTCGATCATTTACAACACCTATGATGTGACCGAACTGCTTCAGCCGGACGACAACTGCATTGCCGTCACTCTCGGCAACGGCCGTTTTTACACCATGCGACAACACTATAAGCCTTATAAAATCACCAATTTCGGCTATCCCAAACTGCGGGCCTGCCTCATCATCGAATTTGAAAACGGCCGCACCCAAACCGTTGCCACCGACACGTCGTGGAAAATGACCGCCGGAGGGCCTATCCGTAGCTCGAACGAATATGACGGCGAAATCTATGATGCCACCCGCGAGCCGCTTATGAAGGGCTGGACCACAGCCGGTTATCTGGACGACTTCTGGATGGATGCCGAACGAGTGAGCATTCCCGACGGCACCCTGACCGGAAATCTTACTCCTTCGATGGAGATCACCGACAGCCTGCGGCCGCAAAGCCTCACTGCCATGCCCCGCCTCGACGACGACGATTTCGGCAATGGCAAAGGGCGTACGATTATCGACTTCGGGCAGAATTTTGCCGGCTGGATGCGTATCCGCGTTGAAGGCAAAGGTCAGAAAGGTGACACCATCCGTCTGCGCTTTGCCGAACGATTGACCGAAAAGGGAGAACTCTATACCGATAACCTGCGCGACGCCGAAGCGACCGATTATTATATCTGCCGCGGTGACGACCGCGGCACATGGGCGCCCCGATTTGTTACCCATGGGTTCCGCTACGCCGAAATAACGAATTACCCCAATGCCAACGCGGACGATTTCATGGGTGAGGTCATCAGCGACCCCATGCAAAATACCGGCCGTTTCGAATGCGCCAACGACATGCTCAACCGTATTGTGAAAAACGCCTGGTGGGGAATCGTCAGCAACTATAAAGGCATGCCCGTCGACTGCCCGCAACGCAATGAACGGATGCCTTGGCTCGGCGATCGCGCCATGGGCTGCCTCGGAGAGAGTTTTCTGTTGAATAATGCCGCCCTATATGCCAAATGGCTGGACGATATAGAGCAAGCCCAACGGTCCGACGGGGTTATCCCAGACGTAGCACCGGCTTATTGGAATTATTATTCCGATAATGTATCGTGGCCCAGTGTTTTCATTTTCGGAGCAGAGATGCTCTACAGGCAATTTGGCGACATCGCCCCCATAGAACGCCATTACCCGGCCATGAAGAGATGGCTCGCCCATTTCGAGAAGGAGAAAATGAACAAGCAGGGCCTCATCACAGCCGACAAATACGGCGACTGGTGTGTGACTCCCGAATCGCCGGAATTAATACACAGCCAGGATCCTGATCGGAAGACCGAGGGGCCGCTCATTGCAACCGCTTATTATTACAGGTTGTTGCAGACCATGGACAATTTCGCCGATCTGCTTGCTATGCAGGCCTCGCCGCTACAGGCGACAGAGCTTCAAGCAGACCGGAAGCATTGGCAGGAATTGCGCGAACGGTTACAAGAGAGTTTCAACCGGCAATATCTGCACGTGAACGAGGGAACATCGCCTGCGCCACGCCATCTGCTCTACCCGGACAGCATCTATTATGCCAATAATTCGGTGACAAGCAACCTGCTGCCCTTGGCATTCGGTATAGTGCCCGAAAAATACCGGGACGCCGTAGAACGGCAGATACTGAAGAAGATCCTGTTGAAACCGGCCGACGGACACCTCTGTTGCGGCGTCATCGGCATCCAGTGGCTGATGAGAGAGCTCAGCCGCATGGGCCGCACTGACGTGGCTTATCTACTTGCGACCAACAATACCTTTCCCAGCTGGGGATACATGATCGAAAACGGCGCTACAACCATCTGGGAATTATGGAATGGCGACACAGCGTCGCCTAAAATGAACAGCGGGAATCACGTTATGCTGTTAGGCGATCTGTTGCCCTGGTGCTTTGAAAATATCGGAGGCATCCAGGCCGCAGCACCCGCTTACAAAGAAATCCGGCTGGCCCCCAACTTCGAATTACAGGAACTTCCTCACGCAGATGTCAGCTACGACTGCCCCTATGGCCGAATCGGCAGCCATTGGAAGAAAACCTTGCATCGACTTGACTGGGAAATAGAAATTCCGGCCAACACCTCCGCACGGATCGTTCTGCCCGCGAATGCGCGGATGAAAGAACTATTAATAACAAGCAATAACGGTGACGGAACAAACACCTTCCTCAACCTGCCTAAAACAAAAGCAAAGAAAAGAAAGGGCAAGCAGACCTCCGAAGACGAAGGAAGCCACAGTGTCACGCTTGGTTCCGGCAAATATCGCCTCTCCGTTCCGTTAGATCCGGCCATCGCCTCACGCAGTGCCGTTGCCCACGCTGCCGACGACAGCATCCGCAACGACAGAAATGGCATTCTCAAAGATGAATTCATTTACGAGACTGCCCCTTTCCCCTCCTGCCATGCCGCAACGCTCGCAGAGTTACCGAACGGCGATCTGCTCTGTGCATTTTTCGGCGGCACGCGCGAAGCACATCCCGACGTCTGCATCTGGACGAGCAGAAAACGAAAATTAGCCGACGGCACAATGGAGGAAGGATGGAGTGCACCCGTCATGGTGCAGGACGGGGTGCTGAATGACACTCTTCGCAAAGCCTGCTATAATCCGGTGCTCTATCAGGTACCGGACGGGGAATTGCTGCTCTTCTTCAAAATCGGTAGAAACGTAAAGGACTGGACCGGATACGTGATCCGCTCCACCGACAACGGACATACCTGGAGCAGCCGTGAACGCCTGCAGCCTTCGACCGCCGCATATACCGGCAAAGACGGGGAAACCCTGCCATTACCGGCCGACTCTTTGCTGGGAGCCATCAAAAACAAACCGGAATGGATCAACGGACGTATCCTTGCCCCCAGCAGCAAAGAGGCCGGAGGCTGGAGATGTTATGTAGAGATCTCCGATGACCATGGAAAAAGCTGGCGCTTAGCCGGTCCCGTCCCTCAGGATAAAAATATGCGTACGATACAGCCGTGTCTCCTCCGCCACAGGAACGGACGCCTCCAGATGCTCTGCCGTACCCGCAACGACAAAGTGGGCACCACCTGGAGCAACGACGGAGGCGAAACCTGGTCGAAAATGGAGCTCATCGACGACCTTCCCAACAACAATTCCGGTCTTGATGCCGTCACTATGGCCGATGGTACCCTCGCAGTAGTCTATAACGACTTCGCCTCCGTGCCGGGACCGGACAAACCCCGCCGGACACCTCTTAGCGTCGCAATCAGCAAGGATGGCATTCACTGGCGACACGTCGCTACGCTCGAAGAATCTCCTATCGGCCAATATTCCTATCCCTGCATGATAGCAGGCAGCGACGGTACGTTGCATATCGCCTATACCTGGCGTCGGGAAAGAATGAAATACATCCAGCTGAAGATCCGATAATCCGTTAAAGAGGGTTTTCTCAAAATATTTACATATATTTGCACACAAATTATTATAATTCATCACATTTTTAACATCATCTATCTAATGAACATCAAAAAAACAATTGTTTCCGGCGTCGCTATGGCCGTTACTGCCGGAACGCTGATGGCCGAAACCCCGGCAGAGAACCATTGGAAGCTTTCCGGCAACGCTTCTATGCAGTTGACACAGGGTTACGTTTCCAGCAACTGGTATAAAGGCGGCGAAAGCAATCTCGCATTGCTGGCCAGCGGACAGTTTGACGCCAACTACAAACGCGGAGGTTTCGCCTGGGACAATAAACTGGAGGGGAAACTGGGTTTTGTGACCACACCGTCCGACGAATACCACAACTACATGACCAATCACGACCTGCTGAAGTGGACGACCAAGTTCGGACTGGAAGCAGCCAACCACTGGTATTACACCATCCAGGGTATAGGACAAACACAGTTCTGCCCAGGTTTCAAGTCGAACACAGAAGGGGAAATGTCCAAGTTCTTTTCTCCGGCCTACCTCAACGTAGCCATCGGTATGGACTATAAAAAAGAAACCGAGAACTTCAAAATCACTGCTTTCGTGGGTCCGTTGGCCTACAACCTCAAATTCGTCAGTGATCCGTTGCGGAATGCCGGCATTTACACCGACCAGGACAATATGCAGCTCATTGCTGTAAAAGGAAAGATCGACGGAACTCAGTTCGGTTTGAAATACGGACAATTCAACACCTACGATTACGGTGCGAGCGCCAAGGTAAACACCGTGTGGAAGATTTGCAAATATGTGAAGTGGGAATCTGTGGCCACCTATTACTCCCCTCTCTATGGATGGGGCAAAAAGCATGCCAAGGGCTACACCGAAGTGCAGTGGGAGAATACGTTCGACATGCCGCTCAACAAATATTTCTCTACGAAACTCTATACCTGCCTCCGTTTCGACGACAGTGTAGGTCCGGACAATAAAGGCGCCGGCTGGGATTATTTCCAGTTCAGTGAATTGCTGAGCTTCGGTATCAGCTACAATTGGTAAGCGTAATATTACACCGGAAATTTCCTATAAATGGGGCTTTTTACCTAAAATAAGAGTGAAAAAGCCCCATTTTTGGACCAAAAACATGTAATATTAATTAATTTCTGCACAAAAAACAACTTTTTCTTTCAAAAAATTTGAAGGATATTTGAAAACTCTTTACATTTGCAGTGTGAGTAATTCCACAAAACTTCATAAAATGAGAGAAAAGATATGGGTCGCTGTGAAGCGTCCCATATCTGTTTTATAACACGATCTGTAAAGTCCGTTCATTTTTCAGGCATCCGGCACCTCCTTTATCTGAAAAGACAGAAAATTTTCCGGAAATAGCTCTTCGACCCTTTTTAATGCTTCCGTCAATTTTTTTACGCCCGCCATGCTTCAATTTACCCTATCCCTGCTGACAAGAACCATCTCCCATAAAACAGAAGGCAGGAAAATCCCGCGCCGACCGTATATACACTCCCATGATTCCGCTTCCGTCATTCAGGGAGAGAACACAGACAATATACACAGGCATCGCAGGAAAAAATAAAAGAGTACTCTCAATATGAAAGGCGCGGCAGCCGTTTTATCAACGGACTGCCGCGCCATAGGGAACGGTAAATTCCAAGCGGCCGAAACGACCCTGGTACGATGATCTCCTCTGTCAAACGTTTCTGCCAACGTCTATACAGACGGAGAAAATTCCCGGACATATTCCGGATGATCCGCCAGACCGAGAACCGGCTTCCTTATGAAAGCGACCTGTTCAAAGCCCGACCTGGCATCATAATGACTCTTATCGAATCCAGAGCAGTTCACGATATTTGGGCAACGGCCAGACGTTGTCATCGACAATCTCCTCGAGTTTGTCAATCGGACGGCGGATAGCGGCAAAAGACTCCGCAATCTCATGATATGCCATCGCGCGCTCAAAATCATCGGCAATGCGATTGGCAACCTTGCGCTTGGCAACCATAGCATCGACCTTCTGCTTGATATCGGCGTTATAGCCGGCGATTTTCTTGATAAGAGCAAGCTCCGGAGCCGAAAGGCGCTCCCAGTCAACCGGGAAGAGGGACTTCACTAAAGCTACGTTCTTAAGCAATGAGGTCTGATACATCGTCGCAGACGAAATGATATGATTGATTGCCAGGTCGCCAAGAGTACGGGCCTCAATCTGAACGAGCTTCACGTAAGTCTCCCATTTCACCTCATTACGGGCTTTAAGCTCCGCGGGTGTGAAAATGCCCAGCTTGGAAAACATCTGAACGGAAGACGGGCGAGTGTATTCCAAAAACATCTTGGGTACGCACCGCTCAATATCCAGACCACGCTTCATGGCCTCCTTCGGCCACTCGTCGGAATATCCGTTGCCGTCGAAGCAAACCGTATCGATCACCTCCGCAATCAATGGCTTCAAGCAAATCATGAAGGCCTCCTTCATCGGTGTGCCTTTGGCCATTTCCTTATCCACGTCGGCCTTGAAATCGATCAGTTGTTCGGCCACAGCGGCGTTGAGAACAGTCATTGCACTGGCGCAATTGGCTTTAGAACCCACGGCACGGAATTCAAAGCGATTGCCGGTGAACGCAAACGGAGAGGTACGGTTACGATCGGTGTTGTCGACGAAAATTTCCGGAATTTCCACCAGTCCGATAGAATACGGATGCCTTCCGGCAATGACGATATCGGTATCATTCGGCACTTCAAGCAATTTACGCATAACGTCGGTCATCGTCTTCCCCAAGAAAGCGGAAATAATAGCCGGCGGAGCTTCATTGGCACCCAGACGATGCGCATTCGTGGCCGAAGCGATAGATGCCTTCAGCAATGCACCGTGGCGCTTGACAGCCATCAGCACATTCACGAAGAAAGTCACGAACTGCAGATTGCTCATCGGGTCTTTCCCCGGTGCGAGAAGGATCACGCCCGTGTTGGTAGAAAGCGACCAGTTGTTATGTTTGCCTGACCCGTTGATACCTTCAAACGGCTTCTCATGCAGAAGCACCCGGAATCCGTGGCGACGGGCCACCTTCTTCATGACACCCATGATCAGCATATTCTGGTCGGTCGCCAAGTTGGCCTCACCGAAAATCGGTGCAAATTCAAACTGATTAGGCGCTACCTCATTGTGTCGCGTTTTCATCGGAATGCCCAACAAGTGTCCCTGAATCTCCAGATCTTTCATAAATGCCTGCACGCGGGTAGGTATCTGTCCGAAATAATGGTCGTCCATCTGCTGATTCTTGGCAGAAGCATGTCCCATCAATGTACGGCCGCATGCCATCAGGTCCGGACGCGCCGCATACAAACCTTCATCGACCAAGAAATACTCTTGTTCCCATCCGAGGTTGGAAATGACCTTAGTCACATTCGGATCGAACATCTGACAGATCGGCAGCGCCGCATCGTTAACGGCTTTGAGCGACTTCTTCAGCGGTGCCTTGTTGTCCAGCGACTCTCCGGTGTAGGAAATAAAAACCGTCGGAATGCAAAGACAATCGTCGAGAATGAAAACCGGCGACGTCGGGTCCCATGCCGTGTAACCGCGGGCCTCGAAAGTGGCACGGATGCCGCCACTCGGGAAAGATGAGGCGTCGGGCTCCTGCTGAACCAGCGACTTACCCTCGAACTCCTCGATCATGCCGCCCTTCCAGTCGTACTCCATGAATGAATCATGTTTCTCCGCCGTCGTTTCTGTCAATGGCTGGAACCAATGGCAGCAATGGGTTACGCCATGCTCCATCGCCCAAGTCTTCATGCCTAAAGCCACCGCATCAGCCGTATCCCTGTCCAGAGATACTCCATTATCGATGCAGTTGATCAACGCTTTATAAGTTTTCAGGTCCAAATATTTGAACATCTTGGCACGATTAAAGACTAACTCGCCAAAATACTCGGACGGACGACCGGCCGGAGCCTCTACGTCGACAGCGCGCTTCTTGAAAGCTTCCTGTACGACATCAAATCTCAGCTTGCTCATTAATATAATGTATTAAGTAGTTTATTTGATTATAATCACCTCAGGGGAAACACATACCTTAACCGTTTTACCAATCGGCGGGGCAAATATAAAAGCAAAAAATTGCAGTTCCAAAGAATCTAAAAACTTATTGCTTCCGTTTCCATCATAATCACAGATTTTTTATCGTCGCAATAGCAAAAATGCTTAATTATATGCAGTCTCGCCATGCTCGTAAATATCAAGACCTTCCTCCTCGATACGGGCCGGCACTCTGAGACCATGCAAACGTTTGAGGGCAAGGAATAAAAACATGCCGGTGGCAAAGGCCCATCCGATGATGGCCAGCACACCAAGAATCTGAACACCTAACGAATGATCCGGATCGGTAGAAAAAACGCCGACCATGATAGTACCGATCACTCCGCCTACTCCATGCACAGAGACGGCACCGACCGGATCATCGATCTTCGCAACCTTATCCAGGAAATTCACTGAAAGGCACATGGCGATCGAAGCTATCACACCGATCAGGGCAGCAGCCCAGATTTCCACACAATCGCAACCGGCAGTAATACCAACCAGACCCGCCAAAACCCCATTGCAAACCATGGAAAGAGATGGCTTACCATCCACAAGCCATGTAAACAGGAGCGCGGCGATTCCTCCGGTAGCGGCAGCCATATTCGTGGTCATCATTACATGTGAAATGGCCGTGGCGTTCTCCGCTCCGGTAGCGGAAAGCTGAGAACCGGGATTGAAGCCGAACCATCCCATCCAGAGAATGAAAACTCCAAGCGCGGCAAGGGTCAGATTATGCCCGGGGATAGCTCTCGACCTCCCTTCTTTCGTATATTTTCCAAGCCGCGGTCCCAAGACTATAGCTCCGGCCAAGGCCAGAAATCCGCCACAGGCATGCACCACGGCAGAGCCGGCAAAATCATGAAAGCCCATATCGGCCAGCCAGCCGCCGCCCCAAGACCAATGTCCCTCGATCGGGTAAATGAATGCGGAAATAAGAACCGAATACACCAGATACATCGAAAACTTGGTGCGTTCCGCCATCGCGCCCGAAACAATCGTCGCCGTGGTTGCGGCAAACACCGTCTGGAACATTAAAGTACATTCACGTGGAATGTTGGTATCTTCTCCCTTGAAGAAAAAGCCGTCCCATCCGCAAAAAGCACATCCGGCGCCATACATGATGCTGAACCCGAAGATCCAATAGATCACAGAGCCGGCCATGAAGTCTACAAAGTTCTTCATAAGAATATTGGCCGTATTTTTGGCACGGGTCATACCGGCTTCGACCAACGCGAAACCGGGTTGCATCCAAAAGACCAGCATGGCGGCCAATAAAACCCAAACCGTATCCAATCCGCTGATGCCGGCCATCGCTTCGCCGGCACATTCGGCCATCACAACACCGTTGTCAATTACTCCGTCAGCCGCGCAAGCAGCAACATTACCGACTGTCATGACAGTATCAATCATATTTTCCATAATTTCTGAAATCAAAATCGTAAAATAATCCGCTCACCGGGCAGACACAGGCATTTATACAATGTCCTACAGAATGATTCCGCTTCCTTGCACCGGTATATCGCGATCCCTGTCCCGGCAACCATGTACATCGTACTTACCGGTGGCAGTTTTTTCTCTATTTTATCCAATAAACACACTATTATTTCTTATCACGCAACACCGTATCGCCACATTCGCCCGTACGGATGGAATAACATTCCTCTACCGGAGAGACAAAGATGCGCCCGTCGCCTACCTCGCCAGTGTGGGCCGCATCCATGATGGCTTTGACCGTCGATTCGACAAACATATCGCGACAAACAATGGAAATCCTCACCCGCTCGATCATGTCGGTATTATACATGACTCCGCGATAGATCCGTTCCTGCCGGGATTGGCCGATCCCTTTCACATCAGTATATTCAAACCAGTTGATATCGGCGGCCATAATGGACTCTTTCACCTCCTCGAACTTGGTTTTCCTGATAACTGCATCGATTCTTTTCATAACACTACTATAACTATTAAAATGAAGACAATGAATACTTACGTTATAAAATGCACGCAAACGGATCCGACCGACAGACGAAAAAAAATCAAATACCTAAAGAATAACCATAACGCTGCCAGAAAAATGATCGTGCCACCGGCCAAATACCGTTTGATGCATAAAAAATCAGAACGAAACTCCGACAACAAAGAAGGTAGCTTCGCTCTGAGGATTATAGACGACCTGTCCCATAAACGGAATGCCTTTCAATTCTTTCACGGCAGTAACAGAACAGTTCACGACATTGAATTTCTTATTGCCGACAGAAGTGACGGCATCCTCCCACGGGCTGGCGCCGACAGCGGCTGTACAATCCACTCCGCCCAATTTGAACGGCGCAGAAACTTCGACATACGATGAATAAAGGCGCTTGCCATAATAAACCTCGGAAGCCTCGCCATCTGCACCGACAACCTCATAGCTCTTACGGTCGGGACCGGCAAGCATCGTGTTCCACGACAATGCCACCACGCCGAAATCATAACCTAAATTCAACTCCAGCTGGTGAGCGGAAGACTGATTGAAACTCCAGTTTGAAAGATAATCGCCGGTGCAGTAGGTATAATCCGTGAGCCCGACAGAGAAATCCCCGATTTCGTAAGCCAAAGAAAGATCGAACTCGGCCATGTTGGCCACCGAGGAGGCGCTATTTAACAACTCGGCAGAAGCCCACACGCCGAACGAAAGCCCTTTCCAGCTCAATGTAGCTCCCGGCTGAATACTGAAACCGCCGCAATCCTGCCCGCGCCAGATATAGGAACTTACCAAATCGGCGCCGACCTCCAGTTCGACACCCCCGTCAGCATAGGAAGGAACGGCACACAAAGACATTCCTACCATACACACACCTGTAAATAACTTTTGCATAATACTTTTATTTTATAAATGAATAGATAGTCCGGCAATCTGACATTACCACTGACCGTTTTACGGCTGCAAATATACAAAGTGTATAAATCACGTCCAAAAAAATCAATAAAATTATTCATATAATATTAAAAATTTGTTCATCAATAAATCAAATTGGAATCTTTTTACTTTCAATACAGAAAATAAGATGGATTTTGTCAATCATTTTATTTAAAATCACTTTCTTTTTTCTTGAATAATGTATTTTTGCATTTTTAATTGCAAAATGACAAAATATTTCACATAACATTTCCAATTTGAAAGCAAACAGGGCATTTAGGAAGCATTAACGAAAATCAGAAATCCGCACAGCGAAACAGCAGCCGGCATCTTATACATCAACATCCGTTCCAGAGATTTGGCCAATTGCTCGTTTTACATTATTTTTGCCTACAAAACCATTATATCGCACATCATGCTGAAACATATCCTCCTCGCCGCTTTGTCGGCACTTCCCTATTCAGGCTTCGGCCGTCAGCCGGAAAAATCCGTCACCTCCAACGACGTTGTCATCCCCGTCACAACTCCCGCAACGGGCTCTGCCAAACAGGTCCGTGTCCGCGCCATCGACGATAACATCATCCGCATCACAGCCACCCGTCAAGACACTTTTGCCGACGGCCGCAGTCTTATTGTCGGTCCTCAAAATATCACGGCGGCTATCGACATCACCGAAAGCGATACTTCCGTCACGGTAGCGACCGCCGCATTGCGTGTCATCGTCGACCGCCGCACCGGCGGAACCGTCTTCCAGACCGTCGACGGCGCTTCCCTCCTCGCCGAAACTGCCGACGGCCCGCAGTTCACCCCTTACGAGGCCGGCGGCAAACAGGAATGGAGTATTGCCCAACGCTTCCACGCCACCCCCGGCGAGGGATTCTACGGATTGGGGCAGCATCAGGCGGACGAATGGAACTACAGCGGCAAAAATGAGGAACTGTTTCAATACAATACCAAGGTCAGCCTCCCCATGATCGTCTCTTCGCGCGGCTACGGCCTGCTCTGGGACTGTTATTCCCTCTGCCGCTGGGGCGACGAGCGCCCCTATAGTCCTCTGGGCGATATCTTCACTCTCTACGACCGGCAAGGAAACCCCGGAAGCCTCACCGGCACCTACATTTCCGCCCTCAGCGATACATTGATCCGCCCCGAAACTTCCATCGGCTTTGAAGATATCTTCTCGATACAGGCCCTGCCGGAAAATTTCAAATTAGACGGTGCCCGTGTGACCTACGAAGGAGAGCTGGAACCCGCCGCCACCGGCCTCATACACTTCAACCTCTACTACGCCGGCTACACCCGCGTATATATAAATGAGGAGCCGCTTGTGGCCGAACGCTGGCGCACCTCCTGGAACCCGAACAGTTACAAATTCACCTACCCCGCCGTTGCCGGCCGGCGGCTCCGCCTCCGCATCGAATGGCAACCCGACGGCGGCACCTCCTACTGCGCGCTGCGCGCCCTGCCGCCGGTTGAAGAAAGCCGGCAACGGCAGCCCGCCTTCTGGCAGGAAATGAATCCGGAGCTGGACTATTATTTCATCGGCGGCGGCACAGCCGACAAGGTCATCGCCGGCTATCGCCGCCTGACCGGCCGCGCCCCCATCATGCCCCGCTGGGCCATGGGCTTCTGGCAAAGCCGCGAACGTTACAAGACGCAGCAGGAACTGCTCTCCACCCTCGATGAATTTCGCCGACGCCGGTTCCCTATCGACAATATCGTACAGGACTGGAGCTATTGGCCGGAAGAAAGTTGGGGCAGCCATGAGTTCGACCCCGCCCGCTTTCCCGACCCGAAGGGGATGATAGACAGCGTGCACGCCCGGAACGCCCGCTTTATGATCTCGGTATGGCCTAAGTTCTATGTCACCACCGACCACTACAAGGAACTCGACGCCCAGGGGTGGATGTACCGCCGCGCTGTCGAGGACAGCATCCGTGACTGGATCGGACGGGGATATCTCGGCTCGTTCTACGACGCCTATGCTCCCGGTGCGCGCCGCCTGTTCTGGCAACAGATGCGTGATCACCTCTTCCCGCTGGGCGTGGACGCCTGGTGGATGGATGCTTCCGAACCCAACGTTCGCGACTGTACCCCGATAGACTATCGGAAGGCGCTCTGCGGCCCCACTGCCCTGGGCCCCTCCGATGAATACTTCAACGCCTATGCCCTGATGAACGCCGAAGCCATTTATAACGGCCAGCGCGAAGCCGACCCCGACCGCCGCGTCTTTCTGCTCACCCGCTCCGGTTTCGCCGGCCTGCAACGATATAGTACCGCCACCTGGAGCGGCGACATCGGCACCCGATGGGAAGATATGAAGGCCCAGATTTCAGCAGGACTCAACTTCAGCATTGGCGGTATCCCGTTCTGGACGATGGACATCGGCGGCTTCTGTGTGGAACGCCGCTACGAGAAAGCACAAAAGCTTTTTGACAAGAGCGGACGTGAAAACGACGACCTGCGCGAGTGGCGGGAACTTAATACGCGCTGGTTCCAGTTCGGAGCTTTCGTGCCGCTCTACCGCGCCCACGGCCAATTCCCGAAACGCGAGCCCTGGCACATCGCTCCCGACGACCATCCGGCCTACCGGAGCATCCTCTACTACACCCGCCTGCGCTATGCGCTCATGCCCTACCTTTACAGTATGGCTGGGGCCGCCCACCACAATGACTACACCCTGATGCGCCCCTTGGTGATGGACTTCCCGACCGACACCGCCGCCCTCAACATCGGTGATCAGTACCTCTTCGGTCCCGCCCTGATGGTCTGCCCCGTCTACCGCTATCAGGCGCGCACCCGCGACCTCTATTTTCCGACCGGCCGCCGCTGGTATGATTTCTACAGCGGCCGACAAGTGAGCGAGCAAGGCGGACACCGTGCCACGGTCGACGCCCCTTATGAGCGCATCCCCCTCTTCGTGCCCGGCGGCGCCATCCTCGTCACAGGCCCCGACCTGCAATATGCCGACGAGAAGCCCCTCGATGAAGTGATCGTTTACCTCTATGCCGGCCGCGACGGCTCATTCACTCTCTACGAAGATGACGGCACCACCTACGGCTACGAACGCGGCGCCTACTGCACCACGGAACTCACCTACGACGACACCCGCCGCACCCTGACCATCGGCCGTCGCCAAGGCAGTTATCCCGGCATGGTAAAACGGCGCACGTTCCGCATCGTCTACGTCACACCCGATACACCCCACGGCTACGGCGACAGCGAAACCGCCCGCGTCGTTAAATATACAGGGAAATCCGTAAGCATCCGGCTCTGACAAGCACACCGCCGCCGCCATAACTTTTTCGCCCCCTTTCTTCTGCATTTTGCTTCCAAAATACCAAGAAAGGGGGCGAAATTCATTTGACATAAAAGAAAAAACAGATGCTGGCAGAGTTGTCAATATTTTGTCAATCCCAAAATGAGGAAAAATAGCGGGTTTCTCCATACTTTTGCAACGTCCCCGCCCAAAGCAGGACACAATCATTGAGGATCACCGTCCCGGATACTGCCGGCAGAACTCCTCCTCTGAAAACCGATGAGAAAGAAAATATACAAAACATTTCGGACACTTTGATTCTAATCCTTATGAAACACAGGATACTTGCTTACATTGTCACGTTCTTCTGCCTCTCCGGGATGCTGCATGCTCAGACTGCGGTCCTGCTTCATCCATACATGAACGATGAAGAATCCGATATATACGAGCAGGACGCCGACCGCTATGATGCGATTGCCAAAAGTGTTGCAGACGAACAAATGACTATACTCCGCGACTACTATAGTGACCGGCTCCAGAAACGGTGCAACGCCCTCTACAACCATCTTCTGACATGGGCCACCCACGAAGAAGTCTGTAAAACCAAGGGGAACTATTGCCGGAACGGCTCTTATCTGACAGCCCCCATGCTTGCCGAATATCGGGAAAAATATTTTGAATTACTGTTCCAGCATCTGGACAGTAAAGAAAATCTGCTGTCGGTAAGCCTGCCCGACAAATATATCTGGAATCTGACCGCCGATCAGCGCACCATTCTGCAGAACGCCATAATAGAAATCTCAGCTATCCTTTCCCGCTATACCGATGAGCAACTCTTCGGCAGCTCCGCTACCGCCGCCCCGACCAAAACCCTCCGATACCTTCGCTTTCACGACCAAAAGATCATGAAAGCCCTTGCCGTCATCGACACGACGGTCTACAACCGGCTCAGAGATATCGACCATTACGCCACAATCAATGCACTGAACAAAAAACAATTCCAGCGGATAATCTTTCATACCTATCACAATATAGACAAGGATATCGAAAAAATCTGGAATCTGCTGGATTCCGCAAAAATGGTCCACGACAAGGACCGAATCCGGGACAGATATTATATAAGAAAATATCTGATAGATCTAAAAACCGTAGAAGAACTGTACTGGAACGATAAGATCGGCCGCCAGACCGCCCGACATGCAGTCAAGGTGCAGGCCCCTCCCGTCATCAAACGCTATTTCAGTCTGCGACCCAAAAAAAAGAAAGAGAACCCCTCGCAAAAACGTGAAATCAATTATCTATGGTAATTTTATGAAGACAATACTCCTTATCACGACCATCGTCGGATATTGCTTCGCCTCCGTATCGGCCCAGAAGAGTCGCCCCGACAGAGATGCGATACAAATGGCCATCAATGTACTCAAAGGGAAAGAGCGGACAAGCTCCTGCGAACAGGACTTCGGGTTCCTGCAGAAAAAGGCGGCCGAAGGGAACCCGTGGGCACTTAACGCAGTGGGCATTGCCTATCTGAAAGGTGCCGGAACAGAACCGGATGTCACCCAAGCGATCGAATGCCTCACGAAAGCTGCTGCCGCCGGTTATTTTACCTCCTGGTTCAACTTAGGATTGCTTTACGAGGAAGGCGACGGCGTGCCGCAAGACGATGAAACCGCATACGATTACTACCGGAAAGCATTCGACGCCGGATGCCGTTCCGCCATTTACCCCCTCGGCTATTTTCTTTATTCCGGACGAGGATGCCGGCAAAGCTACGAACAGGCCTTTGCCTATTTCCTGGAAGGCGCCGAACTGGGGCACGGAGGATGTATGTACATGACAGGTGTCTGCTACAGACACGGCCATGGCACAACGACAGATACGGCACTGGCGATACACTGGCTGGAAGAAGCCCGGATAAACGGCATCATCGAAGCGAACACGGAGCTGGAAACGCTTCGGCCGCAGATACCCGGCGCCCATCCGCAGGAACAATCTCTACCATAGCCGCAAGCAAAAGTCCGCAGGATAGCGTCAACACCACCCATATCAATTCCGAAAATTTAAAATGGAAAACATCCAACACACTAAAAAGTCCCCGCATGATAAAAAATACCCGCCCTAAGAACATTCCACCCCCTTCTCTTGCCACCGGCAGGACCGACTACAGCCATAGCACCCTTTCCCGTCTCACCGCTACCGCCTGCAATAATATATGCAGTTGCCGCGGGGACGCTGCAACCACCGCACACGGTCATGCAACCGCCTGCAGCCGCACAGATAGCAATAAGCATCCCCGGCAAGTAATTTCCCGCATCCCATTTTCCACCATCCGCAAAGCAATGAACAGAATATTCTTTGCCTTGATCGCCTCCATTAACATAGGCAACGGTTCCGAATATCAATCTTGAAACTGCCATATTCTTCATTGAGTTCATTTAAATTGACAATCTTATGCGGAGAAAAACAACACTATTATTAGTTATTCTTGGAATTTATTTAAATGGAATAGTCCCTGATTCTATATTCGCGCGATCAGCCTCGGAGTCACTCAATTCAACAAAAGAAAGGACCTCCGATCCGTTTGAAGTGACTAAACCCAAGAATAGGCGAACATTATTCAAACAACGCTTGCAATATAACGAAGAAACAGGAATCATCGTGCCCCCTCGTTTTTCCGAAAACGAGGAAATATGGATAGAATATATCAGGAACAATTTTCCTTTTAATCCGCGACACTATTTCATTTATAATTCCCTTTTGGATTCTAAGAAGCCGGCCATTGTAATTTCTTTTTTAGTACACAAAGACGGGGCGGTAAGTGATCCCATAATCGTGCAATCGCCAAAAATGAAATTAAAAAGGTTGAGATATTTCTTTAAGCGAATGCCTTATTGGTTGCCGGCCATAAATTGGGCCGGGGAACCAGTGGATGCCTATTACACCATGCAATTGGATGAAAGGATCTTCTATGATTTCCCCGAGCAATATATCCGCGATAACCCTTGAATTCTGTTTATGCGAGTGTCACAGATGTAAGCTTATGCAGGAATTTCATCCGGTATGAAGGAAACTGGAATTATTTTCCATCTTTCATCCGCCATATAGCCCACACTTGAACATTGCCGGGACCCATTAACGAATCTTCAAGGAAAAATGTATAAAAATAATCACTATGAAAGAAATTGTTTTAATTATTCTTTACTTCCTCACATGCAATATCATGCGGGGACAGTATTCAAATCACACAAGTGACTCCGTTAAATCAGATATAGACGGAACATACGTCCCAGAAGTAATTTATACCGTAACCAATGGAGGTAAATACAATTTGCATGGTATGCCCCCCATCCAATCCAACCCGGGAAATTTCAAAAATATAACACCATACACCCCCATTTCGAAAGTAAATTTCTCTATAAACAATACCGCCTATCAAGCCCGCCTCTTGAAATATAAAGGATGGGTAAATACGACTCCCGGAGATTATAACGTATTTAGACTTTACAGTAATGATGAAAAGTTATTAGAGTTTATAGAATATTCTTCTTGGGTAAAGATTGACGAAAACCAAAAAATCTATTCTTCTTTCCCTAATGATTATTTTCATATTTTTCAAATGGACAATGGAATCACCATCATTATCCTTGTAGGATACACCTATAACAGTTGTCCTCCAAACCTAACATTTATTGCCGTCCAAGGCAACCGGGCAGAAGTCATTTTCAATCCCAAAGAAAAATATATCATCAAAGACATTATCAAACAAGAAGGTGGATATTTCGAATTAGAATTACAAGATGCCCCATTGATGAGTGATACTAATTTCCAGCCCAACGTACATACCTTAAAGGCTATGTCTAATGGAATGTTCCTTGAGCAATGAAGATCTAACTTTCAAAATAACTTTTGCATTGTCAACACTTCAAGTACTATGATCATCCATAACAGCAAATATATTCGAGAGAAAAATCTCAAGAACCGTTCGGGGCCTTAAAAAGTCTTCATTATAACATCCAATAAGGTTCATCAGCCCTCACCACAGTAGTCCCATCACTGACAGATCCTCAAAATGAAAAATGCAGTATCGGACAGTAGCAACCACAAACGATAAGGCCTTTTCCATATTGAACATTCATATACATCTACGATCATGAATAAAATATTTTTCATTTTTCTGGCCACTTTCATCCTCTGCGACACCTCCATTATGGCACAAGTAGATTGTAGCAAACCATTCATTTCTTATGCGGAAAAACACGGACTAAGTGCACCGCATGAATGCGAAATCCCGCCACAATATCACTATGGAGATCTTGCAGTAAGAAGATATATCTGTGCAAATTTTACATATCCAAAAGAGGCTATAAAGGAAAGAATCAACGGAGTCATGAAAGTCCGCTTTTTAATCAAAAAAGATGGAAGCATAGGAGATATTCATATCCTGCAATCTCCATCAAAACTTCTCTCCAAGGCCATGATAACCGTCATAAAACACATGCCTCGCTGGGAGCCCGGAAAAGATTTTTTAGGGAATCCAATAGATGAATATTATACTATTGAATATTGGTTTAATTGCGATAAATTCCAATCTTTACGTCATAAGCTTTGGTTAAGAAGATATAGAAATGATGAGGTATATACCCCTCTTTAATATATAACAAATAAAAATGTATATGAAATATCTTACAATATTCGCAATAGGTTTTCTTCTAACACAAGAAATTCAGTCCATCGACGCACAGGTAACCCATAACCTGCCGTTTACCCCTACAACCATACGGCAAAACCCCACTCCTGTCAATGTTCTATCGCAAATGCCAGAATATCCTGGAGGGGAAGATGCCTTAAATCTCTATATCCGTGCAAATCTTCACAAATCTGTTATTTATTATTACACAAAGGATCTTCCTTCAGATATTTGCAGGCCAACGATTGTCTCTTTTATCGTAAGAGCTGATGGTTCTTTGTCAAATATCAAGATCAAACAATGCCCTTCTAATGGCTGGGGAAAAAGATACGACAAAATGATTATGACCCTCATTAAAAATATGCCGCAATGGAATCCCGGTCTGAATCAGAACGGTCAGCCAAGATCATGCAGTTACACACTGAAGATCGATGAAACCGTATTGTTCGACTTTCCCGGACAAACGATGTATGATGATTTAAGAGACGAATGGAGCGCCAACCCGTAACATCATCCTGACAGTATCACAAACGCGCCAACAACCGAAACGCAAATATAGAATCGTCAACTGATGAAACCAGGCATCTCAGCTTATAACCATCTGAGACAAAGCAGGAAATTGACATCTTTACATTAAAGAAACAAAGGCCCCAGCCCCTTTTCCAAAGATATCAGTTGAAATTTCGGAAACAAAACAAATAAAATTAGCGTATTTTCATATATTTGCGAAAATCAACGAATTATCTGAGCCAGACAATACTCAGTCTGTTACGCCTTGGAAAATATTTACGTCGAAATCCATACTCTGTAAAATATCATCTGTTATGAAACTGTCCCATTCTTCCCTCTATACCGCACTGCTTTTCGCACTGCTCCCATTGACAATTTCCGCACAAACCCGGGATTCCCTCCCGGAACCACCCGACAGAAGCACGGTACAGGCTACCACCGACGGCCTGGCAAAACAAGCGGAATTCCCAGGTGGAACCGAAATAATGAAAGCCTATATCCGACGTGAATTGAAATATCCGGAAGAACTGGCAAACAAAAAAATGGAGGGACATGTCACCCTACGGTTCGTGATTATGCCGGATGGCAGCATAGACAGCATCCGCCCCCTGCGGACAGCACATCCGCTTTTCACGGAAGAGGCTATCCGCGTCGTCCAATCCATGCCATGGTGGTCGCCGGCCATAGATACGCTGGGCAAAGCCGTGGCCAGCGACTGGATTCTTCCGATCTCATTCCAGTTGCAATCTCCACAGACAAAAAAAACAGAATTTGCAACAGATACAGTACCTCCCACACAACAACCGGACTCCGGCCGTATAATAATAGAGCAGAAACCGGCCTTTCCGGGCGGCAACGCGGCCCTGATGGAATATATGTCCGGAAATTTGCACTATCCGCTGAACGCTATAAGAGAAAAAATACAAGGGAAGGTTGTCGTCTCCTTTTTCGTTGGAACAAACGGCGAAATTGAAGAGATAAAAGTCATAAAGTCCCCTCATAAATACCTGAGTAAAGAGGCTATCCGAATCGTAAAAAAGATGCCGAAGTGGGAACCCGGCCTTAAAAATGGAAAACCGGTACGGGTACAATACGCTTTACCGGTGACATTTAAATTACCGTAGCATTTCTTTTAAAAACGCCACTTTTCTCTCCAAGAAAAAAGTCCGAAATATCCCTCGGGGTACCACTATCGGCGAACATGTAAAGGTCGTCTGTAACCTTGACAAAAGAAGCGGATTTCCAGCATCCGGCAATATATAAAACTCCTGTCAATACGGCAGGAGTTTTGTCCATATTCCGCCCATCGTTTGTCAAAACTTTGTCAAGTTAAAAATGACAAACAGGCTTTATTTCTCCGTATCTTTGTCGGCAACAATAACAAATCTATGAAATAACATCATAATGAGAGCATTTTCATTTGCCATAATCCTGATACTTCTTTCCATCACTACGGCCTGCCGGCACAACACGGTCACCGACCGCGTGCTTGAATATTACAGCCTCGGACAGCATTCGTTAGAGGAACACGACGCGCCGCAAGCCGATATATGGTTCCGAAACGCCATCGAAGCCGATGACGGATCGGTCGACCGGCAGATTATAGGCGAAATTCTCCTGCAACGGGCCTCTCTGCTGTATGAATGCGGCCTATATGACCAGACATTGGAGATCGCGCAGGAGATCATCGGCCAGAACAACGACACGTACGACAACACCCTGCTGACGGAAGCCCGCCGGACGGCAGGACGATGCCTCTATGCGACCGAACAACCCGACGAAGCCGACCGCCTCTTCCGCCAGGCAACGGAAGAGGCATTTGCCCGGGGCGACACGATGCTATGGATAGACCTGCAGAGCGAATGGGCGGCACGCAGTTACGACAATAATGCTCCCTGGCAGACCATCCGGCTCTTGGATAACCTTTCGCCCTACCATCCGGACCTTTATACTTATTACTGCGCATTGGGGGACATCGCTCTTGACCGGGCCGCCTATGACAGCGCCTATCAGGCATTCGGCCGGCTCTACGACTGTCCGAACCTGTACTTCCGCCAATACGGTTTCGCCCGCATGGCCGAAGCCCAGTACAAGCTCGGAGAGCTGGATAAAGCCTACCGGCTGCTACTTTTCGCATTCGACCTGAAAGATTCGCTCTACGCCGAGCAAAAGAGCGCCGATATCGTAAAGATACACTCCCTGTACGACTACAATGCCCAGCAGAAACTGCGTGAAAAAAGTCAACGGGACAACCGGAATCTGTTACTGACAACTACCTTCCTACTGCTGATGCTGCTGGCAGGTATCCTCTATCTGCGACACCGCTATCGCCGCCGCATGGCCGACAAAGAACGGCAGATTCGGAACGTGAGGCTACTCCTCGACAAGGTACGGAAAGAACAGCAGGAGAAACAGGAAGAACTGCGCCTCCAGACAGAGCACAAGGCCGCACTCGATTTCCAGGGGACGCCCCTTTACCTTCGTTTTGAAAAGTCGGCGACCGACGGCTCCGTCGTTTCCGAACAGGACTGGCAGGATCTGTCGGAAGCGATCGACGACACCTCACCCGGATTCCTGCTCAAACTGCGCGGGCTGGCCCGCCTGTCAGAAATGGAATTGCGCATCTCCATACTGGTGAAGCTCGGATTCTCGGCTTCGCAGACAGCTGCCATTTTGCACCGTTCCCCATCGGCCATATCGGCGGCCCGCCGGCGACTATTCGAGAAAGTAACCGGCAAAGAGGGCTCGGCCGGCGACTGGGACAAAATCGTAGAACGTCTGTAACAGACAGCAATACCGTTCCAAAACAGAGATGTACATAAAAAATCCTTTCACTCAAACATATTCCGCCATGATGAAATATCTGCATATATTCATTGCCGCCATAGGTTTGTCTCTCTTTGCAGGAGATGCTGTAAAGTCGCACGCCAGCGGCATTTTCCAGCTGACCGATGCCGACCGTACGCTGACAGCCATCGCCCTGCGGCTGCAAAACCTCATCCAGCTCACGCCGAAGCAACGTACGACGCTGAAAGCAGCCCTGCACGCCATGAATAACGACCTCCCGGCCGATTCGCTCAACCGGCTCGACCACGAAGCGGTCCTGAACGTCCTCGACAACAGGCAATTCAGGCTCGTGATCGCCTCCCGCTATGCGGAAGCCATAGACAACGAAGTGGCAACCCTTTGGACCGAGCTGTTCAAAGCC
The DNA here is from genome assembly GCA_964567855.1 of uncultured Prevotellaceae bacterium. GTDB lineage: Bacteria > Bacteroidota > Bacteroidia > Bacteroidales > UBA3663 > Liminaster. The sequence continues at coordinate 111,914 of CAZMOE010000003.1, forward strand.
AACCGGACCAAAGATCTCAATCCGCAGCAATCGGGGATCACCATTCGGAATTATTTCATCGATATGTACTCGGTAGAGGAAATCTACTGGAATGATCCGGTTTCACGACAAGCGGAACAACACCGCATCAAGGCCTACGCGCCTATAGAAATCAGACGTTATCACCAGCTCCAACTCAAAAAGAATTCTCCCAAACATCGCTACCGTTGGTAAAACGGTTTCCCGGAAAACCGCACTGAACACAAAATATGCCCCCGATGGGCAAATGTCCATCGGAGGCATATTTTGTGTTCAACCGCCATCCGCCTGCGGCGGATGTATTGCAATCATATTCAGCCCACAGTAATCAGATAATAGTTCTTCTTGCCTTTCTGCACGACAACGTATTTGCCCTGGATCAGATCATCGCGGGTAATCGGCTGATCGAATGCGGCAAGTTTCGTTTTGTTGACACTTACGCCGCCACCCTGCACGAGTTTGCGCATCTCTCCTTTAGAGGCAAAGATCGGCGCCACGCCTTCACTGGCCGGCACGCACTCGGTGCAAAGATCGACCGCTTTTATTCCCTCGGCAAAAGCCCCGGCAGAAACAGAATAGGCCGGCACGGCTTCAAACACCTGCAAAAGAGTCTCTTCGTCCAAAGCGCGGAGGGCGGAAGCATCGGCATTGCCGAAAAGAACGTTGGAGGCGGCAACGGCCTGCTCATAGTCGGCCTCGCTGTGCACCATGACGGTGAGTTCCTTTGCCAGACGCTTCTGCAACGGACGCAAGTGAGGGGCAGCAGCCTGCTCGGCCTCTATAGCCTCGATTTCCTCGCGGGTCAACGAGGTGAAGATGCGGATATAGCGGGCGGCGTCATCGTCACTGACATTGAGCCAGAACTGATAGAACTTGTAGGGAGAGGTATAACGACGGTCCAGCCAGACATTGCCTGACTCGGTCTTGCCGAACTTCTTGCCGTCGGCCTTCGTAATGAGCGGGCAGGTAATGGCAAAAGCCTCGGCTCCGGTTACCTTGCGGATCATTTCACAACCCGTGGTAATGTTGCCCCACTGATCGGCACCGCCCAACTGTAGCTTGCAGTTCTTTTCACTATTCAGATGCAGGAAATCATATCCCTGCAAAAGTTGATAGGAAAATTCGGTAAACGACATGCCGTCGGCTCCATTGTCACCCGTCAGACGACGCTTCACGGAGTCTTTGCTCATCATATAGTTGACCGTAATGAGTTTGCCGACATTGCGGATGAAGTCCAAGAAGGAAAAATTCTTCATCCAGTCATAATTGTTAACCAGTTCGGCGGCATTCGGAGCGTCGCTGTCGAAATCAAGGAACTTGGAGAGCTGGCGGCGGATGCATTCCTGATTATGACGAAGGCGTTCCTCGTCGATCAGAACACGTTCCTTGGATTTTCCCGAAGGATCACCGATCATACCCGTAGCACCACCGATCAGAGCGATCGGCTTATGTCCCGCCCGCTGGAAATGGCGGAGCATCATCACCCCCACCAGGTGTCCGATATGAAGAGAATCGGCTGTCGGGTCGATGCCCAGATAAGCCGCTGTCATTTCTTTCTGCAACTGTTCTTCTGTACCCGGCATCATATCCTGAATCATGCCGCGCCATTTAAGTTCTTGTACGAAATTCATCGAATGAGATAGCGTTTTAAGAATGAATTGTTATTGATTTTCCGGCAAATTTAAACATTATTATCCAATCGGCCAAAATCAAAGTGTGTAATTTTGACCGTACGGCATATTCTCCGTTTCCGACACGGTACCAAGGGAAAACAAATGTATGACAAGGAGACACAATTCCGGCCGAACCCCCACCTCCATCATCATCGCCCGCTGCGACATTCCCGAAAGCGGCAAACATAAACAAGGCTGCTCCCGCGGCTTTGCAGGAGGCGACAGACAGAAGGTCACCACCACCCCCGGGGATTCATGAAACGACACCCTCAATATAAAACTCCTTTCACCCGCGGCCGCATGAATTCCTGACAACAACCATGGCCTTTCCCTCCGGACAGCGATCCGTTCCGAGGCCATATCCGAAGCTTCCGCGTATCAGGAAAGAACCGGTATCGCACTTGTTGCCTCCTGCGGCTCCGCAGACAGAAGAAAACAGGATAAAAAAATCGCTGTCCGGAAATTTCCGGACAGCGAATACATACATGTGAACCGCATAGTTTTAGAACCACTTCGTATAAGCGAAGTCCATACGATGCGGCAGCAAATCGTTCTTGGGGAAGAGGCGGAAACCATACTTGAACGCACCGCTCTTCTTGATCTTAAGATCCAATTCGAAAGTCACGACGGTGCCTTCCTTCTTGACAGCCTTCATCTCATGAGCGGTGTACTCGTGAGTCTGACCATCGGAAGCGGCAGAAAGGACAAAGTCCAGGCCGAGACTGTCGGCAATATCCTTTCCGTCAACAGAAACACTGAGGTGATAAACATCTCCGACCTCCGGAGTGTTGTTCATCTCGTCGCTGACATTGATATCTTTCACTTCGACAGTATCCCAGGCAGATGCCACGGTTTCTTTCCAGGCGGCAATCTCTTTTGCCTTGGCGTAATTGTCTGCCATCAAAAGGGCGGCACGCTTTGCTTCTTTCTGATAGAAACGATCATAATAATCGTCAAGCTGGCGCTTCATGGTGAAGTGAGGAGTGATCTTGGCAAGGCAATTTTTGATATACATTACCCATTCCGGAGAATAGCCGCGGCTGTTCTTGGCAAAATAGAGAGGAATGATCTCCGTTTCCAGCATCGTGTAAATGGTTTCAGCATCCAACTGATCCTGGCTGGCCTGATTCTGGAACGTGCGCTTGTCAGTCAGTGCCCAGCCGGCCTGCGGCTTGAAGCCTTCATACCACCATCCATCGAGGACGGAGAGATTAAGCGTACCGTTCATGATAGCCTTTTCGCCGGAAGTACCACTGGCTTCCAACGGACGGGTAGGAGTATTCATCCAGATATCCACACCGCTGACGAGACGCTTGGCCACATCCATATCGTAGTTCTCCACGAAAATGATCTTACCCATAAACTGGGGCATACGGCTGATCTCCACGATGCGGCGGATCAGGCCCTGGCCGCCACCGTCTGCCGGGTGAGCCTTACCTGCAAAAATAAACTGTACAGGGCAACTCGGATTATTGACGATCTTATCAAGACGCTCCAAGTCGGTGAAAAGAAGGTGCGCACGCTTGTAAGTGGCGAAACGACGGGCAAAACCGATCACGAGCGCATTGGGATTGAGACCGTTGAGCGTCTGGAGAATCTTGGCAGGATTTTCCTGCTTCTGGCTCATCTTGATCTTCACTTCATCTTTGATAAACTGGAAGAGTTTAGCTTTCAATTCCTTGCGGATGTTCCAGATCGTTTCGTCATCAGCCTCATAGATGGATTTCCACATCTCTTCTTCGGTCTGCTTCTTAGTAAAGTTCTCACCGAAAAGATCGGCATAGAATGCTTTCCATTCCGATGCGGCCCATGAAGGCAAGTGAACACCGTTGGTGACATAACCCACATGAAGTTCTTCAGGAGCATATCCCTTCCAGACGGGCTGGAACATGTTGCGGGAAACTTTACCGTGCAACCAGCTCACGCCATTGGCCTCCTGACAGGTATTCAAAGCGAAGACAGACATCGAGAAACGGCCTTCGCCCGGAGTCTCACGGCCCAAGTTCATCAAATCATACCAGTCGATACCCAGTTTTGCAGGGAAATGACTCATATATTTATAGAAGAGACCTTCTTCAAAATAGTCATGTCCGGCCGGCACAGGAGTGTGGCAAGTGTAAAGAGAAGAGGCACGCACCACTTCCAGGGCCTGAGCATAGGTAAGACCTTCTTCCACATAATCGCAAAGACGCTGAACTCCGATAAGAGCGGCGTGACCTTCGTTGCAGTGGTAAACATCTTTCTTGATGCCGAGCTTGTTCAGCATGAGGATACCGCCGATACCCAGCATATATTCCTGCTTCATACGGTTCTCCCAGTCACCGCCATAAAGCTGATAAGTGATAGAACGATCGAATTCGGAGTTTTTCTCCATATCGCAGTCCATCAGATAGAGATTGATACGGCCTACATTGACTTTCCAGATGTTGGCATAAATGATGCGATCATGGAAAGGCACCTCCAAAATCATTGCGGAACCATCTTCATTCTTCACCTGTTCGATAGGAAGCTGTGAAAAATTCTGGGCCTCATAATTAGCCTCCTGGTTACCGTCTACAGAAAGTGTCTGGGTGAAATAGCCGTAACGATAAAGGAATCCGACAGCACAGAGATCCACGTTAGAGTCGCTGGCCTCTTTCAAATAGTCACCGGCAAGAATACCCAAACCACCGGAATAGATCTTCAGACAGGCTGTGAGACCATACTCCATAGAGAAATAGGCTACCGAAGCACGCGAAGCGTCTTTCGGTTCGGCCATATAGGCTTCAAACTCCGAGCAGACCTTGTTGACTTTGGCCATGATCTCCTTGTTGGCGGCAATTTCCTCCAGTTTATCATAGGAAAGAGTCTCCAGCAATGCAACCGGGTTGTGCCCGCAGGCACGCCACTGGTCGAGATCAATCTCACGGAAGAGATTACGAGCATCCGTGTCCCAGGCCCACCACAGGTTGCGGGCTACTTTATGCAATCCCTCGAGAGATGCAGGCAAGTTGGACTTCACCGTAATGTCACGCCAGCAAGGGGCGTTCGTATTACTTACTTGAACTTTCATAATTATAAAAATTTGAATGTTTTATGAATGAGTTATTTCATTTTGACACGTGCCGCCGCTGCCTTCAGGGCAAAATCGAAAGCACTATTGTAATATTTGATAAAGTTGCGCCATTCGGCCTTTGCGGCAATCTTCCGCGCCTCTTGGCGGATGATCTTCACCTCCGGTACCGGCAGTTCCGCCAGACGGACAATCTGGTCCGCGATGTGCGCCACAACTTCATTATAATTGGAATCATTGCGAATCACCACTCCGACCCCGCCGAATATATCCGTATCCTTACCTATGGAAAGACACCACTTGCCGAAACCGGATAGGCAGGTCGTAATCGTAGGCACACCGAAGGCACAGCTTTCAAGCGGCGTGTATCCCCATGGTTCATAATAGGAGGGAAATACCGTCACATCCATGGCAGAAAGCAATTGATAGTAATGGAGATTCAGGATACCGTCATTGCCCTTTAGATAAGAAGGCACATAAATGATCTTCACCTGATCACAATCGCGGTTCTGGAAACCGAGTTGATGAATGCGGCTAAGAATGGCATCTTCATAGTAATTGTAAAGCGCATGGGTAAAAACCGGGTCCCCCAACGGTTCCGCGAAACGTCCGTTGCTTTCCATACGCTCTTTAAGATCGGCACGGGGTTCCTGAACCCAGCCAGGCACCATAACAAAAGCGACCACCTGCCGGCCTATATGCTGCCCGCGAAGGCGGTCGATGACATCCAGAAAGACGTCAATACCTTTATTTTTATATTCGCTGCGACCAGCTGTGCCGATGAAAAGGGCATCATCGTTCACAGAACATCCGGTCAATCCTTCGACAAGCCGTACCAGCATGGCACGGGCATCTTTGCGGATCCGGGAAAAGGCCACGCCCTTGGGAACGAATCCGCTTTCAAAACCATTGGGTGTCACCAACGGAATGCGTCCCAGAAGTTGTCGGCATTCGGCGGCTGTGATATCACTGACCGTCGTGAAACAATCGGACTGCAGCGCCGCGATCTTTTCTACCGAATGCTTGCTCGTCATATTGAGCTCATCGGCCATCTGATCGCCAAAATAGCCATGCAGATAGTCATACAAAGGCTTGTTGTTGCCGGCGATACTACGGCCTACACAGGTGGCATGAGCCGTAAAAATCGTTGCCACAGCCGGAAGCTGATGTTTCAGATACAAAACGCCCATTCCGGTCGTCCATTCATTGAAATGTGCAATGACATGACTGCGCTGCGGACAAACGTGCCTGAAAAGACTTTCAATGACCAATGCCGAAGCGTACGCGAACATACAAGCTTCATCATAATCGCCGTAGGCCGCAATGGAATTAACGCCATACCACTCCCACATCTGGGCATAAACAGAATTTCTGACACTGTAGAAAGGACGGAAATCCACTAAAATAACCTGCGGAGAACCCGGCACCTTCCATCTGCCGGCACGGACTTTCAGGCCTTCGGCTGTAGCACGCTGGACCCAATCTCCCAACGTCGTGGGAGCCGTAGCATCAAAAAAAGGAGATTCTTCTTCATTCCACACATCCGGTCCGATAAAACACAAGCCATCTCCGAATTGGCTTTGAAGCGTCGCAGCCTTCGTTGAAAGCACCGCATAAATACCGCCGACAAGGTTACACACCTCCCAACTGACCTCAAATAAATAATCAGGCTTAATTAAAGTCTCTTTCATTACCAGTTTTCAATCTTGTCTCTTTGAAATTCAACATTTCCGTTCTTGCCGCCGGCCGGGAAAGGCCCGTTTTCAACTCCGGCAGAACCCGAAACATTAAGTCGGGCGCAAATTTAGCACTTTTCGGTCAAACAACCGGCCTCTGAAAGAGGAAATTCTTCTCAGAGGCCGATTTATGAACATATTTTATAATATCAGCGTACGCATTTAATACATTTTTGTAAAAATAAGACTCTTTCGCATTGTCATAGTTTCTTCATTAACGTTTATAACGAATAATCATGGCATGATAGCCCAGCCATTAACGAACGGAAAGAGCGGACATTCAAAAGCAAGCCGTTATTGTTCACGATAATTTAGGGCGCAAATAATGTCCGGTATGCGATTCTTTGCAGGCAGCGACCTCTCCGGGCGTCCCCTGAATCACAAGATTGCCGCCGGCTTCTCCCCCTTCGGGACCCAGGTCCACAATATGGTCGGCACACTTGATAACATCCAGATTATGCTCGACAATGACAAGGGTATGTCCCTTTTCCAACAGAGAATTAAACGCCTCCAGCAGGATACGGACGTCATGAAGATGAAGTCCGGTTGTAGGCTCGTCGAAAATAAAGAGCGTATGCGGTATATCGTCAGAACTCAAATAATAGGCCAGTTTGACACGCTGATTCTCGCCTCCGGACAATGTGGACGATGGTTGCCCGAGCTTGATATATCCGAGGCCCACCCGCTGAAGCGGTAACAGACGGTGAATGATCTTCGGCTCATCGGCAAAAAACTCTATCGCCTCATCGACCGAGAGATCCAGTACGTCGGCAATACTCTTTCCATGATAAAGGACCTCCAGCACATCACTGTTGAAACGTTTTCCATGGCAGGCCTCACATTCCATGACAAGGTCGGCCATAAACTGCATCTCGACCGTGATAGTCCCCTCGCCCTTACACTCCTCACAGCGTCCCCCCTCGACATTAAACGAAAACGTAGCGGCCGTGAAACCCAGCTGACGTGCAAGCTGCTGCTCGGCGAACAACTTCCGGATCTCATCATAGGCCTTCATATAAGTGGCGGCATTGCTACGCGACGATTTACCGATAGGATTCTGATCCACGAACTCGATTGCACGGACACGGTGCACGTCGCCACCGAAACCGCTGAACGCCCCAGGAGCATCTCCCGGCTCGCCAAGCTGCCGCAACAGCCCCTTGTAGAAAATATCCCGCACCAGCGTCGATTTTCCCGATCCACTGACACCGGTTACTACCGTCATCACTCCCAGAGGGAACTTCACGCTGATATTTTTCAGATTATTCTGCACGGCACCCAGCACCTCTATATAACTTGCCCATGGCCGCGGCCGCACGGGCACTGCAATCTGCTCTTCGCCGGTTAAAAAACGGACGGTATAACTATTTTGATTATCGGCATCCGTCAATTGTTCCTGGCCGCCCTGAAAAACGACCTCTCCGCCGAAACGCCCGGCGGCGGGACCGACATCGATCAAGTAATCGGCCGCCCGGATAATTTCTTCATCATGTTCAACGACAACAACGGTATTTCCCAGATCGCGGAGACGACGCAATACACGGATCAGGCAATCCGTGTCACGCGGGTGAAGACCGATACTTGGCTCATCGAGGATATACATAGAGCCGACAAGCGCACTACCCAGCGAAGTGGCCAAATTGATACGCTGACTCTCGCCTCCGGAAAGGCTGTTGCTGAGCCGGTCCAAAGTGAGATACTCAAGTCCGACGTCACGAAGGAACCCAAGGCGGCTGTTGATCTCGGTAAGCAGGCGTTTGGCGACCTGGGCATCATGTTCGTCGAGTTTCAGATCATGAAACCACGGAATCAGTTCCGATACTGGCATTCTGACCAGCTCCGAGATACTTCGCCCGCCGATTTTGACATATTCCACTTCCGGTTTCAGGCGGGAACCATGGCAGGTGGGGCAAACCGTCTTCCCCCGATAACGCGCCTGCATGACGCGATACTGGATTTTATAAAGATTCTCCGAAACCATCCGGAAGAAAGCGTCGATACCGTCAAAGGCAGAACATCCGTGCCACAGCATCTCCTTTTCTTTCTGCGTAAGCTGGTAATAAGGCCGGTGTATAGGGAATTCAACCTGCGAGGCGTGAGCAATCAGCTCATTTTTCCACTCAGACATCTTCTCGCCCCTCCAGCAGGCGACGCAATCTTCATAAACGGACAACGCTTTGTTGGGAATCACAAGATCTTCATCAATGCCCAGCACCTTGCCGAACCCTTCACACGTCGGGCAAGCGCCGGCAGGACTGTTGAAATTGAACATCATATCCGACGGCTCCTCAAACGTCTGACCGTCGGCTTCGAAACGTTTGCTGAAACTCATCTCACGCACCTCACCGTCGGGCAGCCAAACCTTCATGAGACAACTGCCGTCGCCTTCATAAAAAGTTGTCTCCACGGAATCGGCAAAACGAGTCATCGAAGCCTCATCGGCCAGCGGAAGCACCATGCGGTCTATCACTAAATGGAAAGGCGCACTGTCGACCTCCTCGAGACGGATAAAACGGCCGTTCGCTTCGGCACGGGCAAAGCCGGACTTGTTCAAGATATCTAGATGCTCTTTCAGCGAACGCCCCTCGGGCAACGTCACTTTCACCAGCAGAGCGATGCGGGTACCATCCGGCAACGAACGGGCGCCGGCAATGACATCATCGGTAGTATGTTTCTTGACCAATGCCCCGCTGACAGGAGAAAAAGTCTTGCCGATACGTGCAAAGAGAAGACGCAGATAATCGTAAATCTCGGTCGATGTACCGACGGTGGAACGAGGATTGCGGACAATGACTTTCTGCTGAATGGCGACCGCAGGCGGAATGCCGAGAATGAAATCGCACTCCGGTTTTCCCATGCGTCCCAAAAACTGACGGGCATAGGCCGACAATGATTCCACATACCGCCGCTGCCCTTCCGCATACAGCGTGTCGAAAGCTAATGACGACTTACCGGATCCCGAAAGACCGGTAATGACAACCAGTTTGTCGCGTGGAATCTCAACATCGATATTCTTAAGATTGTTAACCCGCGCACCTTTGATATAAATTGCGTTATCCACAATGAACGTTGTTTATAAGTTATCCGCCCCCTAACACAGACGGCCTTCACCTCCGATGCGCCAAGGGGCTCGCAAAGGTACGAAATTTATCGACACGCCCCCGCATCCCGCTCCAAATTCGACACCGGCAACATTATTATTTCACGTCAGCCCGCCAAGAACCATTCTTGCGGAAACGGCCGGAACGAAACAGGATATACCCTCTACCGTTTCTTCAAAAACATCGGCAAAAGCAGGAAAATACCCGTGAGGGAGGCAATCAGTCCACCGATAGTCCCGGCCGCCAGCGGGAACCAGAATCCCTCACGCTCGCCGCCCGTTAAAAACGGGATAAAACCCAGAACCGTCGAAACGACAGTCAATAAAATAGGAATGATCTTATGGTTCCAGGCTTTCAGGTAAACCCGCTCCCACGAAAGAGTGGGGAACCGGCGGCGAAGTTCGCAATATTCTTTCAATAAATAGATGCTCGCATTGACCGTGATGCCGCAAAGCAGAATGAAAGAGGCATATCCCCCGTTATCGAAATTCAACTCAAAACCGTAGAAGGTCAGAAACACACCCACAAAGGCCGGCGGAATGACCAGAAGAATCAGAAGCGGTTGCCGGAAAGAGTTGAACAGAATACTTGTAATCAAAAAAATGACGCCGATCACGAACAACAACAAACCATACTGGCCTCCGGCGGCACGCCGACCTCCACGATTGGCAATCTCGACGGTATATCCCATCGGCAAATGCTCTTTGAACTCTGCGAGGTCCTCAAGTAAAACCCGCTCTCCCTGCTGAGCTGCTCCAATATATTCGTACTGCAGGCAGAGTCGGTATTGTTGTCCTTCCTTCACAATCCGCCGGGGCGCCTGCATCTTCACAAGACCTCCCATATCGGAAATCTTAAACGACCGGCCAGACACTGAGAATGGACGATGCAGCGCTCCCCAGACATCCACCGTCTCAGCCTGTGAGGCCCGCAAAGAAAGATTCTCATACGAACTGCCCGTCCATATCTGCCCGCACGAAAGATTCCGGCCGAAGGTCGGCGACAAGGTCGAGAGCAGCCCTGCCGGCGTCAACCCGAGCCGGGCCATGCGCCACTGATCCACCTGCAGATAAAAGTCCTCATAATCATCTTTCCATGTCTGAAAATCGGAATTGATATCCACCTCTTTTATACGCTTATGCGTCAACAGTTTCTGGCGGAAAGCCTCCGCCAAATAACATAGTTCATCATAATTATAACCAAACATCTGTACCCTATAGGAACCGGAACGTTCGCGCACGTCATTATTGAAACCTATATCCTCCAGTCCATATACGCTCCAGCTTCCCCCGCCCAGTTGCAAGGCGTGATGGACCAACTGGCCCTTGAGGATATAAGGATAACCGTCATACTGATGCTCCGGACGGAAATAGATCCGTATGGAAGCACGCCCCACACCGACAGAAGTTTCAAACAGCCGTATCTCTGTCTGCCGGCTCAGATAAGCCTCCATTTGCTTCACCAATTCATTCATCTGCTCCAGCGTGCTACCGGTAGGCAATGTTGCCCCGACGGTCAGCACCGGCTCATCGGCAGAACTGAAATAACTGCCCAAATAAACCTTCTGAACAAACAGGCGCAGGGTTCCTCCCAGGATAACATCCGTCACCGGACGCACAGATTCCTTATAAAAATCCGATCCGAATACCCGGTTATAGAATCCGGCCCATGAAGTGTCATCATCCAGTTTCACCGGCATCAAGAAAACCGGCAAACCGAATATCAACAGCATCACCAGACAAATGACGACGCGGAAACGACGCAATACCCGAACAATCAGCCAACCGTAGGCACGATTGAACAATACCGTCCAACGACGCGGATTCAGCCAGCTCGGACGACACCACAGCCGTTGCCTGCGGAGTGGCCGCCGTTTCCCAGGAAATCCCATACCACAGCAATCCATAAACGCAGGGACGAAAAACAAGGCCACAAACAGCGACAACAGCAGATTGAATATTATCACCACGGCAAAATCAAGCAAATTCAGACGTGTTTTTTCATCTAACATGAAAACGACAGCCAATGCCCCGATGCTGGTCAGCGTCGCGGCCAGCATCGGCAGGAAAATCGCCCGGCCGCGCTCCCGGCCATAGTGATCGGCCATCATGATCAGGTTGTCGATCATCAGGCTCAATGATACCGTAATCCCCGCCAGTGAATAAATCTGAATCTCCAACCCGCAGAAATAATAAAAAATAAAAGCGGTGGCCAGATTAACGGACAATCCGCATACAATCAGCCACAGATAACGCAGGCTTCGGGAAACAACCGCAACAAACAGCAGCAGGATCAGCAACGTCAATGCCACACGCTCCCCTATAGTATTCAGTTCGCCGACGATCCGTTCCGTCGCATCATAGGAAATATGCGTCTCATACCCCTGCGGCAGATGTGTTCCCATCTCCGCCATCAGCCGTTTCACCTCCCGCCCCACCTGCAACTGGTTGGCACTCTCATCGGCCGTCACCGACAAATAGACCGCATTCAGCCCATTGATACGATAATACTGCTGCGGTGCGCTCTCCGCATGCTTCACCCGGAGCAGGGAAGCCAGCGAAATCCAGCGTCCTTGCGCCGTCCGCACATAAATCGCTTCCGGAGAAAAAACAGTCGGGTCACCCTCCGAAACGACCTGACAGGCATCCAGCGTCGTCCGTCGGTAATAATCGAGGATCGCCTCCTGCAGATCGGCAGGAGTAAGTCCCAGCGCCTGCAATTGCTCACTGTCATAAAACAACTGCCATTCCATCGGATTTGCACCCGAAATCACTACCCGGCTGACGCCTTTCACCCCGGCCAGTTTCGGCTTGACATGTTCCTCCGCATATTGCTGGATTTCCAGAGGCGAAACCAATGCGTTCAACGTATAGGTCAAACAGGGACGGGTCGCATCCTTATCGGAATAACGCACTCCGACCTGCGGATAGCTCACCTCCTCCGGCAATTCGTTCCATACCTGCCGGATCAATGTAGCGACTTCAAACCGCGCCATCTGCAAATCGGTATGCCTGTCAAATTCCAATGTCACCTTTCCCGATCCCTTGGCAGACGAAGAAGAGATTTTGCGACCCCCTTTCACACGTACCAACAATGCCTCCAGCCGGCTGGTCACCTCCGACTCGACCACTCGGGCCGACTGCCCGCGCATGGTAAACGAGACCGTCATGCCCGGCAACGTCTGCGACGGCACCAGCTTGACCGGAATCAACGGCATCAAGGCCACCCCTGCCAAAGAGAGGCATATAAATATGATCAAAACCGAAAAAGAGGAAATATAGAATCGTCCCTGCTTCATATTTTCACCCGTCGTTATTCATACCGACCGAATCCGTAGCAGCCGCTCTGGAAATCAAAGGATTCGAAGAGCGGCAGATTATGCTCGAAATCAAACAGCGTCAGCTTCCGCAACTTATAATAATTCTGCCAGTAATTATTCAATGCCGCGACATAATTCTGCCGCGCCGTTTCCTTACGGGTCTGGGCCATGGTAAGACTATTGACATCGCTTTGGCCGATTAAAAACCTCTGGCGGGTCTGTTCGTAAGCCAGGTCTGCCAATTCAACGGCCTTTTCAGCGCTCTCTATCAGAATCCGTTGCGCATGAAAGTCATCAACCGTCATCGTCACCTCCTGTTCAACGTTCAGTTCCTCCTGTCTGGCGGCAGTCTGAACGACATACAGGTTATTCCTGGCCATATTGGACTTTCCCTTACGCACTCCCCAGTCAACCAGAGGAATGGAAACGCTCACCGAGACCAGATCCTGCTGCAACAAACGATGATATGCTTCCCGAAAATTTTCGCCGACCTGATTGAATCCGATGCTGGCATTGATACTGGCATTCATGTACAACTCCTTACGGGTCTTATCGACATTCCTCTGCGCCTCCAGCACGTTCTGATACTGTTGCAGATAGGTCGGATTGTTCGCCCGCGCCAAAGCCAGCGCCTGTTCCGGCGCCACATCGGTCACTTTCGGCCGCTCTGGCAATACGGGCAGAATCCGTGTTCCCTGTTCCAGTCCCAGATAAGAGGAAAGCACGAACATAGCCCGACGGTGTTCCTGCTGCGCATGCTGCAACGAATTACGGGCATTCACGACATCCAACTGCAGTGTCAGCAGATCTGCTTGTGAAATGGCAGCAATCTTATACCGCATCTCCCCGACCCGGCACAATGTGTCGCTCGTTTGCAAATTCGTCTCTGCCAGTTCCAGTTTCGCCTGCGCAAGCACTAAGGCGAAAAAATATCCGACTACCGTCCCTGACAAACTCTCCAGATTATAAATAAACTCTTTCTTCACCCGCTCGAACTTCAACGGAGCGATTTTCCGCTCCCAACGGAACGCATTATACCCCAGCAACGACTGACGGTAACCGATGCGGAGCGGAATGCTCGAAAACTGCGTGTAGTCGGTAAAACCGAAATTATTCAGATAGTCCAGCTGAGAATCCATATAGAGAGTTCCGCCCAAGAAGTCGACATTCTGAACAATCGAAAGGCCTCCGGTGGCAGAATAGGTCTGCTGTTCACGGTAGACATCCATATCCCGTTCCGAATCATAACGCTCTGCAATATAGCGGTTATACCGCGCCGGCGTCAGATTCAGCGTCAGACTGGGCAGACGCGCCGCCCTGTAACTCACATACTCCCAATAACCGGAACGATACATATTGCGGTAGCGAAATGCCGTCAGCGAACTGTCGCTGGCAATCCGGATGGCCTCCTGCAAACTCAAACGTATGGGCTGACTGCCGCTTCCGGCCGCGGTCTGTGCCCGCAACGTTCCGGGACAGCACATCATGACATAGCCCGCAACGAACAAAAGAAGACAACGATAGTAATTCATGAGCGATGACGATTGACTAATTCATAAACCAGAGGTATAAAAAACAAACTGACACACGTTCCGACACACATTGTTCCGATCATGGCAACGGCCAACGGCCTCTGTATCTCCGATCCCATGTCATGCGTGAAAAGTAACGGCAACATTGCAAAAACTGTCGTCAGCGACGTCATAACGATAGACCGCAACCGACGACGTCCCGCATCATGTATCGCCCCGTGCAGCGGCATGCCCGTACGTTGCAGGGCAGCAATAGCATCCAGTTTCAGAATGGAGTCGTTGATAATGATACCGCACGAAGCGATGATTCCGATGGCCGACATAAGATTCAGCGTGTTGCCCGTGACCCACAACAAGAGGAGGGCAAAAGCCATGTCGATAGGAATTTCCATCAGGACGATCAGCGGCTGTACAAAATTTTCAAATTGCGCGCTCAATATGAAGAACATCAGCAGAAGACTGACGGCAAGCACGACCAGCAACTCTCTCATCATTTTGGCATTGGATACAAATGCCCCTGCAAAATCGACCGTCCATAACGAATGTTGCGACACCTCGGTGCGAATACGCTCCACAAGCTGCTCCGGTTCATCGGTCTCCTGGATGATATAAGGAATGTACTCACCGTTCTTGGCCCCGTGAATCATTCGCGGTGCCTCTCCATAACGCAACGAAAGCAATTCGCTGACCGGCACATTACCCTTGCGGCCTGTCGAATCGGCGGCTGTCTCGATCAGAATCTCGCCGAGCGATTGCTCCAGACTTTTCTCATCGTCCACAACGACCACCGGCATATATTGCTGATACGAACGCAGTGTCGTAACCTTGTTGTTGCGGAAGGCGGTCTTCAAAGCCCGGACCAGATCGGAATAGGAGACCCCGTACAAAAGCATCTTATCACGATGCAGGATCAGCATCCGCTGCTGTTTGCCGGCCATCGGTGTCGTCCCCGTTCCGGTGACATCAGCCAGCCGCTGCGCCATGCGCCGTATCTCGGTCATATCATCATTCAGGAGCTTATTCGACGAACACAAACGCGCCTCCACCTCCGCTTCCCCGGTAACAAACAGCCGCTCAAACAGCGTTTCGGCCGGAAACAAACGCAACGTCGCCTCCGGATAATGCTCCGCCAGCCATTCCTTCAGTCCGGTTCTGACTGCCGGCAGAACCTCCGGATCGCCGGTGTCGATATATACCTCTGCCTCGTTCGCCTCCAACGGATTATCATCTTCCAGCAAAAAATCCCTTTGTCCCAGATAGGCGGAATGTTCTTTCGTCAGCGGGGCCAACTGCTGTAGCAACCGATTGACCCGCACCCGGTTTTCATCCGGATGAACCGGTTCATTCCAGACGATACGCCCTATCAGCTCATGCTGCGGCGTGGCCGGCATACGCTCCTTGCGGATACACATAAAAAGCGGCGCACACGCCAGCACCGAAACGGCAAATAAGGTCAGACACAGCCTGCGGTGGGCAAAGGCCCAGCCGATACCCGCCTCGTAGGCACGCTCCAGCCATCCCTGTGTCCATGGCCGGGTGGGCGGGTGCGGATGACGCAGCCCCAGCCGATAGCATAACATATAAAGCACCGGTAAAAGCCAGATGCCGACAAAGTAAGAGACCAGCAGTCCGACACTGACCGCGAAAGCTTCGTCGAAAAACAATGCCCCCGCAATACCGCTGATGAACACCAGCGGCACAAAGACGGCAATGGTAGTGAGCATGGAACTCAGCATCGGGGCAACCATTTCTGTCGTTCCCTTAGCGGCGGCCCGCATCAATGTCAACCCACGCTCACGATGCTGTGAAATATTTTCGGTTACGATGATGGCATTGTCGATCATCATTCCCACCGCCATAATCAGACCGGACAGGGAAATGATATTCATTGACACATCAAACAGATAGAAAAACAGAAACGAAATGACCACCGAGGCCGCCAGGCTGATACCGATAACCAGCGGAGACCTCACATTGCCCATGAAGAGAAATACGACAATGAAAATCAACAGGAACCCCGACACTAAGTTCTGCTGCAGATTGGCAATCGTATAGTCCAACAATTCGGTCTGGTTGCGACTGACGGTAAACTCAATATCCGGATACTGCCGCTCAAAGCGATAGAGCGAGTTCCGGACCTCACGCTTCAGGTCGGCCATATTCTCGGCGGCCTGTTTGATAACCGCAAACGTCACGGCCCGCTTACCTCGATAGTATGATCTCCCCGCCTCCTTAGCCGTTGTCAGGCGGATGTCGCAAAGATCGCGCAACTGCAAAAGCCGGTCGTTGCGTCGCAAATAAATTTCCCCCAACGCCTCCGGCGAACGGGGCGCCGCACTCACATTGACATTATATTCATAATATCCGTCGCGTATCATCAGGCTGCCCGGCTCCACATTGTTCGCCTCCAGCGCCTGCTCGATGTCACGAACGGTCAGCCCATACATAGCCAACACATTATGATAAGGTTTAAGCTGTACCTGCTGCGAGGGAATACCGGTAACGTCGGCCATAGCCACTTGCGGCAACTGCTCAATACGGCGGCGCACGATGCCCTCGGCAATATTGCACATCTCCAGAAAGCGAGCGTCATCGCCCTCGCCGAACTCAGGATCATCGCGCAGGGTCATGTGGATATAGAAAACGGGAATATCCGTCGCGCTGGCCTTAATCACCTTCGGGCGGCTCACCTCCTTGGGCAGTGAACCCATGGTGGCATCGATCTTTTCATTCACTTCGATAAAGGCGAGGTCGGTATTAACACCGAAATCGAACGACAGATAAATCAGCCCCAGGCCGTCGCGCGTCTCCGACGTTATGTCGCTCAGCCCGCCCACCTGCAGAAGCTGACGGCGCACCGGAGCCACGACGGTGTTCTCCAACTCGCGTGCCGAAATATCCTCACCCGTCATCTGCACAGTAATTTTCGGAATCGCAATGTCGGGCAACAGCGAGACCGGAAGCGTGAAGTAAGCCACTGCCCCCAGAATGAAAAATGCCAGAAACGACATCAGGACCGCTATCGGCCGACGAAGCAAAAAACGCACCATTATTCTCTCTTCCGATTAATTTTCCAACCAGGATTCACCTTTCATCAACGATAACGACCTCGGTCTCATGCGCCAGATTCAGATTGCCGGAAACGATAACCCGGTCGCCCTCACTGAGACCGCCGACCGTATATTCCGTCATGTTCTCCATACCCAGCTCCACATAATTCCATTGCGCCTGCCCCTCTTTCACCGTAAACACCACGGGCTTTCCCGAACGCATCACCACTGCCGTCTTCGGGATTACCCATTGTCCGGAGGCATCATACCGCACATTCACCCGCACATTCATACCCTCGAACAAGCGCGGCGAACCGTCTATAGCCGCTTTGACTTTCACCATCCCGCGAGAATCTACCAACGGATTGATTTCGCATATCCGCCCCGTATAATGACTTTCCGGTTCAGCAAATGGCGTCACCTCGACCGGATTACCAGTTTTCAGCACCAAGAGTTCGCTCTCGATAATCGAAAACTCCACCTCCATCGTCCGGTTATCGATCACCCGACAGAACGCCCCCGACGTCGTCGCCCGGTTATAGGCCTTACCGTTCAGATTGGCCACTACTCCGTCGAACGGGGCAGTCAGCACAGCATGTTCCAGTTCGCAGACGGCCAGCTCGTACTGTGTCTTATTCTGCGCATAGCCGCTCTTCACCATGGCAAGCTCCATGACCGGCTCCGGAATCGCTTCCCGTTCGGCCGGCACATATCCCTGCCCGATCAGAACGTTTTGCAATTCCAGTTCGCTCTGCTTGAGCGACACCTCTGCCTGCCGCCGTTTCCTTTCAAGACGGAACGTATCCAACTCAGCCAGTTTTTGGCCGGCATGCACGGCGTCACCGTTCTTTACATGCACTTGTGCCACTGTCTCGGCACTTCCGAAATATAGATCCGCATATCGACGCGCCCCCACACGCCCGTTACTCACCACCTCATGATGGAACACGCCGGGATGCAGCGTCATCACCGATACCTCATTGGCTGCCTGCGCCACAACAACGGTCCCCGACTTCATGTCCGGTGCCGCCTCGCCACCGCCGCCGCATGCACTCACCATGACGACCACCGCCGGCCACCAATGAAGCGTTATCTTTCCTCTTGTTATCATATCTTGCTAAACTTATGCCTATCAGAATCACATGACCGCCCCGTCCGGCACAGCCGGAAAAGGCATCCATACCGTTGGAGGCTCTTCGCCGGAGAACGGAAAAAACACCTCGGTCATCGGAAACAATTGCACATCCGCCGCTCCGACCTCCATGCCTCTGCGAGCCGCCGACACGCCCGGCGCAAGCAGGTCAACCACGTGACAAATATATGCTTTTTTACAGTTTTTCAAATACATACTGAATAGAAATCCCTTTTTTAATTACAAAAAAAACGCGAAATGACACAAACCGACGCATTCAGAACAAAATCCGCACCTCCTCACGCATCTCTTCTACGGCCCGCGTATGCACTTTAGGGTTCTTTGTCAGCACGATCCGCTTCATTTCCGCACCACGCTGCCGGTCATAATACTCCGGTTCGGCATACAATTTTGCCAGCAGATAATACGGATAAATGCGGCCCGGCAACCGATGCACCGCCCGCAGGAAACATCGTTCCGCATCGACATACTGCCCCATTTGCTGGTAATTCTTGCCCATCACGTTCCAGATCATCGGGTCGCCGCACCGCCTCGCCGCTTCGGCCAGAATCCTGTTCGACGCCTCATAATCCCCGGCTCCGTGTAAGGCATGCCCGTATTCGAACAAGCATTCCGCCTGCCGGAAACATCGCTCCGGCAACTCGCCGTAGGCCTCGCTGGCCTGTCGGTAAGCCTTCATCACATAAAACAGATGCGCTGTCTGCCATGCCTCGCTGTGGCTGCGGTCGTTTGTCCGGTCATCCCAAGCCAGACCACAGCACCGGCAGCAAAAAAACACACCGCCACACCACACCAGCCACACTGCCGCATACCACCGCCCCCGCACCGGCCACAGGGATGCCGCCGTCAGCAATGTTGCCGCAACCGCCGTTTCCGGTTCACGCAACGGATAAGAAGCAAAAGCGAAAATGGCAAAAGCAGCCATCCCGCCGGCCACTCCGGTCCGGCCGGCCTTTGCTGCATGCATCACCGCAAAAACAGCAACCGCCAACATCAGGATCGCAGCCCACCAGCCATGCTCCACCCCGGTCTGCAGATATTCATTAAAACCGCAGGCCGGCGTCCCGGCCACGCGCTCTTCCCAGACCGCATAATTCCCTTGCGCAAAATAAGCCTCCTGAGCCTCTGCATAAGCTACGGGAAAACTGCCCGTGCCATACCCCGTCCATGGCTGCCCGACAATAGCCCGGCACGCCATGCGCCACATGAAAAATCGGCCGTCTGCCGAATCCTGTTTGATCCGGTAAGCCCCTGCCAGCGCCACCGACGCCAGAATCGCGGCTCCCACCAATAAAAAAC
This sequence comes from uncultured Prevotellaceae bacterium, assembly GCA_964567855.1. Taxonomy (GTDB): domain Bacteria; phylum Bacteroidota; class Bacteroidia; order Bacteroidales; family UBA3663; genus Liminaster. The sequence goes on from CAZMOE010000003.1 coordinate 131,847, forward strand.
GCCTGCACCACGAACGAATAAAATGGTTCTCTTTGCAAAATCGTCGCCAATGCCGACGCCATCGGTAATGACACCCCAATATCCACACTCCCGGAACGAAAGCCGCAATCCAGGCCGTACGGCTCAGCCCGGCTGGCAATACACTGACCATCAGGAATAAGGCAGACAGCACAATATAATAAACAAGACGGCGCCACCACTCGCAAAGCCCCGCACGGCGCAGTCGCAATGCGGCATCCAACGCCACAGGAAATACCATAGCCAGCAATCCCGATAACGGTCCAGGGTTACCGAACGATCCGGTCATCGGATAAAGCGCATGATGCGACGGCAAAAAGCCGAACACCTGCAACAGCGCCCATCCCGCCTCGACGCCCCCCGCTATGATAAGCAATGCGACTACTACCACCTTGATATTTGTATATAATTCTACTTTCTTTATAAAAAGATATTATATAAGAAATTCCTCCAGCATCAACGATACGAAAAGAATATCGAACAGATTGTTGCAATATATGACTTTTTCATAACCGAATCAAAATTCAAATGCTTTCATAATGACATAAGAAGGCCTGAACCTTATTCTATCTTCTTCCACACCCGCCGCCAGCAGATCTCCCTGCTCTCCGGGTTCCTCGACATCCAAATACGCGTGGCCTTACCGACAATAAACGGCTCCGGCACCAAGCCCCAATAACGGGAATCGCGCGAATCGAGACAGTTATCGCCCGCCATGAAATAATAGTCATGACGGAACCGATAGCCCGTGAACGGCACACCGTCCAAATAATACCTGCCGGCCGTGTGTGTCAGCCGGCACCCCAGTTCCCACTCTATACACCGGCGGTAACAGGCCAACGGCGAAACCTCCCACGACAGCGAATCCCCTGCCCTCGGAATATACAGTGGCCCCCAGTCCAGAACATTCCAGCCATTCAGGCCGCGATATCCCATCCGGCGACGGCGCGACGGCTCCACACTCTCCCAAAAGGATTTCATCTGCCTTTGCGCCTCCATATTGCCTAACGCCATCTCCACCCCTCGGACAAGATAAAACCCATCCACGGTTTCAATGCTGTCCCCCGGAAGCCCCAGACACCGCTTTACATAATATCTCATCACATCGAAAGTCATACTGTCTTTCCGTTGCGAAAAAGGATCGTTGAAGACCAGCACATCGTTCCGTTGCACCGCAGCAACACCCGGCAACCGGCAATACCCGGACAACTGCCCGGTAAAGGCTGCCTCCAAATCGAAAAGCCGCCCGCCCATCAGCCATTTGTTCACCAAAATCAAGTCTCCATTCCGCAACGCCGGCGACATGGAATGGCTCGGTACGCTGAACGATGCCCAAGTGGTCACTTGAAGCAACAGCCACAAGATGGCACCGGCACTCAACACCACAACTATTGTCAACAACAACCGAATCAATTTTGGGAACATAAGGCTTAAAATAAATCAAAGCAAATCATTCAGATCCAGATACCCGAACTGGATTTCATCATCAAATGCCATAATCAAACGCTTGTGAAACGGATCATAGCAAATGTCTGAAATACGATAACCGATCTCTGCCGTGCGTATATAATCGCCATTCTTGTCGAATATCAAAAGCCGTACGGGCAAATTCGACACCTTTCCACGCGATCCCTGATCAATAAATCGGTCTCCGCCGAGGTAGGAGCAGACAATCATTCCCTCGGCCACTATCACATCGCCGAAATATCCGGTTTTACTCTCATTCTTATCCCACTCCGGACCATATATATTGTACTTCAAATTTCCCGACAAATCATGCAGGGTCAATAAATCATGGTAGGAATAAGCCTCCACATAAAGACTGTCTGCCGATGATACCGATACAGAAACCCGTTTGCGCTTCACCTCCGGCTGATCGTAAGGTTGATCTTCAAAGATACCGGACTGAAGATGCCAAAACGCAATGGCCTGATTGAATCCGACATTTCCGGTAGGCCGTATCACGACAGTCAAGGCCGTCGAATCATCCAACATCGCATACTTGCTGGGAAATTCTCTTTCCGACATTTCCCGCCACACCGCCGGCTGATATAAAGTATCCGATAATGCCTGTTCTATATCATAGGCAAAGATTTTTTGTTTGCCGTGATCGGAGACATAAATATATCTGTTGGCCAGATCTCCGCATACACTACCGATTCTCGTAATCTCACCGGGACCTTTGCCCAAGGGGGCTATACTTGCCAAATGTGAAAAATCATCCGTATTGAAAATATGAATTTGTTCTGCAACTGATTTATGATCGACAACTATCAAATAGCGCCCCATACAATAAACCCGAGCGACATTGCCGACAAGCACCTCGCCCGTCTGAAATTCATGCACTTGGTCCTGCACATTGACCACCTCAGATCTGTCTGTCTGATATTTATCCGTTTTATCCTGAACGGAACAACTACCAAAGAAGACAATTACAAATACGGCTATTGCAATAAAATGTTTCAACATACTTTAATCTTAAAAAAATAAACCCATATATCGATTTCTATTAAAACAAACCTTTCAAATCCAAATATGCAAATTGAAACTCTCCGTCTATAGACATTACCAGCCGGTCATTCCATTCATCATAACAAAAAGAAGTTATCCGGTATCCGACATCCAACGTCTTACAGTAATCGCCTTTTTTATCAAAGATAATCAATTTTGTAGGACAATTCCCGACCCGACCACGAATCTTATCCTCCCGAATTCTTTCTTCTGCCAGATATGAGGCCACGATATGATTTCTTATATACCGGATATTTTTAAAATACGCCGTTCTGTCTTGTTTCGGCACCCAATTCGGGCCATAAATATTATATTTCAAATTACCTTGCAAATCACAGATCGTCATCAAATCATAGTTGGTATAAGCCTCCACATACAGACTATCTTCTACCGATGCTGTAAAAGCGATCCGCTTGTGATGGGTCTCCGGGTGTTTATAGGGCATATCCTCGGCTACCCCAGTGTGCATGTTCCAGCGGGCAACCATAACATCATAGCCCGAAACACCATCCGGACGAATCATACACGCCAGAGCAAGGCTATCATTCAATATTGCATATTGACTCGGAAAATCTGCCGCCTTGATACGGGCCTTAATAAAGGGAAGATAAGTCGTATCTGACAACAACTTCGGTATATTATATCCGAATATCTTATTTTTCCCATGATCGGAAACATAAAAAACATGCCGGGCAGGATTGCATTGGATCAAGCCCATATTCGATAAGTCACCGGGAGCATCACTATGAGACGCAGTACTGCCCAAATATTTATAATCCGTGCCATCAAATATATGGATAAATTTATCCTTGGAACCAAAATCCTGAACAATCAGATAACCGTCCAACCAATTTACACGTATAGACGAAGCAATCAAAACCTCATCGTCATCCAAAATCGGTACAACCCGATCTTTCACCTCCACAATATTATTCCGTTCCCGCTGATATTTCTCCACCGGATCCTGTGAATCCGTGCAGGAATAAAGCAAACAACAGCAACACACGCAAAGCAGTAATTTTCTCATAACAAAAAAGAAATAAAGCATAGATATGTCAATACCACATCTGTTAGCAGACATATCTATGCAAGTTAAAGAATCTAATCAATAATAGAAAGAACCATCATAATCCTCTGCATAATCACCATACCAGCCATTACAATAACAGCCATCTCCATCTCCTTTACACCCATTCGGACATGGTTCATAAGAACCTTCAGGCTTTGCAATAGCCTCAACATTCAGCAGGACTAAGTCCGGCATCCTTTGCTTCCTTACGAAAGAACAATAATAACTCAGGGCAAATCCGCCCAACACGATGGCTAAAGTAGCCACTTTCATTGTTGTTTTTTTCATAACAATATAAAAATATTAATTAAACATATTAGACTGACATAATCATCCGTAGAGGAGCAGGAATAACCTTTGTCCAGCCTCAATCTATACATGGCACGCGCATAGCCGGAATACCGTACAAGTTACGCTGAAGTTTGCGTAACGAATCACGCTCTGAGGTGGACAATAATGACATTTACATAGGATAACGGCAATGACTTTTCGGATTTTTTCGCGATTCATATTACTTTTTACTATATAATCCCCACCCTTCCGATATCAACGATACCGAAAACGATATAAAAAACAATCTTCTCCGTGATAAGCAATGCTATAAACAAAAGAACTGTCCAAACAAAAGTTATCGACCTTAAATGGTAATTTCATCTTCAGAGCCTTTTCCCCATTCCAATTAAAACATACAATTTCATCAGACATATAATATTGTTTTATCAAATCATCATATGTCCCATCAGCAACATTAAAACAAATCCATTCATCAGTCACAGCCAAATTAAAAAAACCAGCGGCACTTTTTCGACTATCTAATATAAAACGCTCACCAACTCTCTTAGCAACAGGAGTTTTTTGAAAAGAAGAAACATGCACTCGAGTTACCGTAGTATCATCCACCTGATAGATTTCAAATATATCGGATGCCAATGTATGTACTACAAAGCGTCCAATTCTATAATTAGCTTTTAATTCCCCCTGAAATACAGAGTTACGCAACCATCCCTCAACCACTCCGCAATCAAAAGGATAGTCGAAATCTTCGCGGTACATACACGTAGACTTGTCAATGATTCCCAATCTTTTTCCAGAAGCCATTCCACCTAATACAACACAAAAATTTTCGAACGGCAAAATTCTGGAAACTCGAAAACTACGAACGTTAGGTATACTATCACTCGTCCATTGAACACAGCTCTCATCTTGAGACACTAAAAAAGATAAAGGTACCGTGTACAAACGTCCTTGTTGCCACGAATAAAACATCAATGATGTATCATTAAGCATCAAATCCGCCCCAAAATCCAAAAATTCATCTTTACCTTGTCCTACAACACCCCATTTCCGGAACTGTCGCCCTGTCTCACGATGCCAAAACGAATAGCGATAATCACCCTTACTACCATGTCGAAAAATCAAAATACTATCGACCACTCCAAGTTCAGAAACTACATCCAATTCCCCAACATCATCAATTGATATACTATCGAAAATACATAATTCTTTTTCGTCGGGAAAATCAAGAATATCATTTTGCTTCTTAAGACAGGAAAAACAAAATAAAAATAATAAAAGTATCAAATAAAAATTTTTCATAATAATTGCAATTCTGCCCTCTTTATCTACTATAAATATTTCATACTATAACATAAATTTCCCTACAATAAAGCTTTAACATTATCATAAAATATCGAAAAGCGAAGTAATTAAAACAATGCTTTTCCTTTCAAATGAACTACAAATTCCTTTCCATTATTCATCCGAATATAGACCTCCCTGAAAAACTCTCCAGGCTCCTCTGCATAATAAATCAAATAAACGCGGGCATCCTCTCCGGGAGCAATCCTTTCTTTTTCAGGTTCAACAGTAATACACTCACAAGAAGAGATTATTTCTTTAATCCTAATATCCTCTTGCCCTTGGTTATGAATACTGAAATATGATTCCTGTGGTTCTTGCGATGAAAATGTTCCCAAATCTATCTCCTGTAAAAAATTCTCCATTACATCTTTTTTTATTATTTCTTTTGTACAATGTCTTTTATTTATAATCTCATAATATAACGATCTAATACTTAAATTTCTAATAGGATTCCCAATACAAATGACTTTATTATTTTTATCTAACAAAAAAGTTTGAAAATCATATTCAATTGGAAAATGATTTAAAGTATTTAAAGTATCTTTCAAATCAATACAAACAGGATATTCAAACCGATTTCGATGCAAAATATATCGAATATTATTAATATCATCTGGATATATAAAGAATAGAAATGAAACAGAAGCGGTAGTAATAGTATCAATACTTTTTATGAAACTCTCCCAACCTAATAAATTCATTCTACAATTCATACATCCAGAATTATTGATGTACATAAGAATTTTATAATCTGTATCCATAGAAGGTGAAACTATGGTATCAGAAGTATATTTCGTAAAAACCATATTTTCAGGGAAAATTATAGTTTTATTGTTCCATTCCTTCACAATTTGTTCAAATTGACGATGCTGAGAATCGCAAGCAAAAAATAATAAAACATTTTCTAACAATAGAATAAAGCATAATAAACATCGTAAATTTTTATTTCTAAACATATAATTTTTACTTTTTAATCGGCAACTACATATCTTTAAATCTCCACTTCATAATCAAGTGATTACTATCGATAGAAACATCCTTTACCTGAGGCGAAAAATCTTTCCATACCTCTAAATAACTTTTGGGATCAATTGGAGATAATATTTCCTCTTCATAACCTTGATACATCTTGGGTAATGTAAAAGGACTATATTTTCCATTTTTCAATACTTTTCCAGCAAAATCCATTACCGTCACACGATATTTTCCATTCAAAATAGAAGCTAATATAATTCGATCCTTAAGTAAAAACCAATCCACCAACCAATCATACTTTATTTGATTACTCCAAAATGCCATTCCATTAAAAAAATCAACCGGCATAGGATTTTTATAATCAATACTATAATAAGGTTCTACCTGCTCCTCTGCAATCGAATAGACTACACAATTAAAATTATCAACATACCAAATACGATTATCTAATATCCGGAAAGGAGAAGAAACCAATGATAATCCATAAAATGGCTTTGGTTCCAACAATTCATATTGACTAAGTAAATTAAAGGCCTTATCAAATCGATATAACAAAAACACATCTTGATCAAGAACATTAACACATCTATTTGTAGTACAAACAAAACCCGATTTATCACTTATAATATTCCATAATTGCATATCTCCAATTTTTTGCGAACGCAAAAAAGTTCCTTGCATATCATATATATATAATTTGGAGTGCTGATTAGATAAAATAATGACTCGTTTATTATCTTTATCAATCGTAAAATCCGATATCCCAGCATATTCCTCAGGACCACTACCATAGGAGCCAATTCGACGAACAAATTTTCCCAATTGATCGAAAACAAAAACTGTAGCTTGTCTTTTATCAAGAACATAAAAGTTTCCTAAAAAAAATTCAATCTTATCAATAGTTTGCAATAAGCATTCCTCTTTTGTTTCTAACAAAACAAAATCTGAAACTTCTATTAAGGTAGTAGGAGAAAGGGCCTCTTCTCGTTCTAAATTAAAAGATAAAAGAATTGTATTACTATCTTTTTGCCTTAATGTGCAAGCACTAAACAAAAAAATAGACAAAAATAAAATAGACAAAAAAGATTTCATAATTGCAAAATTTAAAAGAATATGATAATATAATAATCATACTATCATATTCTTACTCTTCATCATAATTGATAAGTACCTCTAGGGCAAGATGATACATGGGCATGATCGCATAAAAAAGGTGACGTTGCCGGAACTTGATAATCTTCTGTTTCGGTAATTACAATACAAGTCCATTCATTTGTTTTTGAATCATAACAATTTGCATAAGAAATGGCTCTTGTACAATTCATCATCGGGACCTTTTCAGGATTATCAGCTAAAGCCTCAATATTAGCTAAAACCAAATCAACACTTTTTTTATTCACATAATACTTAGACATACCTAATAAAGTAAATCCTGCAATACACACCGTTACAAATAAATTGTACAATTTTTTTTTACTTTTTTTTCTCATAATACTTTTAATATTTAAATAATTATTTTCACCACCAGACTTGCTGGCTATTTTCATAAGTAAAAATGCGCTCCTCTTTACCTTGGGTCAAATCATTCAATACATATAAACCGTCGGACGGGACATCGAAATGTAGGTAGAAATCCTGTGCTATTTGCTCTTCGGAATCATTCCATCGGTCGTCACCCCAATATTTCAATCGGTATTTATGGCCGGGAATGATGAAATTCGTATCGCTTCGTGGACAATAACGCAATTTTGTCAGCCTAAAATTTTTGCTTCCCAAATCCAACCCGACATAGCCACCTCGACGACTTTCTTGACTATAATAAGAAGCGAAATCGCCATCCATAGCCCGTTTGAATAATTGCAAAGTATCCTGTGCCGGTCCAAAAACTGTGCCGGAAAGTTTCCGCTCATCTCCTCCATTCACGGGACAGCCATAAAATTCCAATTCTGCGACATGCCCCTTCCGCCCATCGGCAAAATGCAATCGCAAATATCGAAACGGGATAGCCACATCGACCGGAATATCGACAACATCACCATCGTTCACCTCCGTAAAAGTGTACAATGAAGTAATTGATTGAAAATAAGCATCGTTCGCGCCCTCCACGCAAGCGCCAAGCAAACCCTTGGAAAATGAGGCAATACGTTCAAACTTAGGATACTTACGATGGAGTTCAAGAGATTTTCTCTGTGCCGTCGTACAAATAAAACGGAGATGGCCGTCCTCATCAAGCGTAAAAGGGTCATTGACCGGGATTATCCGTTCTTTCTCATAAACCGCGGCCAAATAGCAATTGCCGGGCATCATGTTCCGAAAGATAATTCGTCCACCGGCCATTTTTCCCCAATATACCGGCCGCCATTCCATGTTATCGAACGTACAAATAACCCCATAGTTATGCCGACCGGCATTTCTGGCACAAGGTACTGCAACGTCGTAGGTTTTTCCGTATTGCTCTGTAACATCCCGGCAATCCCGCCGACAAACAATCGGAGGCAACTCGGAAGTAGCGGGGACATCCAATTGTATTTCAAACGTTTTACGAAAGACTTTGGAGGGCTTATAGGCCATTTTTTCCTGTTTACTTCCTAAGGCATCGAAAGCATAGGTCTTACAGCTATCTAATAAAAGAACCACCCACTCATGGCCATTGCTGCGATTTGCCCACAGCGGTACAAAATCCATCGTAGCGGGTAGGCCGTACGACCGCAACATATCGATGGTATATTCACACCAATGGCGACAAGCGCCACGTCGGGACAACTCCTGCATCCGATGCGGGAGCGAAAACGGATAGCGCCACATCTGACGAGAATCTTTAAAACGCCTTATTCCGGACACATAACGGTGATAAGCATGCAAAAGTGTACGGTAATCACCACATGCGGAATCACATATTTCACGCATCTTATTATATAAATCAAGCCGGTCTTCTTCTAACGGTGCGTTTCCGACACGATATGGCAAAACATATTGACAAAAATCATCCCAGGAACGACTGATATAAGGAGGTGCCTCCTGCCAGGCGCGAAATGCCAGATCTATATTACGAATCAAATAATCACTCGTAATACATCGGGAATCAAATCGCCGATTTACACACCGGACATTCAACATGCCATATTTTCCAATCAATTCGTCCCAAAGGCCATTGACAACAGGAGGATTCGGCTCTGTAATGCCTTGCTCTGAAAGGGCATGGTACACATGGAAAATCGTATCATAACGATCCAGAATCTCTCCCTCATAACAAAACTTGTCGCCCATGTTGGCTATCAGGAATTGTGCGGCACGAAGTTTCAGCGAGTCATTGGAAAAATGAGCAAGTACCTTTTTCAGTTCCACAAAATTTCGCCCGGACTGTTGTTCCACAAAGTCCATCCCCGGATTGCTGGAACAAGCCATGAGAGAATAGGCGACATAGAGCAGCCAATTGACAAAGAAAAGATACTTGCTCATACTAATATAATATATAATAGAAGAGGAGATTCTATAGGTGAAACATTAATCCTGCTCACCAGCCTCCGGCCCATCCATTCCGGTATCGACCTCACAGTCATAATCGCCGCTACCGGTCTCAACCGTAATATCTACCACCCCCTTGTTGGGATTTAAAGAAATGACGGCCACAGAGTCGGCCACTTCATAAGATTCTCCCGAAATCACAACACGGTCAATGATCTCAGAGGCCTCGACTGTAAGGTCTTTACCATTCCATGTGACGAACGGAGTTTTAGAAGTATTGGTTATATGTCCCTTACCCTCTTCTTTTTTCCCTTTTTCATCCGCATGGAGTCCAAAACAAACAAATGGCATAAGAAATGCCACAATGATCCCAATTTTAAAATACTGCATAAACATAATATGTTAAGTTATTTTTCCGCTTGCAAAAGTATATTATTAATCAGCGGAATGCAAACAAATCCTGTGACGAAAAAGTGACAATATTGAAATTGTCACTTTTTCGTCACAAAATAAACAAATATCAGGTCATTTTATAATAAGTCATATACTATTTTACAAAAAAATCATATAAATACTGAGGAAGTTTTTTCTTTATCCGACTTTTCCTCTGCCTGATAGCATTCTCTGAAGATTTGAAATATCGAGCGAGTTCCTCATTCGACAGATTCATATAACATAAACATAGCAACACACAATTTTCATCCGTCTGCCTATAACCAAGCCGTTTCAACTCATCTTTCACCAAAAGAAACTCTTTTTTCAACTCGTCATAACTAGCTTTCTGTTCTTTGCAGGAGAACGTCGCTGTCGGATCTTTCCGCAACTGCAACAGAACCTCATAACTGGGAGTATTTTGAAATGAACTATATGCCGATTCCAATTTATCAATCAATGACTGGGGAATCACCCTCCGCCTGGAAACCCATAATTCGCTATCAAGAGGTATCGTGAAAAACTGAGACCGCAAAGGTTCTCCTTCAAGTGACATTGAAAAAAATGGAGGCCCACACAACTCGCTGTTATATGACGCCAGGGAAGATGGAGATTCCTGCAATTCACTTTCAAGTGGCATTGAGGAAGACGGGGGAGCGCACAATTCGCTATTATGTGACTCCAAAAATGGATTCTCCGGCATAGTCGGTAATGAAGCGGCCTTTTTTCGCCTGTGGAATCGAACCAATACAACAAATAGTCCCACCGATATTAAAGATATAACCAATACGATACACTGCCACATAATACGCTCCCGCAGCAATGCCTTTTTTTGAAGTTCTTCCAAATGCTGGGCATCACTTCGTTTGATTCCTACGGCCTGTTCCTCTGCTTTTACCAGAGCCTTATAATACAAAAGCGAATCCGAATAAACCGCAGCATTTCGCTTATCCCCAAGCACTTTGTAAATATCGCATAAATAATCGTAACACCTATGTCGGCGTTCAATATCATAATCAATCAAAGAAAGATTCAGATAATAAATAGCCGAATCCATAATCCCTTGTTTATAATAATTGGCCCCACGCGTCAGCCACAGACAGGAATAGGACCCAGCATCACCTCCCAATACCAGAGCAGTATCATTACATAATAAACTTTCCTCCAATTGTCCCAAATCTCTCAAAATTGTAGCTTTGCCGTTATAACATAGAGTCTGTAATTCTGGCACCTCCTGAGAATAACTATCCATAAGCTGTTGCAACCGGGCATAATAATCCCATCCGACAGTGAAATTATTTAACATCACATTAAGATGAGCCAACGCATACATACCATCAATAGCCGACAAAGTATCAAGCCGCGCAAAAGCTGCCCGGATTCTGCGAACCGAATAGTCTATGGCCTCTTCATACAATGATTGCTTATAATAGCAATCATACAGAGCATTATATACATAATACAGCATCGGGGCTGCCGAATCTCCATCTATTATCCGCTCACTATTATGATATTCCCTGACAGCATCTGCCAGCCGATTGTTTTCGAAATACGCGTAGCCGGCATAATAATAAGCCATAGATTGCTCGTCACGATCTGAAGTATGTTCCGCGAGCACTTTGGCTGCATCACACATTTCATCCGGCCAAGTCAGCGGCAAATCGGCTTTGGCTGCGGCCCTGGTACGCAGATAAACCACTTGGGCTTTCTCTAAGACACTGAATCCGGTGGTGTCAATCTCAGCAAGGATAAACAATGCTTCTTCAGGACGCTCAGTAACCATGGCTGCAATCCGATCCAACAAACGGGATGATGCAGAACGACAAGAGACAACAACTACATTCAATGCAGACAAGACAATGACAGAGAATGCAAAAGACAATAAGGATCGATTATATGTTTTCATTGATATTAAAAATATAATTTATCAGATTCCACCGTTAAAAATTCCCGACTGGCAGTGGTGCCGAATCGCAATAACCTCCTTAAATTTCCAAAGCAAAAGAAACAATCTAAATCAGTATCGACATATTCAAGCCCGACAAAGATATAAATTTCTACGATTCATTCATAATTTTTACAATTATTTTCTATTTAAACCGTTTATCCAAACAGTTTCAGACAAAAAGCATTACACTTTGCCTCTGTAAACCGATTCAGGAAACAACGGCAAATGCCGTAAAGCGTTTCAGAAAAACATTGCTGAATATGTAAAGTGAAGCAGTAAATAACAACAAATTGTGTGCAGTAAAATCTGGCGTAGGCAAGCTCCGAAGATGCGGTTTTCACGAACATATGTTCATCGGCCATTTAAGTTAACTTACTTTGCCAACGAAGTTAACTTACTTTGCCCATGAACATATGTTCGTGAAAAAGGCTGTAAAAATTTAATCGACGGGGATCAGTCTGCATTGCAACACCAGGATAGTGACAACCGCTTTAATCTCCACCTCATCAACAATTCATCGCTCCCTGCAGGAACATCGGGAGAATCAGGAAAAAGAGTCCTCCATACTTCCAAATAAAATTTCCTGCTTATCGGAGACACGATTTCATCTTCCAGGTCATGAGACATCCGTAACAGAATAAGCGTTGCATATTGCCCACTTTGCAAAACGGTTCCCGCTCGGTCTGTACCATTACATGATATTTCTTGTCAAGAACCGAAATCAAAATACTTTCCGTCATCCAGCAGGAAGCGCTCTTTCCGCCAATCACAATCCTGCTGTTTTTCAGAAATTCCGAATTCTCAAAGCAGACAAGCGGCATAGCGTGTGAACAGTCTGCATGGCAGACTACAGAAACCTGCATTGAAACAATATAAATCATATCCGTAAAATAGTCGACATACAAAATATGACTACCTAACATCTGGAACGGAGACGGAAAAAAGGAAAAACCGGAAAAAGACCTTTATAATGATATTTTTCCGTATCTAATAAGTCAATCCGGACTGTTCCGGATAAGATCCAATTCCGACAGGACCGACGAAAGGTCATATCTGCGAAACGTATCTTCGTTATCCACAACATATAATTCGGAATTACGGAAATCAATATCAAAACATATACACCGGCAATCCAATTTCAATTCGGCTAAAGGATTACCATCCCAATCGAAAAGCAAAAGATTATGATCTTTACCCTCTGCACGGCGGGATGAGGCCCACGACTCATTTTTCTGCAATACGGCAAAGAACGCAGGATACGCTCGCAATACCTGTGTATATACAATACGTTCTTGCCGAGGTACAATCTCAAGTTTTTCAAATGTCAATGGCTCCCGTTCCAGACAAAGCGTTTTGCCCCGGGTAACAGTATCGACAGGAATGATGTTTATCAGCCCGAAATAATGAGGACATTCAAGCAGTTTCTTTCTGTCTGGGCTTATCTGAAAGGAAGAACTTAATAATGAGGCATGTTTCCCCACCCCCGGGCGGTCATGAATATACGGTCGGTTCAACAAATCCAGTTCTTTTGTCGTATACGGCTTTCCATTTCGCAGGAAAAAGCGATAGGAAGAAGAGGAGCGGGGCGCAATGCTACGGATAAAATAAAAATCGGAACCGACCGGTATAAAGTTAAAAGCCCGGTCGGGCAAAGAATCTGCCACCAAAGAAAAACGAGGCTCTTGTCGCCGGATGGTCTCCGTAAGGTCAAAATAATAAAATCGTCCACGCGGGCTATCATATAGAGTTTCATACCAATGTCCTCCGGTCTCAAAAAAAATACTTGCTCCTACCGATATCCTCTGAGTAAATTCCAAAGGACCGTTGCCGACTTGCAGATAGGAACCCCGATTCGTTTCCGAGGGCAGGGAAATGATAGTACGAAAACCCTCTGGATTGGCTGTAGAAACCAAAAGCAATGTATCGGCAATACGGAACGACAAAACCCCAATGACATCAAAATCCACTGGGTTACCCCCGCTCAAATAAAAAGTGCGAGGAAATTCATGAACGAAAATATGATCATCCAAAAGATAATCACGACATTCTTTTTCCGGAGTACAATGACACCAAAGAAATAAGAACAGAAAGAAACATAAGAGTTCTTTCATCCGAAATCTGATATCTCCAAACATATGGTAATCTAAGAACAAAATAAAATTCGACATACTCACCCTTTGCTGACTATAAAATGAAGCGGTTCCAATACCATAGCATCAGAACTCTGCCGGTCCAAAAGAACTCCAGAAGTGACAAGCGTCCCCATCTTTCCAAATCAAAACATATCACTCACAGCTCCATCATTGCAAATCCATTCATCACATCAGGATGATATGCTCGCAAAAATAATCAAAATAATTTCTTTTTACAAAAAGCAAGGTAATAAATAGGTAATAATATATTAAAACAGTCTTTTTACGACTTCTCCACAGTATCATATCCTTATCATGTGTCTTTCCACAACTATTATGTCCAAAAAAATAATACATGATCGGATATACGACACACCACTTCCAATGCAAAAACGAAAATAAAATCCGCGATTCCAATTAAAATAATTCCCAAGATCATCACATCTCCGCTTTTGCGACAACCTTGGGAATCATACTTGAAAAATGCCGGGAATTCTTATTCTCTCAATTCCAGCCTGACTACATTTTCCACATGCTGGGTATGAGGGAACATATCGACGGGCTGTACGTGCGTCACGCGGTACCGGGCATCAAGAGCCTGCAGATCCCGGGCCTGCGTGGCAGGGTTACAGCTGACATAGACGATCACCCGCGGCCCGGCAAACAATATGGCGTTCACCACATCTTCATGCATACCCGCCCGCGGAGGATCTGTAATAATGACGTCCGGTTTCCCGTGCCGGCCGATAAAATCGGTCGTAAGAATATCCTTCATATCGCCGGCATAGAAATCGGTATTGTCGATATGGTTGAGTGCAGAATTGACTTTCGCATCCTCGATCGCTTCGGGAACATATTCAATGCCGATAACGCGACGGGCCTTACGGCTCACGAAGTTGGCTATCGTACCTGTGCCGGTATAAAGATCATAAACCAGTTCGTTGCCCGTCAGCCCGGCGAAGTCGCGTACAAAACTATAAAGGACATACGCCTGCCGGCTGTTTGTCTGATAGAACGACTTGGGCCCTACCTTGAAACGCAGGCCCTCCATCTCTTCAAAGATATGGTCCGCCCCGCTCCAGAACAATACCTCCTGGTCGGAAAGAGAATCATTGCATTTCGTGTTGATAACATACATCAAAGAAGAGATCTGCGGAAAACGCTCTTTCAGATGATCCATCAAAAGAGTGATGGCCGCCGTATCATTTTCCCCAAAAACAACAATCACCATGATCTCGCCCGTCGATGCCGTCCGAATTACCAGATTGCGCAACAGCCCCGTTTGATTGCGGATATCATAGAAAGCAAGATTATGGGCGATGGAAAATTCCCGGATGTCCAGCCTGATCTCGTTGGAAATCTCCTCCTGCAGCCAGCACTTGCGAATATCAAGCACTTTGTCGAAACTGGAGGGAATATGGAAGCCCAAAGCATTCATATCGTCGTATTTCACCCCGGCGGCCACCTCTTCTGTAGTCAGCCAGCGCTTGGGGCTGAACGTAAACTCCAGCTTATTGCGATAAAAGCAGGTCTGTTCCGAGCCGGCAATAGGAGAACACGCCGGCAACTCGACCTTTCCGATACGGGAAAGGGCATCCACCACCTGCTGCTGTTTAAATTTAAGCTGCTCCGAGTAAGGCACATGTTGCCATTTACATCCGCCGCAAACCCCGAAGTGCCCGCACATCGGAGCAACCCGGACGGGCGAAGGCGAGACGATGCGCTCGATTTTCCCTTCCGCATACGAACTGCGGGAGCGTTGCACCTGAATGTCCAGCACATCCCCGACTGCCGCAAAAGGGACAAATATTACTTTGTCAT
Source organism: uncultured Prevotellaceae bacterium (assembly GCA_964567855.1). Taxonomy (GTDB): domain Bacteria; phylum Bacteroidota; class Bacteroidia; order Bacteroidales; family UBA3663; genus Liminaster. The sequence goes on from CAZMOE010000003.1 coordinate 147,859, forward strand.
TCACGCGCGCCAACGATTTGCCTTCTGCGGCATAAGCGGTTATTTCTACCCCTGTCAGAAGGGGTTTTTGTTTATTTTTACGAGCCATTTTATTTCTTTTTGTTAATTTTTCGCTTGTTGCGCAATTTTTCTTGCGCAAAATTTTGGCAATATGTAAATCTTCCATATCTTTGTCCCAGCATTAAAGAGCTATTATACTTACAGAATGACAGACGCAACATGCTAACCTTACACATGAGAAACACATGATCGTGTCATCCAGGCTGAGAAGCAATGATGAACATACAAAAGGCCGCAACCGCAAAGTTGCGGCCTTTTCGTATAAATGATCCACCCTCCGGTCATTTCATTTTCAGTTCGTCGCCACGCTGGTTGACAATCGCCCGATAGAAATCATCAGAATATGCAGGATGTAAGGGATCGACAGCGATGCCTTCGGGCGTACGTTCGAAACGTCCGTCCTTTTCACGTTTCACGTTGCCATCCAGATATTTCACCAAAAGATAAATCCCGAGATCGCGATAACATGCCGTTGCACCATCGGCTTCCGCAGCAGAATAAGAAGTCAGATAGGCAGTCACTGCAGCCGAATTCTCCGCCAGCAGTTCAACGGCCCTGGCATCTACTTCCGCTCCCTGTGCGTCGAAACGATCTTCCAGTGAATCGCGAACGGCGGCAATATCGCCGATCATCTGATCATAACGCGCATACGCCTGATTGGCTACCCAGTTCGTCATCCAGAAAGCCGAAGTCCATGAAAACGTCAGCAGGTCGCCGTTACCGACACGGAAACATTCGGGCGCTTCCGAAATATTATTATAGATCGGAGCGAAAAAGGTCGTCGCGGCATCGTCTGTACCGAACCAAGTCTTGCCACCGACAGCATCCGGCAACCATCCGCGCATCTGGGCGACAAAAGTAAATCCGGTCTGCTGCGTAGCAATAGCCCTTTCGTGCAGATATTCCACTCCATCCACTTTCCAGGTCAACGGCCGGAAACGATAAGGCGCATGAAACGGCCCGCCGCCCACATCCTTGGTCATATCCCACGGTGTTCCTTCGAAATGATCACGCATTGCGGTCTGTACATCGCGATGTGACAACAGCCTGTCCGGCTTCACATAAAGCGGAAGCACTTCTGCCTCTTTCTGCCCGTCCACAAAAGGGAAATAACGGTCCATGCCCGTTGCAAAGCGATTGAAATAGGCCCATACCCGGCCGTCACAACCCCGATAGGCCATGTAATCTTTCTCGCCATAGGCCGCAGAAAAATCAAAGTCCTCATCTTTGCCGGCAAACAAACCGCGTTCGCGGGCAAAAGAAATCACATCCTTACTATAAAGACAATTTTTCTTGTCCTTTAAAGGAAACTTATGAATCCGGGCCTGATTGGCATGGCCGCTGATACAATCGTCGGGGATACGCTGAGCCACCCAGACGGCACCTTTCCGGCCGGGCCCCTTCCCGATCATTTCCAACACCCAGATCTCATCAGGATCGCCAATGGAAAAAGACTCTCCTGAACTATAATAACCATACTTATCCACCAAAGAGGTCATGACCTCTATCGCCTCACGGGCGGTAGCCGCACGCTCCAGCGCGATGTAGATCAGCGAACCGTAATCGATAATGCCGGTGGTGTCCTGCAATGCCGGATCCCCGCCCCATGTAGATTCGGCAATCGTAACCTGATGCTCATTCATATTGCCGACCACGCGCCACGTATGCGCTACCTCCGGGATTTCGCCCAGATACTTATGGGTATCCCATTCGACAACCCGCCGCATCGTCCCGGGGGCATGATCGGCTGCCGGAGTATAATACAACTCACCATACAGACTATGAGAATCGGCCGAATAAGAAATCATGGTAGACCCGTCTGCAGAAGCCTTCTTTCCGACCAGAAGATTGGTACAGGCATAGGCCGGAGCCGCCATTCCTGCAACGCAGGCGATCCCCCAAAACATGCCATTCCTGATAAACTGAACTGTTTTCATTAATTATATATTAAAATGATTATATTTTTCCTGGCATTCCATGCCCCCTTTCCGGCAAGCGTCGGTTCCGGTATATCCGCAAGCGGCACCTATGGGCCAAAGGATATGCAAATTAACAAATATTCCGGCAGATGAACAAATTCCGCCTCAAAAAAAGATCAGAACCATGCCTCCGTCTTGCAGACAGCCACATTCCCGCAGCGGTCGGAAACCGTCAGTTCGATCCGATGCTGCCGCTTCGTCGCCACACCTGCCTGCAACGGATCGGCCACGACCTGCCCGTGCGCATTCATGACGAACGGAACGAAATGGCCGTCGATAGTACCGCGCCAGGAGAGAATCCCGCTCCCCTTGTCGCCGACAGAAAAAACAATCCGACGCGCGGAAGGCTTGCCCTGCATACTGACCGTCGGTTTGCTGACATCCTCACGTATCGCATAATGCCCCATCTGGCGTATTTCAGCCTGTATGGCAGCCGGCCTGCCCTCCTGTGGGGCGATATATTTCCCGCCGACAGGTTGCGAGCCGCCTTTGTTGAGACAGGCAATATACAATCTGGAAGTATCGGCGCTACAGCCGGCAGGCAAATCGATGGTCAGCGTGCAATAGTCGTGCAGCGGCTCCCGGAAATCGCCCAGCACATACACCGGACTGACACAAGGAAGTTTCGGATCCGCCGACGGAGAGAGGGAAAAACAAAAATCGAAATTTTTATATAGTCTGCCGGAAGGTATTTCCAGACGGCAACCTGCGGTATCGAGACAATTATCTGCGTCGTAAGCAAAAAGAGAGCCTTTCGGGGCAGAGACCGCCGGCAGAATATCGACGGGCACACCCTGAATACTGAATGGAAAGACGGTGAGATTTCCGTGGGCATCCTGAAGCTCATAACGGAACCGGTAGGTCCGCTCCTCATTGATATCGATCACTCCGTCATCGACGGCACGCCGGATCATCCGCAGGCGGTTACCCGGCTCCCGAAAGGACTTCATAATCATCGAACGCTGCGTGTACCATTCTCCATAGTCGGTCAAAGAATTGGTAAACCGATGCTCTTCATATACGAAATTATGCTCCTGAAAAGAATAGATAAGAGAATCTTCCATATACAGACGGACATATTTCACACCGTATATATTGGCCGTGCCATCCATATGGTCATAGGCCTTCAATCCGAGCCCGATCTTCCCCCAGGCGGTCAGTTTCCGGTTCAGGACAGGCTTCCCGTCATTACCGGTCACCAGAGCGGCCGACTGCCGGCGGGCGGCGCCGCACACCATGCCTCCAAGCGGGTAGACATAGACATTACGTAGCCGTGGCGGAGTGGTGTCCTTGATCTTATCCAGGAAAAAAATCATCGGATCATAATAATCGCCGGTTTTTGTATCACGGACCTCAAAGTGAACATGGGGGCCGCCAGAACTGCCGGTGTTGCCGCTGGTAGCTATGCGCTGCCCGCGACGTACCGGAATCTCTCCGGGGGCGAACGTGATGTCCGGATTGTTCTCTTCATGCTCCAGCTGATAGTTCAGAACCCTAGAGGCGATGCTGTCGGCAAACGCATTCAGATGCGCATAGACGGTCGTCAGGCCGGAGGGATGAGAGACATACAGCACAAGCCCGTAGCCGTAAGCGTTGACAGCGGCCCGCGCCACATATCCGTCGTCAAAAGCATATACGCCATGCCCCACTGTGCCCTGAGTCTTAAAATCCAGACCGGCATGAAAATGATTCGGACGCAACTCCCCGAAATTTCCGGCAAGATAGGGCGTCATTTTGATGGGAAGCTGGCAAGTGCGGCCAGGCTCCAGTACCGCCTGTGCCTGCAACGGTTGCAAAGCGCAGCAGAGAGAAATTATCAATAACCAATATTTCATAACACAACGAAACAAAATAAATCATCGGGAGGATTCTCCTTTCCGCACACCGGAAAACATCCGGCACAAACAACAAAAAAGAATCCAGCATGCTGCAAAGATAATTATTCCCGTTTTTTCTCACAAATCCGTTGCATATTTTATCAGAAAATAGGTTTATTTGTTAATGATTACTAAATATAGCGTTTTAAACAGCCTTTTTTATACATCATATTTAGCATTTCCATACTTTTGCACTGTATTAGTCAATTAATACACTAAATAAACGATCAATCATTATATCAACCATACAAAATTTACCGCAATGATCAGAACAAACAATCTTACTTACGGCTACAGCCGATGGCAACCGGTCTTGAACAAGATCTGTTTAGAGCTCCCCAAAGGACATATCTACGGCCTGCTGGGGAAAAACGGGGTCGGCAAATCCACACTACTCAAACTGCTGACAGGCGCATTGCTCGGCCGAGGAGAATATACCGTAGGCGGCATGGATCCGCGCGACCGCCGGCCGGATTTCTTCCAGACATTCCGACTTGTCCACGAAAACGAGGTCATCAACAACCTTTATATAGAAGAGCTGGCCCGGGCCACCGCTCCGTTCTATCCCACATTCGACCGGGAGCTCTTCGAGCACGCCCTCAAAGAATTTGAAGTCCCTTCAGACAAACGTCTTACCTCCATGTCGCTCGGACAACAGAAAAAGGCCCTCATCTCACTGGCTATCGCCTGCAACACACGCTATCTGTTCATGGACGAACCAACCAACGGCATGGACATTCCTTCCAAAAGCACGTTCCGCAAACTCATCGCCTCATTGGCAGACAGCGAACGCACCATCGTTATTTCCACCCATCAGGTCGATGACCTGGAAAACCTCATCGATTCCATCATTATTCTGGAAAACGACGGAGTGTTGCTCTCCCGCTCTCTGCAGGAAATAGGCACACGCCTGACATTCGGAGTCGCAGAACCCGGCGACGAGATCCTTTACAGCGAACCGACGCTCCGCGGCACATGGAGCATCATGCTCAACACATCGGGCATCGAAGCTCCGGTCGATACGAAACTGCTCTTCAACGCAGTGGTCAGAAATCCGGCACAGTTCAAGGAGATCTTCCCCACCGCGGCACAATAACATCTATGAATATCTACAAAAGTCCCCTATCCGGAAGGTCCCGTCAGCAGGTATCCTCTTCAATACATAACACAACGGCACAAAACTTTTTCCAAACAGCAACTCCCTGAACCGGCACGGCCTGCCACCGGAAATTCAGGACAAGGACTTTTATGGATATTCATCCCACACAAATCATTCAACCCCATCCACATCATTAAAAACGATTTCATTATGAAAAATACATTCAGTTTCCGCCGCATCGGCGATCTGCTCCGCTACGACTGGGCCATGGAGAAACGCCGTTTCGTCCTGCCCTTTGTGATTTTCGCCATCGCCTATATCCTGTGTACTTTCTCGACATTTTATCCGGGCTACTCCTCAGGACATCTGAACAACGACAGCCTGCCGATTCTTATCATGATCTTCGCCAACTCATTTCTCGGCTATGCACAACTGATCCTGATTCTGATCGTCACCACCATCCTGCACCGAAAGTTCACCCAACCGCAAAGTTCCTGTCTCTATCTGACCCTGCCGGCCTCTCCAATAGAAAAATTCATCGTCATGCTGCTGGATTATGTCATTGCCTTTGCAGCACTGTATATCGTCTATATAGCGCTTTTCTACCTCACCATGCTCACCGGGTACCTGCTCGAACCTGAATATGACTGGACGTTGAACCTCTTTAACAACGATCCCGGGTTCCTCCGCCAGATAATCGACACCCTCCGGGCCCAACAGGCCGACAGAATGGCCTCAGGAGAATATCATGAACAGAATACGGCCACCGGTATCTTTATCGACCATATCCTTTCCCGTAGTACGACACTGAACGTTCTTGGCCTTTTCACCAACCTCTGCTGTTTTCTGTACTACCTCATTCTCAACATGTGCTTCAAACACAATGCGCAGATCAAAAGTATCGGCCTCGTTCTGCTGACCGGATTCATTCTGACAATCGCCTTCATTATCGGGTTCGGCACCTACGCTGCGACACGAGATTTTACCGACATGAATGAAGCCCGGCTCCTGCACATGATGACCCGCACCTTCGATATTATCTATTACACCATGCTTGCCACCGTTCCGATCTGTCTGGCGGAAGGATACATCCTTTATCGCCAAATCCGTTACAAACAAGCCAAATAATCCTGCATAATATGGAATTTCAGACATCCCAGCCCATTTTCATGCAGATTGTCGACCATATCTGCGATAAAATCCTGCGTCAGGAACTGACCGCCGGGAAACAAGTGCCTTCCGTACGCGAGTTGGCAGTTGAACTGGAAGTGAATCCCAATACCGTCATGCGGGCCATCGAACGCCTTTCGGCGGCAGAGATCATTTTCAACCGCCGCGGGGTCGGATATTTCGTGGCAGAGCAGGCTCCGGAGCAGGTGCAGACTCTCCGCCGTCAGCGACTGCTGGAAGAACAGTTGCCGCGAATCGCCGAAGAAATGAAACTGCTGAACATAAGCGTCGAGGAAATTGCCGGAACACTGCGACAGCTAACCACATGATTAATATTAATTAAAATAATTCCTGGAACTGACAAAACAAAATGATCTTTTTGTCCGGCCGGATGTAAATAATTATCTTTGCACCGGCCGGCGGTTCCGGCTTCGAAGCAAGCAGCGAAGAGATTCCGGGAGCCCTATGCGCCTCCGCCGCGGCGACCGACAAGATGCCGGTAAGCAGTCACCGCAAAACGGCAAACACCGCAACCGGTGTCAATGCCACCTCCGTCGTAAAAAAAAATTAGAAACTTATTGCAAAAAGATGTAACATTTTTCATCTTGAACCGTCTAATAAAGAAACATCATTCCACAGGTTATGCTCGTCCTGCAAAATATCCACAAAACCTATCATGCCGGCACACCGCTACATGTGCTAAAAGGCATCGACCTTCATATTCATGAGGGAGAACTGGTCAGCATCATGGGCGCATCGGGATCCGGGAAATCCACTTTACTCAATATCCTGGGTATTCTCGATGACTATGACGAGGGTTCCTATTACCTGGCCGGTACCCTTATCCGCAATCTTTCGGAAAGCCGTGCCGCCGAGTTACGCAACCGGCTCATCGGCTTCGTATTCCAGTCTTTTAACCTCATCACGTTCAAAAACGCGATGGAGAACGTCGCACTGCCCCTTTATTACCAGGGCGTATCCCGGCGCAAGCGTAACGAAAAGGCTCTCGAATATCTCGACATGATGGGATTGCGCGATTGGGCGGATCATTATCCTTCCGAAATGTCCGGAGGTCAGAAACAGCGCGTGGCCATCGCCCGCGCCCTCATCGCCCAACCTAAAATCATTCTGGCCGACGAACCGACAGGTGCATTGGACAGCCAGACAACCCAGGAGGTCATGGATATCCTGAGGCGGGTCAATCGCGAACAGGGTATGACCGTCATTATCGTAACCCATGAGGCCGACATCGCCCAGCAGACCGACCGCCGCATCCACATCAAGGACGGACTGATAGACAGGGACGAAACCATCCTAACCAGATAACAGCATGCTGACCGATATTTTCGCTGAAGTCTCCACCTCCATGAGCCGCAACAAACTGCGCATTGCCCTGACAGGATTTTCTATCGCGTGGGGCATCTTCATGCTCATTATCCTGCTCGGGGCCGGCAACGGACTGCTCAACGGTATGATGAGCAACTTCGGTTCAAGCGCCAGAAATGTTGTCCGCCTATGGCCGGGTTACACGACCTTGCCCTATCAGGGGCTGCCCAAGTGGAGACGTATTCAATTAGACATCAATGATATCGAATACCTCCGGCACCGTTTCCCCAAAAACATCGGACAGGCCATGCCGCAAATCACCGTCAGCACCCGGGTGTCATATAAGAAAGACTATGCAAGCTGCCAGCTGCTCGGTTTTTATCCCGATTGTCTGGGAATGCTTAACTGCCGGCTCACAGCCGGCCGCAACATCAATGAAATCGACATCCACGAACGTCGCAAGGTCTGCCTGCTGAATGCCAACACCGTCAGAATTCTCTTTCAAAACGGAGAGAACCCGCTGGGCCGGTGGGTCAACCTGTATTCCGTCCCGTTTCTCGTAGTCGGCATCTACCAGGACAACAATCCGCGCAGCAATGATCACACGGTCTACGCTCCGATCACGACAACAGCCGCCATCTTCAAGCCCGACGGCTATTATTCCAATCTTCGGCTTCTGGTACAAAACCTTGAGACCACAGAAGAAAACGAGGCCTTCACCGAGGAACTGCGTGCCGCCCTGGGCAACCACAAAGGGTTCGACAAAAACGACCACAATGCTGTCTGGATCTGGAACGCTTATGAAAATTACGTGCAGACGATGAGCATCTTCCGCGGCCTGCGCATCTTCATCTGGATCATCGGCCTCGCCACGCTTATTGCCGGCATCGTGGGCATCAGCAATATCATGCTCATCACCGTTAAAGAACGCACCCGGGAATTCGGCATCCGAAAAGCCTTAGGGGCGTCTCCCCGCTCCATCGTCGGACTCGTCCTCCTCGAATCGGTCGGCATCACGCTGCTGTTCGGCTATATCGGCATGCTTTGCGGCGTCGGCATCACCCAGCTGGCAAAAACCATTACCGAGATGGCCGGAGGAAACGGCGGGGGAGACGGAGGCACCATATTCCTCAATCCCACAGTCGACATGAGTATCATCCTGGCCGCCAACGGAATCATGATTCTCGCCGGCATCATCGCCGGATACATTCCCGCAAGGCGTGCCGTCAATATCAAACCCGTAGAGGCGCTGGCCGCCAACTGACAATATATGAAAGACCTTTGGCAAGAAATCCTGCTCACCATCACGCGCAACAAGTGGCGCAGCCTCATGACCGCATTCGGCGTCTTCTGGGGTATCCTGATGCTGATCATCCTTGTGGGATGCGGCATCGGCCTCAACAAAGGCATGAGCCGCAACATACAGGGCGTTCCGAGCAACTCGATCTTCATGGGCGCCAGCCGCACTTCCATCCCCTACAAAGGATTCCGCAAAGACCGCCGCTGGACCATGAACAACGATGACGTCGCCTACGTCCGCCAGCAACTGGGAAAGAAAGGCCGCTACATATCTTCCATCAACTGGGCGGGCACTCACACAACCAGCTATGGAAGTCAGTCGGGCGAATACCAGATTGCCGGCATCACTCCGGCCTATTACTATTCCACACCGCAGAAAATCCTCTACGGCCGATATATCAATGACATCGACCTGAAAGAAAGCCGCAAAGTCTGCGTAATCGGTCAGAAAGTCTATGAAAATCTCTTCTCCGATCAGACAGATCCCTGCGGCCGCCTCATCAAGGCCGGCAGCATCTACTATACCATCGTCGGCGTCGTCAAGGCGACCAGCGAAATGACCATCGGCATAGACGTCAACCAGGCGTTGCTGCTGCCGCTCCCGACAGAACAGCTTGCCTACCGGCAGCATAACACCGTCGACATGCTGCTCGTCACCCTCCACGATGAATATGACGCCACCCAAGAACAAAAACAGATAGAGCTTTGGGTGAAAGAACGTCACTTCATCCATCCGGACGATCCGTCGGCGATGTGGGTATTCAACCTTTCGGAAATGCTGGGTTCCTTTCAGGCGCTGTTCATTGGCATCGGCATTCTGATCTGGATCGTTGGGGCGGGAACCCTGCTGGCAGGCCTGATAGGCATCAGCAACATCATGCTGGTAACGGTCAAGGAGCGGACACAGGAAATCGGCATCCGGCGGGCACTGGGGGCCAAACCGCTCTCCATTCTTTCACAGATTATGGCCGAAAGCATCATGCTGACAGGGGCGGCCGGCATTTGCGGACTATTATTAGGTGTGTGGATACTGGCCGCCATCGGGAACGGACTGGATTCCAATCCGTCAGAGGGCAGCATGTTCATGGCGCCGCAGATTCCTTTCTCCGTCGGACTGATCGCCCTGACCATTCTTGTCGCAGGCGGACTATTGGCAGGATGGATGCCGGCACGGCGCGCGATGAAAATCAAGGCTATCGAAGCTCTGCGCGACGAGTAACCGGTTTCACCCGATCACGAAATCAACAATCAGGAAAATAAAACAATAAAAAACATAGATGCAATGAAAAAAATTTTCAAAATTCTGCTTTGGTGCCTCGCAGTACTGCTTGTGGGATACACGTTCTACTATCTTTGGAAACAGTCGCAGCCGGAAGAAATCAGTTACGAATTACTCAAACCGGAGGTGCGCACCCTCGTCAAACAGACCGTCGCAACCGGCAAGGTGGAACCTCGTGATGAAGTGAACATCAAACCGCAAATACAGGGGATCGTTACCGAAATATACCGCGAGACAGGAGATCATGTACAGGCAGGAGATCCCATTGCCAAGATTAAGGTTATTCCTGAGATGAGCACGCTTAACAATGCCCAGAGCAACGTGCGCACCACACAACTCACTCTCGAAGAGAGCGAGAAAGAACATGCCCGTGTATCCGCGCTCTACCAAAAAGGCGTGGTGTCGAAAGAAGAGTACGAGCAAAGCCTTACGAATCTGGAGAAAGTGCGGGAAAACGCACAAGCGGCCCAAGACGCCCTCGAGATCGTAACCGACGGCATCAGCAAACGGTCCGGAAAAATCAACACGACAGTCGTCACCTCCACCATCACGGGTACCATTCTCGATATTCCGGTCAAAGTGGGTACTTCCGTCGTCAACACTAACTCTTATAACGACGGTACGACCATAGCAACGATTGCCGACATGGGCGACATCATCTTCCGCGGAAACATTGATGAAACCGAAGTCGGCCGGCTGCATACCGGCATGCCTATCAACCTCACCATCGGCGCCCTGCAGGACATTGTTCTACCGGCCACCCTCGAATACATTTCACCGAAGGGCACGGAAAGCAATGGAGCCATACTTTTTGAAATCAAAGCCGCTGCCAGCATCGCCGACACCCTCAACATCCGGGCAGGATATAGTGCCAACGCCGAAATTATCCTGAGCCAGCGCGACAGTGTCATGACTGTGCCGGAAACCGCCATCGAATTTTCCGGCGATTCGACTTTCGTCTACCGGTTGACCTCCGGAGAGGGTGTCAGTCCCCAGACCTTTGAACGCATCACCGTACAAATCGGTATGAGCGACGGACTTTATACCGAGATTACCGACGGCGTGAATTCCGATATGCAGTTGCGGGGCAACCAAAAGTAAATCCGGACTAAGAAAAACCGCGAAAATGCCTTTTGTCCGTCCCCGGGCAATACTGCAAGATATTCATTATTCCCAATGTATCATAAAATGAAAAAATACAGAATCATATTGTCGCTGGCATGGGCTATGGTCTCAGCCGGAGCCGTCGCACAGGATACGGCAACCAAGATCTGGAGTCTGAAAGAATGCATCGACTATGCCATCGCCCACAATATCGCCATCCGACAAAGCGAACTGGAGGAAGAAAACAGCCGCATCAATCTGCAGACGACCCGTTACAGCCGATTACCGAACCTCAATGCAAGCCTCGGGCAGGGATTCGGATTCGGTCGCAGTACCGGCCGCGACGGATCGACCGTCGACCGGACATCAGCCTCTACCAATTTCAGCATATCGACCTCTCTCCCGATTTTCACCGGATTCCGGATCCCGAACCAGATCAAAGCCGAAGAGTTCAACCTCAAAGCGGCCTCGGCTTCGCTCGAACAGGCCCGGCAGGACCTCAGCATCAACGTGGCGACACAATACCTGCAGGCATTATATTACAAAGGTCTGGAGCAGATCGCCGCCCGGCAAGTTGAACAGAAACACCAGCAGCTTGAAATGGCCGCCGCTCTTGTAGAAGTCGGGAAAAAGCCGGCAAGCGAACGTGCAGAGGCGGAATCCCAACTGGCCGGCGCAGAATACAATCTCTCGCAGGCCCGCGGCAATGCCACACTGGCCCGGCTTAACCTCAGCCAGTTGCTGAATCTTGAAAATCCGGAAGGCTTTACAATCACCGAACCGGACACCTCCGGCGTCCTCACGGGCGACATGCCCCAACCGGACCTTGTATTCGAACAAGCCGTGGCCCGGCATCCCTCCATATTGACAGCGCAATACCAGCTTGAAAGCAGCCGCCATAATCTGAAGGTCGCCCGCAGCTATCTGTGGCCGGGACTCAATCTCAGCGGCTCTTACAGCAACTCCTATTACCACGTTTACGATCAAGACAACATCAACTTCAGCCGCCAGCTTGACCTGAACGGCAGCGAATACATCGGATTATCGCTCAATATCCCGATATTCAACCGATTCTCAACCCGCAACAGCATCCGGCAGGCACGGCTCTCCATCCGAAGCCGTCAGCTCTCGCTCGACAACGCCCGGCAGAACCTCTTCAAAGAAATACAGCAGGCCTTCTATAACGCTCTGACCGCCCGAAGCAATTTTGAAAGTGCAAGCAAGGCCGCAGCCGCCACAGAGATAGCATTCCATCATGAAAGCGAACGATATGCCGCCGGACGGTCGACCTCCTACGATCTGCTGTCGGCATCCACGAACCACGAAAAGGCTATGCAGGACGTACTGCAGGCAAAATACGAGTATCTGATACGGATGAAAATCCTCGAATATTACAACGGCGTTCCGATACAATAAACATCCCCCTTGCCACAAGGAGGAAACCGGCAGATTCAGTCTCGGTCATCCACAAAAACAGATTCCGGCCGCAAAACAAAATCTATTGTTTTGCGGCCGGAATTATTTTTCCACTACCGGATCCGGACGGACCTCCCGCCTGAAAAATCCGAAAGTATATACGGAAGCAATCAGGCAAAATATTTCTCGCTGCCTCGCAATACGTTACGTACCTGACTGAGCAACTCGTGCGATTCCTGGATAAGATTGAGATAAACAAACGACATTTTCAAACTGCCCGTCTCCTCAGGAAGTCGTTCGGTCTGCCGCTTGCGCAGATCGGAGAGCTGCTTCTTCATGTACTTCGCCTCTTCGGAAATTTCCTCGGCATGAGAGAAATCTCCATTGGAAATCATCTGCGAGATCGAGTTGAAAACCTCGTAAAGGTGCTCAGAATAGGGCAGGAACTCCTGGATATACTCTTCGGAAAGAGGACTGAAATTATTGTCCGTGTGCTCTTTCATCGGGTCACAGATACGGTTGAGCGTATTCAGTATCTGCTGACAGTTGTTGCTGGAAAGGTGATACCAGGTGTTTTTCTCAAAGGCCAGTTCCTTATCGATGCGTTGCAGCCCCTTGGTCTCAAGACGGCGCATCTTCTTCATTTCCGCTTTGGCCTCGATGATATGGATCAGTGAGTGCCGCAGGACTTTCAGATCCTCTTCCGTAAAGGCCCGGAACATGTCGCGGTAGGTCGCTGCCGCAAAGTTCAAGGTGCGGGAAAGTGTCGCCGCAGTGTGAAGACGCAGATTTTCCCAAACTTTCTCTTTATCTTCGGAATTGAGAATGGTCTCCATCTGCACATCGGCCTCCTCTTTCTGCTGTTTCTTGTTATAAACGATATGGCTGCGGATCAATATGAAAGCTGCAAGGACTATCATGCCGCCCATGGCGATAAGACCGCCGTAGTACATCACCAGCACGACAATAGAGGCGATCAGGAAAGCTGCCCCGGCCGTTACAAACCAACCGCCGATGACTGAAATAACGCCGGTGACACGATAGACGGCGCTCTCACGCCCCCAGGCCCGGTCGGCAAGGGAGGTACCCATCGCTACCATGAAAGCCACGTACGTCGTGGAAAGCGGAAGTTTCAGGGAGGTACCTACAGCAATCAGCAATCCGGCCAAAACAAGGTTGACGGAGGCGCGGATCAGGTCGAAGGCAGCCCCATCCTCCACAGAGTCCTCGGTCCGCACGAAGCGGGTATCCACCCAGCTACGGACACGCTCCGGCACCAATCCGATGATGGTTTCCGCAGCGCCGGAAAAGGCCCGGACCACCTTACGCGCTACGGGTGAAGTACCGAAAAGCTCGTCGCCGCCATCCTGACGCGACAAGTCGATGGAGGTCTGCAGGACCTTGCGTGCCTTTTTGCTCGTGACAAGGGCGATAACCATAATCACACCGGCACCGGCAAGGAAATAGATCGGGGTCCCAGCAGGATCGTTGAGCGAATTCATACGGAACTGATCGGGGGCAATCCCCGCTCCGTTAGCCGTAAAGTCCATGAATGAAGAAAATCCGGCCAGCGTCACACCGATGAAGTTCACCAAGTCATTGCCGGCAAAAGCCATGGCCAGGGCGAAAGTTCCCATCAGAACGATGATCTTAAAGACATTCACCTTAAACCAGTGAAGCAGCTGCATGAGCAACGCAAAAAAGACAAAACTGCCCAAAATGACCCAACCGACATTATCATCCATCCAGGCACGCATTTCATCGGTCATGAAAGAGGCCTCGCGCATACCTTTAATAAGCATGAAATAGATGATGCTCGTTGCAGCCACGCCGCCGAAGATTCCCACTTTGGCGCCAAGATTCCGCTGATAGTTGAAAGTAAACAAGAGACGCGAAAGCCATTGTACCACGGTGCCGAAGAAGAAAGCCACGGCCACGGAAAGGAAAATACCGATGATGACGGTGAGGGCCTTTTCCGTGTTGATGAGATCGACAAGGCTGAGATCGGCGCTATTGCCGTTCAGTTTGATAAGCGCAATGACGAAAGAGGCTCCCAACAACTCAAATACCATGGATACGGTGGTCGAAGTGGGGAGCCCGAGAGAGTTGAAAAGATCCAGCAGCACGACATCGCTGATAACGACGGCGAGGAAGATGCACATCAGCTCGCTAAAGAAAAAATGCTGCGGTTGAAAGATACCATGCCGCGCGATTTCCATCATTCCGCTGCTGGAAGAGGCTCCCAGCAGAATGCCGATAGCGGCGATCAACAAAATACGTTTGATAGAGGCAGCTTTAGAGCCAACGGCTGCACTGAGAAAGTTTACGGCATCATTGCTGACCCCGACGGTCAAGTCAATGGTTGCTAAAACAAAAAGGAATATGACTATTCCCAAATAGGCTATGTCCATACCGGATATATCTTGTGGTTTCGGCGCAAAGATAATATATCTTCGGCGCATATCTGTTACATTTCCGTTACATTTTTATGATTGCCTTAACTTTTTTAAGGGGAAAAAGAGGATTTGCAACGCTAACGGCGGCTTTTTTTCCATCATCGATACCGCTGCGGGCCGTCATCTCCGCGCCGGAAGGATCTCTTCCGGCATTCACGGGCGGAACCGCGTCTCAGGACGCATGTTCCATACCGGCATCCGTCTCCGCCGCATCACGGCAAGGCGTCCACAGAGGCTTCCCGCCCGTTCCGGCGTGGCCGGAACAAGCACACAGAATATAAATGCCCTTTCCCCGGCAGCCGGAGGCCTCAAACTGCCGGAAGGGAAAAGAAAAAATCCGACTGCAAGGGATACCGCCAAACAATCCGGCCGGCGACAGCTCATAAGAACAGGAAACAAAAGTATCTCAATAAAGAACTATAAAATTTGTTTTTATAACCGTTTGCAGTATCTTTGCAGCAATACAAACGTTTTCATCTCCATGGATACTCTTGACGATACCGATCTGAAAATTCTGCGCGCCATGCAGGAAAACTGCCGGCTCACGACCAAAGAACTGGCCCAAAAGATACATTTGTCGAGCACACCGACTTTCGAGCGGCTCCGGAGACTGGAGCGGATGGGATATATCCACAAATATGTGGCAGTACTGGATGCCGACAAACTGGAGCGCGGATTCGTGGTCTACTGCAACTTGACGCTGAGACAGATCAATACCGGCATTGCCACCGAATTTCAAAAGGCGGTGCAGGAATGGCCTGAGGTCTCGGAGTGTTATAACGTAAGCGGGGACTGCGATTTTATGCTCAAGGTCTATGTCGCCTCTATGAAGCAGTATCAGGAATTCCTGTTCAACAAAGTAGGGGTTCTGGACTATGTCAGCCGCATACAAAGCACGTTCGTCATGGATACGCTCAAATTCAATTACGGCATCCCGATATAAAAATACAGCCGGAACGGGACACCGCCAGGCATACACACCATGAAATAATCATCAACATTATAATACTATGAAAAAAAGTTTCTGCTTTTGTTTTAGCGCCGCACTCGGCCTGCTGTCTGCCGTTTACAGCCCGGCCTACGGCAATACGTCGCAGGAGGCAGCCATCCGACAGACGGACAATGCTCCCGCCCGCGAAATCCTTCTGCTGGACGGATGGGAATTCAGACACATCGGCCCGACCGAAACCGGGGCCGCCCCGGGCAATTCCTCTTCCTGGGAAAAAGTTTCCATTCCGCATGACTGGGCAATCGACGGACCTTTCGACAAGGAGATAGACAAGCAAGTGGTGGCTATCGTACAGAACGGAGAAAAGGAGGCGACCGAAAAAACAGGTCGTTCGGGGTCACTGCCATGGATCGGCAAAGGAGAATACCGCACTACATTTACCGTTCCGGCCGGCTATCCGCACGTGTCCCTGATTTTCGACGGCGCCATGAGCGAGCCGGAGGTTACTATCAACGGCCGCCCCGCCGGCGGATGGGCCTACGGATACAGCAGTTTTGAAATCGACATCACCCCTTTCGTCAACACCGACGGACAACCGAACTCGCTGACCGTGGCATTGAACAACGTGGAAGAAAGCTCCCGCTGGTATCCGGGGGCCGGACTATACCGCCCCGTACGTCTCGTTCTGGGTCAGGAAAAGGGCATTGCCACGTGGGGAAACTTCGTCCGCACGACAGCGCTGAACAGCCAAGAGGCCCGCATCGCTGTCAGCACGGAACTGCGGGGCTTCAATGAGAAGAAGCCGAAAGCCGTGGTGACTCATAAAATCATCGCTCCCGACGGAAAGACCGTGGCCAAGGGAAGTGCAGGTTTGGGTGCGGAACCGACCGCCGTCTGCGTAATGACGGTGAAAACTCCGCAGACATGGTCGCCCGAAACGCCGGCTCTCTATACGTTGGAAACCGAGGTGCGTGAAGGCGACCGCGTCTGGGACAGGCAGACCACACGCTTCGGCATCCGCACCGTGGAGATTTCGGCCGACGGGTTCAAACTGAACGGAGTGACCCGCAAGTTCAAAGGGGTCTGCCTCCATCACGATCTCGGTCCACTCGGCGCTGCGGTCAATAAAGCGGCGCTGACCCGGCAACTGGTTCTGCTGAAAGAGATGGGATGCGATGCGATACGTACGTCACACAATATGCCGGCTCCCTGGCAAATGGATCTGTGCGACTCCCTGGGAATGATGGTCATGGCCGAATCGTTCGATATGTGGGTCTACGCCAAATGCAAGAACGGTTACAGCCGTTTCTTCAATGACTGGTGGGAACGGGACATCACCAATCTTGTCCGCTGCCATCGCAACCATCCAAGTATCGTGATGTGGAGCATCGGTAATGAAATCCCCGACCAAGGTTCGGCCGTAGGCCTGAAATACAGCCGGCTCATGCAGGAATTATGTCACCGGCTCGACCCGACCCGCACCGTCACCCAGGGGCTTGACCGCGTGGACAACGCCATCTGGAGCGGCGTGATGCAGGCAATGGATGTGCCGGGACTGAATTACCGCCTCAACAAATACGACAAAGCCTATCAGAATGCTCCGCAGGGCTTTATCCTCGGCAGCGAGACAACCTCTACGGTCAGCAGCCGCGGAGTATATAAGTTGCCGGCTGTAGAGCGTAAAAGCTACAGCTACAACGACGGACAATGCTCCGGCTACGACCTGGAATGCTGCTCGTGGAGCAATTTACCCGACGACGACTGGCAGTGGCAGGATGACAAGCCCTGGGTGATCGGGGAATTTGTCTGGACCGGCTTCGACTATCTCGGCGAGCCGTCGCCTTATGACGAGTACTGGCCGTCACGCTCCTCCTACTTCGGCATTTTCGATCTGGCAGGGCTTCCCAAAGACCGCTATTGGCTCTATCGCAGCCGGTGGAATACCACTGAGGCAACTTTGCATCTCTTGCCTCACTGGACGTGGCCGGGGCATGAGGGAGATACCATCCCCGTGTTCTGTTACACGAGCTACCCATCGGCAGAACTCTTTGTCAACGGTGTCAGCCAAGGTCGCCGGAGCAAGGATCCCGGCAGCCGGCTCGACCGCTACCGTCTCCGCTGGATGGATGTGGTTTATCAACCCGGTGAAATAAAAGTCGTGGCCTATGATGCCGACGGAAAGGCCGTGGCCGAAGAAATCGTGCGTACGGCAGGCGTGCCGCACCACCTCGAACTCGTTGCCGACCGCACCGCGCTGACCGCCGACCATGTCGGCGACGGCGAAACACCGGATTTGGCTTTCGTCACCGTCCGCGTTGTCGACAAAGACGGTAATCTCTGTCCCGATACCGATACACAACTCCAGTTCAAAACGACCGGCGCAACCGCATTCAAAGCGGTATGCAACGGAGACGCCACATCTCTCGAAACATTCACCCGACCGACAATGAAAACTTTCCACGGACAATTAGTCGTAGTTGTGGAAGCCGGTGAAAAAACCGGAAAGGGCACATTATCCGTAACCGGGAAAGGCCTAAAAAAGGCGGTGCAGGAGTTCATCATCCAATAAATCAAGGTTCCGCTGCCCGGGAGAGGCCTATCATATCTTCTCCTGGGCCAATGCGGGACCGTACTTCCGAAAAACGAAAATAGAGATAGTTCCCTCATTCAAGATTCTCATTCCCTCTGCCTATCCCCCACCTGATCCTCCATAGTTCAAATCCCGGACCATAATAAATCAAAACAACCAGAAAAAAGAGAAACATAAAAGATCGCCGAATGTTTCACAAGCGATGCCCCGCGCCGGTATCACAATTTCTGTACTCCCCAATATCCCGCAGGAGCGACCCCACACAAGCTGTCAACACCAAAAACAACGATGCGGGAAACATCTTGTTCCCCGCATCGTTGTTGCCATACCAGGATTCGAACCCAGACTAACAGAACCAGAATCTGCTGTGCTACCATTACACCATATGGCAATAATAATAATGAATTTCCTTAAATCGGGTGCAAAGATAGCCTACTTTTACAAATCCTCCAAAAGATTTTTCAAAAAATCTGCATCGACAATATCTCTACCTGTAAAAATGAAACCGAAAAACTACTCCTTGCCAAAGACTGTGGCAAAAATAGCTTCTGTCGCACCGGCATTTTCCCTAACATACGCCCCGGCTTTTCCTCCGGCGCACTGCAAGAAAGCCGAATCCTTCATCATCCGGTCCATTATCTTTTCATAGGAAGCCATATCCCCTATCGGGAAAGCCGCACCGGCATCGACCAGACCCAGCGCCTCGCGGAAAGCCTGATGGTTCGGCCCGAAAATAACGGGAATCCCATATACCGCAGCCTCCAATGTATTGTGAATACCGACACCGAATCCACCGCCGATATATGCCAACTGTCCATAACGATAAATCGAAGACAAAAAACCAATCGCATCGATTATAAGACAATCTACCGCCGCCAGTTTCGATTCATCCAACTGACTATAACGCATGTAAGGGCGACGCAATCTGGCCATGATGCTCTGAATATGCTCCTCATGAATCTCATGAGGGGCAATAATGAACTTCATTTCCGGATGCATATTGAAATGTTCCAGCAAAATGTCCTCGTCCTTCGGCCAGGAGCTGCCGGCAACCAGGACAAATGAAGAATCTTTTACAAAACATTCGGCCCAAGGCAACACTTTGGCCTGCTCGCTGATACTCAGAACCCGGTCGAAACGGGTATCGCCGCAAACGGTAACCTCTTTGATTCCGATTTCAGACAAAAGGTCCTTGGAAGTCTCATCCTGAACGAACAGATGGGTAAACTTGCGAAGCACGTCACGCATCGCCGCGCCGTAAGGCTTGAAAAAGATCTGTCTGTCGCGAAAAATCCCGGAGATCAGATAAGTCGGAATACAACGGGCGTGTAACTGTTCGAGACAATTACCCCAGAACTCGTATTTTATAAAAAATACCTTCGATGGGCGAACAATATCGATAAACCGATTCATCTGCGCCGAAAAATCGTAAGGCAAATAGCAGATGATATCGGCTCCCTTATAATTTTTACGCACTTCATAGCCCGACGGAGAGAAAAACGTCAGCAGAATTTTATAGTCCGGATATTGCTCGCGCAACTGTTCCATCAACGGCCGGCCCTGTTCAAACTCTCCTAATGAAGCGGCATGAAACCATACATACCGATCGGAAGGATTACGCTGCTCACGCAGTTTCGCTTCCCATCCTTTGCGACCATTCTCCATCAACCGGGCCTTCCGGTGGCCGCAAAGAGCGGCGACTCTGATCGCCGCCACATAAGTATGAATGGCAAAATTATAGACAATATTCACTCTTTACTGATGCTATAAAATGGTTACACAGATTATTATTTCCCCAGTCGGGCAAGAGCCATACGGGCCCTCGCAAGCGTCTCTTCCTTGCCCAGCAAATCGGTAATCAAGAAGATATGGGGTCCTCGTGCCGCCCCGACCAGCGTCACCCGGAAAGCATTCATGACTTTCCCCAACGGATATTCTTTGGAAGCGATCCATTCTATGACTTTCGGCTCCAGAACAGCACCTGTCCAGTCTTCCTGTTGCTCCAAAAAGTCACACAATTCGCCGACATAGGCAGGCGCCTCCGCCTTCCACCATTTTTTAAGCGACTTTTCGTCATATTCTTCCGGAGCCTTGAAGAAGAAATTACATTCATTCCACAAATCCTGCGGAAAATTGACACGCTCTTTCATCAGACGGACAACAGCGACCGCTTTCTCGGCAGTCGTTTCGACATGATTGGCCTCCAGATCCTTTTGCAATGCCTCAATCAAGATCTTCTCATCGCAAAGTTGCAGATAATGATGATTGAACCACTTGATCTTCTGGTAATCGAACCGTGCGCCGTTCTTGGAGCAATGTTCCAGATTGAAAAGGCGGACAAGCTCGTCCATCGAAAGGATCTCCTGATCATTACCGGGATTCCACCCCAACAGCGCCAAGAAGTTAATGACTGCTTCAGGCAAATATCCGGACTCACGATACCCCATCGATACAGCTCCGGAAGCCGGATCATGCCACTCGAGCGGGAACACAGGGAATCCGAACTTATCCCCGTCGCGCTTACTCAACTTCCCGTTGCCTTCCGGCTTGAGAAGAAGCGGCAGATGGGCAAATCGCGGAGCCTCCCATCCGAAAGCCCGGTAAAGCAACAGGTGCAACGGGGCTGAGGGCAACCATTCCTCTCCACGAATCACATGAGTCACTTCCATCAAATGGTCATCCACAATGTTGGCAAGATGATAGGTAGGCAATTCATCCGCAGATTTATAGAGGACCTTATCGTCCAGAATCGAGGAATTGATAGTCACCTCCCCGCGAATCATGTCATTGACTACGACATCTTCTCCCGGTTCAATTAAAAAACGAACCACATAGGGTGTGCCGGCAGCGATCAGACGGGCTGTCTCTTCGTCCCCCAATGTCAGAGAATTGCGCATCCGGCCACGCGTAGAAGCATCATACTGAAAATTCTCTACCGCAGAGCGGGCGGCATCCAGTTCCTCCGGAGTGTCAAAGGCGACATAGGCCTTACCGGCATCCAGCAATTGCCGGACATATTCTTTATAAATATGACGTCGCTCAGACTGACGATACGGTCCGTGTGCCCCTCCAAAGCTGACACCTTCATCGAAATGGATTCCCAACCATTTGAAAGATTCGATAATATAATCCTCGGCACCGGGAACAAACCGTTGAGAATCGGTATCCTCGATACGGAAAATAAGTTCGCCGCCATGCTGACGGGCAAACAAATAATTATACAGGCAAGTACGCACGCCCCCGATATGAAGCGGCCCCGTGGGACTCGGCGCAAAACGCACACGAACTTTTTTGTCAGACATAATGAGATTACTTTATCTATTATATATATTAATGTACTCTATCAGCACTCCGGCGCATCCTCATCCATGCTATCCAGCAGTCGGGCAAGCTCCTTGTCGGTACGGTTCAACTTCTCCCGGCAAAAACGTAACAACTCTACCGAGCGGGCTGTCAGTTCACACAAATGATCCACCTCGCAATCGGGGCTTTGTATCCTGTCGGCAATTTGCTCCAATTCTGCAATGGCCGCGGCATAAGTCATTTTTCTGTCTGAAGTTTTCATGCGTCAGAGAATATGCTATTCTTTCATTTCAGGTCGCAAAGATACGGATTTTATCAATAAATATCT
>CAZMOE010000004.1:0-3241 GCA_964567855.1 uncultured Prevotellaceae bacterium
ATCCCTCTCTCAGACAGAGAAATACGTATTTTTCCGACAACAACAATTTTATCAGGAACAAATCAAACTGCCGGCATATTTTATATTATCGGCCTTTCATCTTCGGCTTCCGGCCAATCATAGGAAACCGATTACGCACACCGGGTTCCGCCACTTTTCTTCCTTATATAATAAATAAATGAGAGGGTAACCGTTTTTCGCTTCATTCCACTGAAATCCATTTCACCTGAGGGTTTTCGCCCCAAACGGGATCTTACAACTCCGTCAGAAGATATCGCCCGCCTGACCGAGGAAAAGGACTACCGGGAAAAGATAAAAAAAGAAAAGGTGCCGCCGGAATCGGAGACACCTTATTCACAAACAAAAATTATATGCGAATATATGAAACGCTGATTATTCGGCATCTGCTTCGTGCATGTGCTGAACATAAATGGCCTTTTCCATTTTGATGCGCTTCAAGACTGAAGGCTTATCGAACTGCTGACGGGCGCGGAGTTCCTTCACGACGCCGGTCTTCTCGAATTTGCGTTTGAATTTCTTCAACGACTTCTCGATATTTTCACCTTCCTTAACGGGTACAATAATCATCTTTCAGTACGGGTCTTTTGTTAGTTTTTCCGAGTGCCGAATCCCCTGTCTTACACCTCCCTTTCTTTCGATTCCAGTCACTCTACGGCTCTCCACTACGGAAAGCGGGTGCAAATATAGAGTTTTAGACGAAACAGCGCAAATTTTTGGCACTTTTTCTTAAAAATAGCATTAAAGACACCCTCTTTATTCCCGAAATTGAAAGAAAAATAATTAACTTTGCCGTAATCTGCGGTTACTTAGCGAACGACATCGGTCCCCACGCACTTGCAGGCGGCCGCCGCCGGACGGGAACGGGCCCGAAGATACAAAACAACGGCTACGGCAGACAGGCCACCGGCTACCAGGCCGTAAGAAGCGGTTCCAGAAATGCCGGAGCCACCAGACAGAGAATGCCCGGCGGCCACGCCGCCCCGGGAACGACTGAAAACACCGGGTTCACCGCCCGCACAATCCGGCCAAGCACCCCAAAGAGACCGTAAGGCGGGCGCCGTAGCGCAGATTGCGACAAAGAAGTTTCATCATGCTCAAAAAATACAGATAAAAACTATGAAAATCGCCTCTTATACGCGTATCAAAAAACTGCGGGAACTGATGTCGGCCGCCGGCATCGATGCCTGCATCATCCCGAATACCGATCCCCATCAAAGCGAATACATCCCGGAGCACTGGAAATGTATCGAATGGCTTACCGGCTTCACCGGTGAAGCGGCAACCGTAATCGTCACTGCCACCGGAGCCGGCCTCTGGACCGACTCCAGGTTCTTCATCCAAGGCGAACAGCAGCTGAAAGGATCTCCGTTCGAACTGATGAAACAAGGATTGCCGGGCACCCCGTCGATGGCAGATTTCATACAGAAACAACGTTCCGAAATGCAGAAGACCGCAGCCGACGCGACTCCGGCCGATGCGGCGCCCCGCTTCATCATCGGATTCGACGGGCGTGTGTTTTCACAGGCCGGGCTGGAGCGCCTGCGACATGATCTTATACCCCATGAGGGCAAAGAGAGCGACGCCTATACCTTCATCGCCGATTTCCGCCCTCTCGACCGGCTTTGGGAGAAACGGCCCTCCCTGCCCTGCGGGAAAGCGGAACTTTATCCCGAAACATATTCCGGCGAAAAAAGGGAAATCCGTCTGCAACGCATCGTCGACGCTATCCGGCCGGCAGCAGACAGCCTGCTGCTCTCCAGCCTGGATGACATTGCCTGGGCGTTCAATCTACGCGGTTCCGATATACACTGCACCCCGGTCGTGACGGCCTACGCTATGCTGACAAGCAGCGGCAACCGGCTCTTTATCCGCCCCGCACAGCTGACCGAAGAGGTCGGAATCGAGCTGCAACGTCTTGGCATCGGAGTTTCTCCCTACGAAGAGATCACGGCGGCCTTGGAATCGCTGCCGAAAACAACCCGTATCATCGCCCCTCCGGCCGATACCAACGTGCTCCATACGCAAGCCATCGGGCGCAGCAAGGCACATATCATCCGGGAAGGCAACCCCATCCCGCTGATGCGCGCCGTCAAAAACCCGACTGAAATCGCCGGATACCGTAACGCCATGCTGAAAGACGGTATCGCCCTGACCCGTTTTTTCTACTGGCTTGACAAACATCTGGAATCCGACGGAGAGCTGGCCATGGGCAACGGCTCACTCTTCATCGATAACGAAGTGACGGAACTGGACTGCGTGGCCCGGCTGGCCGACTTCCGCAAAGAGCAGCCCCTTTACCGGGAAGAGAGTTTCGATGCCATTGTCGCCTGGCGCGACCATGCGGCACTGCCACATTACGCGCCTACGGCCGAAAGCTCCGTTCCCATCTCGGGAAACGGCCTGCTGCTGATCGATACCGGAGGGCAATATCTGGACGGAACCACGGATATCACCAGAACCCTGGCCATCGGACAGGTCAGTGAAGCCATGAAGCGCGACTATACCCTGGTACTGAAAGGACATATCCGCCTGGCAACGGCCTGTTTCCCAGCCGGCACACGCGGCGACCAGCTGGACGCCCTGGCACGGCTGGACCTCTGGCGCGACGGCAAAACCTACCGGCACGGTACCAGCCACGGAGTGGGGCACTATCTGGGGGTACACGAAGGCCCTGAAAGCATCAGAATGGAGCATAACCCTCAGCCCCTCCTGCCCGGCATGGTCTTCAGTAACGAACCGGCAGTATATCTGACCGGCCGTTACGGCATACGACATGAAAACTGCGTACTGGTGCGCCCCCTCGATCCGGATACGGATTGCCCGGACAGCACACCCTGCGTCCGGGAAGAGATGGGAGAGTTCTTCCGACTCGAGACCCTCACACTTTGCCATATCGACACCCGGGCCATACTGCCCGGCCTTCTGAACGAAGAGGAAAAAAGGTGGCTCAACGACTACAACCGACGGGTTTACGACACCCTTGCACCCCATCTTACACCGGAAGAAGCGGAATGGCTGCGCAGCAAAACCCAGGCTTTGTAAAATAAAACCGTAATTTTACCGACTAACGTATTCCGACAACAGATTGTATGATCACCCTTCTCGCCGATACCCTCTGCGTGGCCGCGCCACTGCTTCCGCTGCTTCATTTCGAGGCAACGGAAATCCGGCTCGATACCCTGCATGAGGACGATGAGGCTGTCATGATACAATTTCCGTT